>NZ_JBSEYC010000002.1:0-475955 GCF_053627595.1 Micrococcus sp. 140720015-1
TCGGTGAGCGAGCCAAGGGTCGGACCTGGTACGAGGAGCGGTTCCTCCCGAAGATCGGCCCCTGGGCGCTGTACGGGCTGCTGTTCACCATCGTGCTGCTGTTCGCCCTCCAGGGCGACGCGATCATCTCCGCACCGGGAGACGTGGCCCGCATCGCCCTGCCGCTGCTGGTCTACTTCGTCGTCATGTTCCTGGGGTCCTTCCTGCTCGGCCGCGCGATCGGCCTCGACTACGCGAAGTCCACGACCGTCGCGTTCACGGCCTCGGGCAACAACTTCGAGCTCGCCATCGCCGTCGCCATCGGCACCTTCGGAGTCACCTCCGGCCAGGCCCTCGCCGGCGTCGTCGGCCCGCTGATCGAAGTCCCCGTCCTCGTCGCCCTCGTCTACGTCGCCCTCGCTATGGGGCGGCGCCTGTTCCCCGGCGACACCACCGCCCCCACCCGATGACCCCACAGAAGGATGTCCTCCCGATGACCACGAAGCGCCCTTCAGTCCTGTTCGTCTGCGTGAAGAACGGCGGCAAGTCCCAGATGGCCGCCGCCCTCATGCGCCATCACGCCGGGGATGAGGTCGACGTGCATTCCGCCGGCACCCGCCCGGGCACCGCCATCAACGCCCAGTCCGCGGAGGCGATCGCCGAGGTCGGCGCGGACATGTCCTCCGCCGTCCCGCAGCCGGTCACCCCCGAGCTGCTGCGAAGCGTCGACCACGTGATCGTCATCGGCGACGAAGCCGTCATCAAACCCGTCGAGGGCATGACCGCGCCGGTCACGACCTGGCACACCGATGAGCCCTCTCAGCGCGGCATCGAAGGGATGGAGCGGATGCGCTTGGTCCGCGACGACATCGACACCCACGTCCGCAAGCTCCTGACCGACCTCACCGGCACCGCGAACTGACCGCCGCGCAGCAAGGAGACTCATCATCTTGACCACCGCAACGAACTCACATCCCATTGTCGTCATCGGCGCTGGCCCCATCGGCCTTGCCGCCGCTGCCCACCTCTCTGAGCGCGGCCTGCCGTTCCTGATCCTCGAGGCCGGGACCGCGGCAGGAGCCGCGATCGCCGAGTGGGGGCACACGCGGCTCTTCTCGCCGTGGCAGTACAACCTCGACGCCGCCGCACAGCGTCTCCTCGAAGCTGCCGGCTGGACCGCACCCGACGCCGACGTTCTCCCGACCGGTCACGAACTGCGCGAGCATTACCTCGAACCGCTCGCGCAGCTTCCCCAGCTCGCCGAGTCGATCCGCTACGGGGCGCGGGTCAGCGCCGTCTCCCGCGCCGGCATCGACAAGACCCGCACCGCACGCCGCGAGGAGACCCCCTTCCTCGTCCGGATCCAGACCACCGACGGGCACAGCGAAGACGTGCTCGCCTCCGCGGTCATCGACGCCTCCGGCACCTGGTCCACGCCCAACCCCCTCGGACAGGCCGGGCTCCTTGCTCCCGGCGAGCAGCAGGCCCGCGCCGCGGGCCACATCACCGCGCCGCTGCCTGACGTGCAGGGCCGCGACCGTGACCGCTTCGCCGGCAAGCGAGTCATGGTGACCGGTGCCGGCCACTCAGCCGCCAATACCCTGCTGGACCTCGCGGGCCTGGAGGCCGACACCACCATCATTTGGGCCGCTCGCACCGCAGACCTCACCCGCGTCTACGGGGGCGGCGACCAGGACGAACTCGCAGCCCGAGGAGCGCTCGGCTCGCGACTGCGCCAGCTGGTCGACTCCGGACGCATCGAGGTCCTCACCTCCTTCACCATCACTCGCTTCAGAGCCGACGACACGTTGACCGTCCACGCTGTGACCCCGGACGGGGAGCGAGAAGTGAGCGTCGATGTGCTGGTGCCCGCCACCGGGTTCCGCCCTGATCTCGGAATGCTCTCCGAACTCCGCCTGGCCCTGGACCCGGCCGTCGAAGCACCGTCCCAGCTGGGGCCGCTGATCGATCCCGAGTTCCACTCCTGCGGATCCGTCGAGCCTCACGGTGAGCGAGTCCTCGCCCACCCGGAGACGAACTTCTACATCGTGGGGATGAAGAGCTACGGCCGCGCCCCCACCTTCCTCATGGCCACCGGCTACGAACAGGTCCGCTCCATCGCAGCAGCCCTGGCCGGCGACCGCAAAGCAGCCGACGCAGTCCACCTCGAACTACCCGAGACCGGCGTATGCACCACCGACCTCGGTGGCAGCTGCGACGCCCCAGCCCCAGCCGGCGACGCCTGCTGCAGCAGCCCGCAACTGATCGAGCTCTCCGTCGGCCGATGAGCAAACAGCGGGACGGCACGACGTTCTGTGCCGCCCCGCTGGGGCATAGCTTTACGAGGCGACACTGTAAGTTCAGCTCATACTGTATAGTTCAGTGAATGCTGACTATTGCCTCTCGTGTTGACGTGATGAACCGGTTGGGCCGGGCGATGGCCGACCCCACCCGGTCGCGGATCCTGATGACCTTGCTGGAACGGCCGGCATACCCGGCCGAACTGGCGCGGGACTTGGGGCTGACCCGGTCGAACGTGTCGAACCACCTGGCGTGCTTGCGAGACTGCGGGATCGCGGTCGCCGTTGCCGAGGGCCGCCAGACCCGGTACGAGATCGCCGATGCACACCTGGCGCGGGCGCTGACTGCTCTGGTCGAGGTCACCCTCGCGGTGGATGAGAGTGCCCCGTGCCTGGACCCGGCCTGCTCCGTGCCCGGCTGCTGCGAGAAGGGGGTGGGCGCGTGATCCTGTCCTCAGCCCTCCAGGCGATCGGTCTGTTCCTGGTTACCAACATCGACGACCTCATCGTGCTATCCCTGTTCTTCGGCCGTGGTGCGGGCCAGCGTGGGACCACCGTCCGAATCCTGGTCGGCCAGTACCTCGGCTTCGCCGGCATCCTGGGTGCGGCAGTGCTCGTGTCCTTGGGCGCGGGCGCGTTCTTGCCTCCGGGGGTCATCCCCTACTTCGGGCTCATCCCGCTGGGCCTGGGAGTGTGGGCGGCCTGGCAGGGGTGGCGCAGAGGCGAAGACGATGATGACGCCAAGATCGAGGGCAAGAATGTCGCCGTCTGGACCGTGGCCGGGGTGACCTTCGCCAACGGCGGGGACAACATCGGCGTCTACGCCCCGGTCTTCCTCAGCGTCGGCCCGGGGGCTGTGGCTGCCTACTGCATCGTGTTCCTGGCCCTGGTCGCGGTGCTGGTGGGCCTGGCCAAGTTCGTCGCCACCCGCAGACCGATCGCTGAGGTCCTGGAGCGCTGGGAACACATCCTGTTCCCCATCGTGCTGATCGGCCTGGGTTTCTTCATCCTGGTCAGCGGCGGGGCCTTCGGTTTCTAACCACGCTTCCTGATCGGCGGCCACCACCACAAAGAGATCTCCGGGCATTGTCGATGCCGACGTCCTGGCGATCGTTGCTGGCCCCAGCTTGCGAACAGTGTCGTTCCTGGATGGACGGTCCTTGCCGCCACGTATCTCAGCAAGAATGCCGCCACATACCTGCAACAGTCACAGCCAGACGGCCGAAGACTGACGTCAATCAGTGCGCCACAACACCGGCCCCAGCAGGGTTTGTAGCAGACGCCTTTCAGCCTGCCCACGTTGCGCAGGGAACACGGGGCCAGCACCCAGGACGCACAGGGGTCCTCAGCCCTGGAAGGGATAGGCGTCTCCGATGGCCTGGAGGATCAGCTCAGACCCCTCGACCTGTCGCACCGGTCAGTGCATCAGGTGCGCGCGGACCAAGGCCTCGATGACTGCTGCTTGGCCGGGCGTTGCCGGGTTCGTTGCGGCCTTTCGACGCACCACGTCGCGGATCGCTTCGGGCACCCGCACGTTCAGCGCCACGGTCGGCGCCCCACGCCGGGCCAGGGGCGCGTACCCGCCGGCCGGGACCGAGGCTGTTGCCGGTTCTGCGGGGATCACCGCTCCGGGGGCCGGGGTCTGGGGGGCCGGGGTGGGCTTGCGTCGCTGTGCTCGCAGGCTCAGGTCGGGTTCGAACTGCTTCTCGTTCGTGCGGTGATCCTTTCGGAGATGAGGCCAGCCAGGTCGGCGTAGGCGGTGGCGACGGGTTCGCCCTTCTCCTAGCGGCCCAGCCAGTCGCAGGCCAGACGCGCTTTGGGGACGATGGAGCAGGCCAGCACCAGGGGGGTGAGCAACAGCCCGGTCTCGCGCAACTCCTCGACGGCGACGGTCTGATCCTTGGGAGTGATGTGATCTCGATAGTCCGAGACGACGATCCCCACCTCGGCCAGCCGGTCTGCAGCTCGCCGCAAGGCCATGGACTGCTTGAACGCGGCCACGCTCCGGCGATCGATGACGGGCCGTGGATGCCCCGAGCAAGACGAAGGGCGGGGGCTTCGCGTCTCCGCCTCGACCGTCGGGTCCCCTCCCCCTCCGGCCGACCCCATCCATGACGGCGAGCGGCTGCCGGCGTTCCGGACGGGCACGGCTGACCGGCCGGCGCTCACCCCCACCGGCCCCTGGGACAGGGCCCCATCAAGAGCAGCCGACTCACCAGGCCGCCCCGCCCGGCCATCCTCAGTCCCGCGGCGTGACCGAGCGCAGGGCGAGCTCGGTGAGCACCGCCGCCTCGAGGGCCTCACGGCCCTTGTCCTCGCGGGATCCGGGCAGGCCCGCCCGGTCGCGGGCCTGCTGCTCGGTGTCCACGGTGAGCACGCCGAAGCCCACGGGAACGCCTGTGCGCACCGAGACCTCCGTCACGCCCTGGGTCACGGACTGGCACACGTAGTCGAAGTGCGGGGTGTCCCCGCGCACCACGACACCGAGGACCACGACGACGTCGAAGCGCTCCGCCAGCCGCGCCGCGGCGACGGTGAGCTCGACGGTGCCGGGCACGCGCACGAGCACGGGCTCCAGGCCCAAATCCGCCGCGGCGGCCTGCGCCCCGGCGATCAACCCGTCCATGATCTCGGTGTGCCACTGGGCGGCGACGATCGCCACGTTCAGGCCGGTCCCAGCGGCGGGGTCGGGGGTGAAGGTCGGGGCTCCGGCGCCGCTCATGGGGTGTCCTCCTGGTGGGTGGGGTGGGTCGGGTCGGTGGTCGGGTCATCGGCCGGCGTGGCGGGGCCGCCGGTGGCCGTCGGCGGTTCGAGCACGCGGTCCGCCAGGGCGTGGGCCATGCGGTCCCGCTTGGTGCGCAGGTAGACGACGTTGTGCTCGGTGACGGGCGTGGGGGCCGGGACACGCTCGACGACGTCGATGCCGGCCGCCCGCAGCCCCGCGACCTTCGCGGGGTTGTTGGTGACCAGGCGGATGCGCCGATGGCCGGCGGCCGTGAGGACGGCGGCAGCCCCGGCCCAGTCGCGCGCCTCGGCGGGCAGACCGAGGGCGAGGTTGGCCTCGACGGTGTCCATCCCCTCCTCCTGGAGCCGGTAGGCGCGGATCTTGTTGGCCAGGCCGATGCCGCGTCCTTCGTGGCCCCGGAGGTAGAGGACGGCGCCGCCCTCGGCCGCCGCGCGGGCCAGGGCGTCCTCGAGCTGGGGGCCGCAGTCGCAGCGCAGGGAGCCGAGCACGTCGCCGGTGAGGCACTCCGAGTGCACGCGGACGGTGAGGGGCCGCTCCGGGTCGGTCTCCCCCGCCACGAGCAGCAGGTGCTCGGCCCCGGTCTCGGCGTCCACGTGCACGCTCACGCGGAACAGGCCGTGCCGGGTCGGCAGGGTGGCCTCGGCGGGGACGGCGGTCAGGGCCGGCGTCGTCTCTTCCAGGTGGGCCACGAGGTCCTCGATGGAGATCAGCACGAGGCCGTGCTCGTCGGAGAACTCCCGCAGGGCGGGCAGGCGCATCATGGTGCCGTCGTCGTGGACGAGCTCGGCGATGGCGGCCACGGGCGCGACGCCGGCCAGGCGGCACAGCTCGACGCCGGCCTCGGTGTGGCCGCGGCGGGCCCGGACGCCGCCGGGGACGGCGCGCAGGGGGAACACGTGACCGGGCCGGGTCAGGTCACCGGGGGCGGCACCGGGGTCGGCGAGCACGCGGAGGGTGCGGGTGCGGTCGGCGGCGGAGATGCCGGTGGTGACGCCGGCGGCGGCGTCCACGCTCACGGTGTAGGCGGTGCCCTTGGGGTCCTCGTTGACGGTGGTCATGGGCGGCAGGGCCAGACGGTCGGCCAGGCCGGCCGGCAGGGGCGCGCAGATGACGCCCGAGGTGTGGCGGACGGTGAAGGCGGTGACCTCGTCGGTGGCCAGGGCGGCGGCGTAGATCAGGTCGCCCTCGTTCTCGCGGTCGGCGTCGTCCACGACGACGACGGGCCGGCCGGCGGCGATCGCGGCGATCGCCGCGGGGACGGGGTCCAGACGGATGTGCTCGCTCACGGACGGGCCTCCTCGGTGGGTGCGGCGGGGGCGGACGGGATGAGCGCGAGACGCTCGGCGTACCGGGCGAGCACATCGGTCTCGAGGTTGACGCGGTCGCCCGGCCGCAGGGCGCCCAGGGTGGTGGCCTCGAGCGTGGCCGGGATGATGCCGACCTCGAACCAGTGCGCGGCCGCGCCCGGGTCGGAGACGGCGGTGACGGTGAGGGAGACGCCCTGCAGGGCGATGGCCCCCTGCGCGGGGACATAGCGCGCCAGGCGGGCGGGCAGGCCGATGCGCAGGGTGGTCCAGGCCCCGTGTGGGGTGACCGCGAGGACCTCGCCGGTCCCGTCCACGTGGCCCTGGACCACGTGCCCGTCCAGGTGGTCGGTGGGGCGCAGACAGCGCTCGAGGTTGACCCGGTCCCCCGGGGCGCGGTCGCCGAGGCTGGTCATCCGCAGCGTCTGGCCCATGAGGTCGGCACGGAACACACCGGGGCGCTCCGTGGGCTCGTCGAGGGCCGTGAGGCACACGCCGTCGACGGCGAGCGAGCCGCCGGCGGGCAGCCCGTCGAGGGCGCCGCCGGCGTCGAGGGTCAGCAGGGCGGTGTCGGCGGCCGTGTCGTGCTCGAGGGCGACGACGGTGCCGAGATGGGTGACGATGCCGGTGAACACTCAGTCCTCCTGGAAGCGGGTCGGGGCGGGGGCGGTGGGCAGGCGCGGGGCCGGCACGGGGCTCAGGTGGGTCCAGACGTCGTCCCCGAGGGCACGGACGGGGCCACCCTCCGCGGGGTCAGGGTGCCAGCGCAGTGCCCCGGACAGCGTGGCGATGTCCAGGCCGGCGACGGCGGCGCGGCCCGGGCCGAGCAGCAGGGGCGCGGTGTAGACCATCAGCTCGTCCACGAGGCCGGCGCGCAGCCACGCGCCGAGCACACGGGGCCCGCCCTCGATGAGCACGTGCTCGGCACGGCGGCCGTGGGGCCAGGGCCCGGGATGGGCGGCGAGCGCGGCGAGGACGGCGTGCGGGTCGTGGTCCGGCACGTGCAGCAGGACCGGGTGCGCGCGCAGGGCGGCGCCGTCGGGCACGGGCCGGTGACCCTGGACGACGGGCACGGGCTGGTGCGCGAGTTCGGCGCCGGCGGCGTCACGGGCGGTGAGGCGGGGGTCGTCGGCCAGCACGGTCCCCGTGCCGACGACGATGGCGTCGACGCGGGAGCGCACCTCGTGGGCGTGGACGCGGGAGTCCGGGCCGGTGATCCACTGGCTCGTGCCGTCGGCGGCCGCGGCGTGGCCGTCGAGGGACTGGGCGAGGTGTCCGGTCACCCACGGACGGCCTGCGTCGCGGACCTCGCGCCAGCGGGCGGTGAGCGCGAGTGCGGCCGCCTCGCCGGTGGGGCTGGTGACGTGCACCCCGTGCGCGGCGAGGCGGGCCGCGCCGCCGCCGTCGTGGCCGGTGGGGTCCGCGACGGCGTAGCGCAGTGCGCCGATCCCCGCGTCCAGGACGGCCTGCGAGCAGGGGCCGGTGCTGCCGGTGTGGTCGCAGGGCTCGAGGGTGACGTGCAGCGTCAGGCCGGCGGGGTCGAGGGCGGCCAGGGCCGGATCCGTGGAGCGGGCGGCCCGCCAGCGGGTCAGGGCGTCGACCTCGGCGTGGGCGGTCCCCCGTCCGCGGTGGTGGCCGACGGCCAGGACGCGGCCGGCCTCGTCGGTCAGGACGGCCCCGACGAGGGGGTTGGCGCCGCGCACGCCGCGCAGCGCGGCGCGGACGGCGAGGTCCATGGGGTCGGCGGACGGGGTCTCGGCGGCGCTCATCGGGCGACGTCCCCCTCGGGGCCGTCGGGCAGCAGCGTCTCCACGGCGGGCTTGTCCCGGTCTGTGGCGCGCAGCCACACGAAGAAGCCGATCAGGGTGAAGGCGCCGTAGAAGGCGTACATCACGGCCGAGGCGTAGTAGCCGGTGCTCCACAGCAGGGGCACGCCGACGACGTCCACGGCCACCCAGATCAGCCAGAACTCCACCCAGCCGCGCGCCATGCCGTAGGTCGCCAGCAGCGATCCCACGAACGTCCAGGCGTCCGCCCACACCGGCTCCCACGAACCCAGCGCGCGGAACACGGGGGTGAGGGCGACGGTGCCGACCGCCATGGCCGTCACGAGGAACACGCGCCCGCGCCAGCCGGCCCACTCCGGGGTGATGGCGGGAGCGTCCTCGGCGTGGCCCCGGCGGGCCTGACGCCAGCGCGCCCAGCCGTAGACGGAGACGGCGATGAACATGACCTGTCGGCCGGCCTGCCCGAGCAGGGTGGCGTGATCGGCCCCCGTGAACAGGGAGGCGAGGAAGACCGTCAGCAGGATGAGGTTGCCGAGGATGCCCACGGGCCAGGCCCAGACCCTGCGCGCCATGCCGCCCAGGGCGGAGGCGAGGCCGAAGACGTTGCCCAGCACCTCGCGCATGAGCAGGCCGCCGCCGGCGACCGGGATGGTCCAGTTGAACGCGTCCACCAGCCAGTCCATGACCGTGACGCCACCTCCTCGGATCGGGACTCCGAGGGGTGCGCTCCGCAGCCCTCCCGCGCAGGGCGCGGAACGGCTCCGCCGCGTGCCTCTCCCATCCCGACTGTACGGTCGGCACCGGAATTCCACCGGTCAGGCCGCCCGGCGCCGCCTCGGATGAGGACGGGCCGTGCGGTTAGCGGGCTGTCACCGCCGGTGCGGACTTCCACCGCATCTCGGAGCACGTTGCTGTCCTGCAGTATCGCACGCCCGGCCGGCCGCGCATGCCGGACGTCACCGGGCGACGTACGGCGCGGCGGGCGGGCGACCGCGTCTCCGGGGTCAGTGGCAGGCGCGGGCGGCGGCGGTGCGCAGGCCGACGAGCGCGGCGTCGGGGTCCTCGGCGCCGAACACCGCGGAGCCGGCCACGAACACGTCGGCCCCGGCCTCGGCCGCGCGTTCGATGGTCTCGCGGTTCACGCCGCCGTCGACCTGGAGGGCCAGCGGGGTGGGCCCGCCGTCGAGGGCGCGGCGGGCCCGACGGATCTTCGGCAGCACGACGTCGAGGAACGCCTGCCCCCCGAAGCCGGGCTCCACGGTCATCAGCAGGAGCATGTCCAGCTCCGGGAGCATGTCCAGGTAGGGCTCGACCGCGGTCGCCGGCCGCAGCGCCATGCCGGCCTTCGCTCCGGCGGCGCGCAGCTCCCGGGCCAGCCGGACGGGCGCCGCCGAGGCCTCCGCGTGGAAGGTCACGGACTCGGCCCCCGCCTCCGCGTAGCCCGGCGCCCAGCGGTCGGCGTCCTCGATCATCAGGTGGATGTCCAGCGGCAGGTCCGTGGCGCGGCGGATCGCCTCGACCACGGGCAGGCCGAGAGTGAGGTTCGGGACGAAGTGGTTGTCCATGACGTCCACGTGCACCGCGTCCGCGCTGGGGATGCGGGCCAGCTCGTCGGCGAGGCGGGCGAAGTCCGCGGACAGGATCGAGGGGTGCAGGCGCGGGGCGCGGGCGGTCATGGTCGGGTCCTCTCGGTCAGGCGCCGGGGGCGCGCAGCAGGGCCAGGAACATGGCGTCGGTGCCGTGCCGGTGCGGCCAGAGCTGGGCCGTGCGGGCGACCACGTCTTCCGGCTCCGGCGCGCCGGCGGGTTCTGCCTCGTCCAGACGCAGGTCGTCGAGCGCGACGGCGTCGAGGGCGGTGCGGGCGTCGAGCAGCTCCAGCTCGGGGTGGCGGCGCATGAGGTCCTGGACCTGGACGACGGTCTCCGCGACGTGCGGGGAGCAGGTGGCGTAGGCGAGCACGCCGCCGGGGGCCAGGACGGCGACCGCCGCGTCGAGCAGCTCGGCCTGCAGGCCGGTGAGCTCGGCGAGGTCGGCCGGGGTGCGGCGCCAGCGCGATTCGGGACGACGGCGCAGCGCACCGAGGCCGGTGCAGGGGGCGTCCACGAGGACGCGGTCGAACGCCGGGGCTGCCTCGGGGGCGTCGGCGAGCGTGCGGCCGTCCCCGGCCCGGACGGTCCAGGCGCCGGCGGGCACGGCGGCGAGTGCCTGCCGGACGAGGTCGGCGCGGTGCGGGGCGACCTCGTTGGCCACGAGCGTCGCCCCCCGCTCGGCGGCGAGGGCGGCCAGCAGGGCCGCCTTGCCGCCGGGGCCGGCGCACAGGTCGAGCCAGCGCTCGGCGCGACCCTCGGCCGCGGGAACGGGCGCCTGGGCCAGGGCGCGGGCGGTGAGCTGGGAGCCGGCGTCCTGGACGCGGAGCACGCCCTCGCGCACCCCGGGCAGGCGGCCGGCGTCGCCGCCGGAGTGCAGGGCGGAGTCCGGGGCCAGCGGCCCGGGCTCGGCGCCGTCGTCGAGGGCCGCGGCGAGTGCCTCGGCCCCGCCAGCCACGGGCAGGGCGACGAGGTTGACCACGGGCGGGGCGTTGTCCGCCTCGAGCAGGGCGGCCAGCTCG
Source organism: Micrococcus sp. 140720015-1 (assembly GCF_053627595.1). Lineage (NCBI taxonomy): Bacteria > Bacillati > Actinomycetota > Actinomycetes > Micrococcales > Micrococcaceae > Micrococcus > Micrococcus sp. 140720015-1. The sequence continues at coordinate 10,725 of NZ_JBSEYC010000002.1, forward strand.
GCGTCGCGGTCGGCGGTGTGGCGGGTGCCGCGGTGGGCGGCCAGGGCCTGGCGCAGCGCGCGGACGATCCACACCGGGTGCGAGGTGCGGACGGCCAGGGCGGCGTCGCCGCCGTCGGCGGGGGCGACGTCGGCCAGCCACTCCTCGAGGGGGCGTTCGGCGACCCGACGCAGCACCGCGTTCACGAACCCGGAGGCGCCGGCCCCGATCTCGGCGCGCACGAGGGAGACGGTGGCGTCGAGGGCGGCGTGGGCGGGCACGCGCATGCCCAGCAGCTGGTGGGCGCCGAGCCGCAGGGCGTCGAGCACGGGCGGGTCGATCCTCTCGAGCGGGCGGTCCACGCAGCGGGCCAGGATCGCGTCGTACAGGCCGAGCCCGCGCAGGGTGCCGTAGGCGAGTTCGGTGGCGAAGCCGGCGTCGCGCCGGTCGAGGCGGGCCTGGCGGATGCGCGCCGGGAGGACCAGGTTCGCGTACGCGTCCTCGGCGTGAACGGAGCGGACCACCCCGAACGCGACGCGGCGCGCCGGGTCGGCGGTGCGGGAGCGCTGGGACGGCGCCTGCGCCGAGTACTTCCGTCCCGCGCCCGAGCGACCCCGGTTGCGGGTGCGCCCCTGCGCGTCGCGGCGGTCCTGGGCGTCCGGCCGGGGTGCGCGGCCGCCTTCCCCGCGGGCCCCTCGCTCTCCCCGGCCCTGTCCTGCCTGTCCTTCGCGGCTCATGCGCGTGCCTCCTCGTCCTGTGCCGCGGCGTTCCGCGCGGCCTCGCGTGCCGCCGCCCGGGCGGCGGCCTCCTGGCGGGCCTGTTCTTCGTGGTGGGCGAGCGCCTCCCCGGCCAGCAGCGCGGCCCCGGCGGCGGCGCCGCGCGCCCAGTCGGCGGCCGGCATCAGCTTCCTGCCCGCCGGCTGGACGCGGGAGAGCCGGACGGCCCCGCCGGCGGTGCGCAGCCAGGCGGCCTTCGCGGCCATCAGGATCTGCCCGGGAGCCGCGGCGTCGAGGGCGGAGGGCCAGCCGTCGTCACCGGCGCGGACCGGGGCGACGCCGTCGAGCTTGAAGCGGGCCGGGGCGGCGCCGTCGGCGGCGGTCAGCCAGCCCCAGGCGCCGGGCTCCGGGGTGACGCCGTTGATCCGGGCGGCCACCTCGGCCGCCGGGCGGGCGGGGTCCACCAGGCCGTCTGCGGCCGTGAGCTTCGGCGCGTGGGTGGGTTCTCCGCGCTGGGGCGTGGCCGTCGCGGTGCCGGCCGCCAGGCGGTCGAGCACGTCGATCACGAGCGGGCCGCCGCGCTCGGCGAGGTCGGTGAGCACGGCCCCGGCGGTCTCGTCGGCCGCGACGGGGCGGGTGAGCCGGGCGAAGACGGGCCCGGTGTCCAGGCCCTCTTCGAGCTGGAACACGTCGGCGGCGATCTCGGTCTCCCCGGCCATCACGGCGCGCTGGACGGGGGCGGCGCCGCGGTAGGCCGGCAGCGCGGAGAAGTGCAGGTTGAGCCAGCCGTGGCGCGGGATCTGCAGGGCCTCGGCGGGCACGAGCGCCCCGTAGGCGACGACGACGGCCACGTCCGCCTCGAACGCGCGGATCGCCTGGAGGACATCGGCGCCCCCGGGTCCGCGGAGTCGGTCGGCCTTGAGCACGGTCAGGCCGGCCTCCTCGGCCACGACCGCGACCGGCGACGGGGTCAGCACCCGCCGGCGCCCGACCGGGGCGTCCGGCCGGGTGAGCACGCCGACGACCTCGTGGGGCGAGTCGAGCAGGGCGCGCAGCACGGGCACGGCGGTCTCGGGCGTGCCGGCGTAGAGCACGCGCAGGGGTGTCGGGACGGTCATCGGGCGGCTCCTGTTCCGGCGGCGGGGGCGCCGAAGACCGAACTGACGGCGGCGGCGCGCGCGGCCCCGATGCGGCGAGCGGCGCGGTCCACCTCACCGGCGCGCATGCGGCGGCGGGCCTCCCGGCGTTCCTCGCCGTCGAGGCGGTCGACGTAGAGGATCCCGTCGAGGTGGTCGGTCTCGTGCTGGAGACAGCGGGCGAGCAGTCCGGTCCCCCGGTGCTCCACCGGGTTCCCGTCCACGTCGGTGCCGCGGACGACGGCCTCGGCGGCGCGCGCCGGGTGGTAGCGCAGCCCGGGCACGGACAGACACCCCTCGCCCGGCTCCCGCAGCGCCTGCCCGGCGGTCTCGAGCACGGGATTGACCACATGCCCGGCGACGCCGGCGACGTCGAACACGAAGACGCGCAGACCCACGCCCACCTGGGGCGCGGCCAGGCCCACACCCCCGACGGCGTGCATCGTCTCGATCATGTCCGCCACGAGGGCGCGCACGTCCGCACCCGCGGGCACGGGCGACGCGGCGGTGCGCAGGACGGGGTCGGGGACGGTGCGGACGGGCAGGACGGTCACGCCGTCACCCTATCGCCGCCCTCGGCGGCGGACGCCGGGCGCGACGACGAACCGTCGGGCACCACGTCCGGAGCGGCGTGGGAGCCGCCGCCGAACGCCGCGGCGCGCACGGCCTGCAGGCCGGTGGCCGCCGACGCCGGGACCGACGGCGGAGGCGGGCCGATGACGCGGAGCGCGGGGCCGGCGTCGTCCACGGCCTGCGCGTGCTTCCAGACCTGGCGCAGGGCCCAGAACTTGTGCCAGTGGCGGGGCAGCACGCCCGGGTTGGCCTGGTGCACGGCGACCTCGGTCTCCCCCAGGGCGACGCCGAGCAGCATCTCGGCCTGGCCGTGCCGCCACTCCTCCCAGGTGCCGGCCTCGGGATCCACGAGGGACTCCTCCGCCTTCAGGCCGGCGGTCAGCTGCATGACCACCTTGGGGTCGAGCGCCTTGACCCGTCCGTCCCGCCCCGTGCCCTTCGTCTTGTAGTCGATCAGGCACAGCCGGCCGCCGATCCGGGCGACAAGGTCCAGCGTGCCCGCGTAGCCCACCGTGTGGTTCCAGACGGTGATCTCGGCCGCGATCGGCCGGACGTCGTAGAGGTCCCACCACTCGTCGAAGCGGTCCGCGTAGGCGCCCTCGCCGTGCTCGATCAGCCGGGCCCGGGCCTCCGCCATGGTGTGGGGGCGGCCGAGGGCGCGCTGGGCGACCTGCTCGGCGTAGTCGTGCACGCGGTCCCCGCGCTCGGCCGCGGCGTCCCGGTAGCGGGCGGCGGCGTCGGCGGACTGCCGGGCCACCTGCTTCAGGCGCGCCGCGGAGCCCACGGATTCCGTCAGGCGCGGATCCTGGGTCACGGACTGGGCCGCCATCCACCCGACCCAGCCGTCCAGGTCCGTCTTCTCCATGCCGATCACGGTGGTGATGGACGGGACCTCGGGCAGGCCCGAGAGGGAGCGCGCGTACATGCGTCCGTGGGGGGTCTGATGCGCGAGGCGTGGCTGGGTCATGGTCAGCCATTCTGGCAGGGTCCGCGGACCCCCGACGGGGTGGCCCGACACGCCAGCGGACGCCGATTTTGCATCCGGGCGGAGATGGCCTAGAGTTCTTTCTCGTTGGAAAACGCAGGTGAGCGGCTCAAACGAGCGGATCCCGGCGGCACCGACACGCGGATGTAGCTCAGTTGGCTAGAGCGCCACCTTGCCAAGGTGGAGGTCGCGAGTTCGAATCTCGTCATCCGCTCGCTCAACCTTCACCCCTGGTCGGGTGGCCGAGAGGCGAGGCAGCGGCCTGCAAAGCCGTATACGCGGGTTCGAATCCCGTCCCGACCTCGCAGGCTTCTCCGACCGGGAGTGGCGGCATGTTCACCACCTCCTCGGAGGTGGACGAGCGCGATTGGCGCAGCGGTAGCGCGCTTCCCTGACACGGAAGAGGTCACTGGTTCGAACCCAGTATCGCGCACGGAGACGATCCGCGAGGATCGACTCAGGCGGATGTAGCTCAGTTGGCTAGAGCGCCACCTTGCCAAGGTGGAGGTCGCGAGTTCGAATCTCGTCATCCGCTCCACACACGAAGGGCCCCTCCTGACGGAGGGGCCCTTCGTCGTTCCGGGGCGTGTGGTCGGCCTCGCGCGCGGAGCCCGGACGCCGACCGTCGGACGGGATCAGAGCCGCGGGCCGTCCACCCGCCAGTAGCCGCTGAACATGATCGCGCGCTTCGGTGCGATGCCGCGGCGGACGATCACCCGCCGCGCCGCCGTCGCGAGCGATTGCTCGCCGCGCGCCCACGCGTGGTCACGGCCGGGCACCTCCAGGACGACGTCCATCCGGCCCCCGCGCGGCGTGCGACCCTGCGCGGCGGGTCGGGCATCACGAGCGCCCACCCCGGCAGGCGGGATGAGGACGGCGGAGCTCGTCATCCGGTCCTCGTAGGTGGGTCTGACCGACCCAGCAGCACTCTCTTTGAATACGTCACAAGATCGTTGCGTATTTGCTTTCTTAGGTAAGGCTTCCCTACTGTGCGGGACGTCCTGGCGCACGCCGCCCGGAGCCGACGACCCCCTCACGGAAGGCCCTCCCATGCCCCCTCGCCTGTTCGGACTCGGCGATCCCGCCGCCTACCTCGACGCCACCGGCAGGGCGGCCCAGGTGGCCGTCGACACCGCCTACGACCGCGCGGGGGTCCACCCCGACACCCCGTCCATGCACCTGGCCGACGCCGTCGACGCCGTCGACTTCTCGCATCCGACGGGCAGCCTGGACGACGCCCTCGCGGAGGTCGCGGAGCTCTACGCCCACCAGACCACCGCCTACCACCACCCGGGCTACGCCGCTCACCTCAACTGCCCGGTCCTGCTCTCCAGCACCGCGGCGGACACCGTGCTCGGGGCGCTCAACACGGCGGTCGAGTCCTGGGACCAGGCCCGCTCCGCGGCGCTCATGGAGCAGCGGCTCCTGGCCGAGGTCGGACGCTGGTGCGGGTTCCCCGCCGGCGACGGCGTCTTCACCTCCGGAGGGTCGGCCTCCAACCTGCAGGCCATGACGCTGGCCCGCGGCCGCGCCGTGCAGCGTCTCACCGGCCACGCCGGGCTCGCCGACCTGCCCGCCAAGGCGCTCGGCTCGCTGCGCGTCTTCGTCAGCGCCGCCACGCACTACAGCATCGCCAAGGCAGCCGGCCTGCTCGGACTGGGCCGCCACGCCGTGGTCGTCGTCCCCACCGACGCCGCCGGGCGCCTGGACCCCGGGGCCCTGGCCGCGGCGGTCGAGCGTGAGGTGGCCGCCGGTGCCGTGCCGATGGCCGTCGTCGCGACGCTGGGGACCACCGACCGCGGCGCCATCGACCCGCTGCCGGCCATCGCCGACGCCGCCGAACGCCACGGGATGTGGGTCCATGCGGACGCGGCCGTGGGTGGGATCCTCGCCGTGAGCGCGGCGACGCGCCACGAGGTGCCGGGACTGCACCGTGCGGACTCGGTGACGATGGACTTCCACAAGACGTTCTACGTGGGGCTGGCCTGCAGCGCGCTGGTGGTGCGGGACGCCGAGAGCCTGCGCCATGTGACGGTGCACGCGGACTACCTGAACCCAGAGGACAGCGTCCATCCGAACCTGGCGGATCGGTCGCTGCAGACGAGCCGCCGGTTCGACTCGCTCAAGCTGTGGCTGACGCTGCGGGAGCATGGGGCCGAGGCGGTGGCGTCCCTGTTCGCGGGGGCGCGCGAGCGCACGCGGCGCGCGTGCGGGATCCTGCGGGCCCGGCCGACGTTCGCGGTGCTGGAGGATCCGACGCTGGTGACGGTGCTGTTCCGGGTACGGGCCGAGGGACTGTCGGAGGAGGAGTGCACGGCGGTGCAGGCGGCGACGCACCGGGAGCTCGTGGCCGGCGGGCGCGCGCTGATCGCGACGACGGTGGTGGACGGGGTGCCCCATCTGAAGTTCACGATCCTGAACCCCGCGGTCACCTCGGGCGAGCTGGAGGCGCTGGTCGACGTCGTGGAGGAGGCGGCGCTGCGGCACGTCGACGCGGTGCGGGCCGGCCGTCATCGGAGGCGCCGGGTGGCGCGGACCCGTCCGCATGTCCCGTCGGCCTCCGTGTCCTGCACGCTTCCCTCGTCGGCGGGAGCACGTCCGTCCGCGGCGCGCGTGGACGAGCACGGCGAGCAGGTGTGCGCATGAGCCCGGCGTCCACGTCCCCCCGCCGCGTGCTCGCGATCGGGCTGGGCCCGTTCAACCTGAGCCTGGCCGCGCTGGCCCACCCGCTGCCCGACGTCGAGGTGGAGGTGGTGGAGAGCCGCGACGCGTTCGTGTGGCACCCGGGCATGATGTTGCCGGGCGCGCAGATCCAGGTGCCGTTCCTCGCGGACCTGGTGACGTTCGCGGACCCGACCTCCCCGTACTCGTTCCTGGCGTATCTCAAGGCGATGGGCCGGCTTCACCGCTTCTACATCCGGGGTTCCTGGTACCCGCTGCGGCGGGAGTTCTCGGACTACTGCGCGTGGGTGGCGGCCCAGCTGCCCGGCATCGCCTACGGGACCACGGTGACGGCGGTGCGGTGGGACGAGCAGGCGGACGAGTTCGTGGTGGAGGCGGCGTCCGCGGCCGGGACCAGCACGCACCGGGCCGACCACGTGGTGGTGGGCACGGGCACGGTGCCGTCCCTGCCCGTGCCGCTGGCACGCGTCGCGGAGGAGTCGGTCCGGGTCGGCGCGTCCCCCGTGGTGCACACGGGCGAGTACATGGGCCGGCGCGAGGACATCGCCGGGGCCGGGTCGGTCCTGGTGGTGGGCAGCGGCCAGTCGGCGGCGGAGTGCGCCCTGGACCTGCTGAACGCGGGCCACCCGGACCTCACGTGGGTCACGCGCTCACCCCGGTTCTTCGGCATGGAGGTCGGCCAGCTGACGCTCGAGCTGACCTCGCTGGACTATGAGCGGCACTTCGCCACTCTGCCCCGGGCTCGGCGGGACGAGATCAACGCGTCCCACCGGTCCCTGTACAAGGGGATCAGCGAGTACACGATCGAGGACGTCTACCACGCGCTGTACGAGCGCCAGGTGGGTCCGCTGGACCCGGCCCGGCTGTGGCCGGGCACGTCGGTGGCGGACGCCCGCCTGGTCGCGGGCCAGGGCGCGCCCCGGGTGGAGGTCACCCTGCGCGACGAGGAGACCGGGGTGACCGCGCGGCACGTGGTGGACCGCGTCGTCGCGGGCACGGGCTACCGCCACCCGGACCATCCGTTCCTGGAGCCGGTGCGGCACCTGCTGCGCGTGGAGGACGGTCGGACGACGGCGAACGCGGACCACGCGATCGACGTGAGCGGCCGCCGGATCTTCGTGCACAACACCGCCGAACAGCCCCTGGGTCTCACCGGCCCGGACCTGGGCATGGCGGCGGAGCACAGCGGCCGCATCCTCAGCACGATCGCCGGCCGCCAGGTCTACGCGCAGGCCGAGTCGATCGCGTTCCAGGACTTCGGTGCCGTCGCGGCGGGCGTCCGGTGACCGCCGTGACGCCGCCGCAGACCACCGTGGACGGCGCGGCCGCGAGCGCGGCCCGTCGTGTGGAGCTCCGTCCCGTGGGCGCACAGGACCACCCGCTGCTGCACCGGTGGGTGACGTCCCCGCACGCCGTGTACTGGGAGATGACGGAGGCGGGCCTGGCCGACGTCGTGGCCGAGTACGAGGCGATCGCCGCGGACCCGCACCACCACGCGCATGTGGGGCTCGTGGACGGGACCGCGACCTTCCTGGTGGAGGTCTACGACCCGGCCCACTCGGAGCTGGCCGGACGGTATGCGGGTGCGCCCGGCGACGTCGGCCTGCACGTGCTCGTCGCCCCGACGGACACCCCGGTGCCCGGGACCACGGACCTGGTGATGGCCGCGGTGGTGCGCTGGTGCCTGGCCCAGCCGGGGGCGCGGCGCGTCGTCGTCGAGCCCGACGAGCGCAACGCCGCCATCCGGGCGAAGAACCTGGCCGCCGGGTTCACCGAGCTCGGGCCCGTGGCGCTGGGCTCCAAGACGGCGATGCTCTCGATCGCCACGCCCGAGTCCTTCGCCGCCAGCCGGATCGGCGCCCTCGCCGCCGGACTGGACCTCACCCTCCCCGAACCCCCGTTCCTCCTCACCCCCGACAGGAAGGTGTCCGCATGACCACCGTCCCCCCGTCCTCCCCGTCCCGCCTGGACGCGCTGACGGCGCCGACCGCCCGGCGCGCCCACCGGCTGCTCGTCGCCAAGGCGATCCGCGAGTTCACCCATGAGCGGCTCCTGGCGCCGGTGCGCGGCGAGCAGGTCGACGACGCCGGCCGCCACGCCTACACGCTCACCCTGGGCGGGGTGCGGTGGACGTTCACCGCGCGTGCCCTCCCGCTCGAGCACCTCGGCGTGGATCCGGACTCGGTGCGCCGTGCCGGGGATCCGGACGCGGTGGCCGTCGACCGCTTCGTCCTCGATGCGGCCGAGGTGCTCGGGCTGGCCGGCGAGGCGCTGGACGTCTACCTCGAGGAGCTCGCCTCCACCTTCGCCGCCCGGTGCCACACGCTGGCCGGCGAGCGCCCGTCCGCCACCGACCTGGTGGACGCGGACTACACGGCGGTGGAGGCCGCCATGAGCGAGGGGCACCCGGGCTTCGTGGCCACCAACGGGCGCATCGGCTGGGGGGCCGCGGAGTACGCGATGTTCGCTCCCGAGGGCGGGCAGGCGCTGCACCCGGTGTGGCTCGCGTTCCCCTCCGAGCTCGGGGGACGGTGGACCTGGCCCGAGACCGCGAGCGCGGGCGCCGCCGTGCCGGCGCTGCCCGCGCCGATCACCGAGGCGGTGGCGGGCCTGTGGGCGGAGCGGGCGGTGGCCCTCGACGTGGATCCGGAGGCGTACACGCTGATCCCGGTGCACCCGTGGCAGTGGGAGCACCGGATCCAGGTGGCGTTCGCCCCCGACCTCGCCGCGGGGCGGCTGGTGCACGTGGGCGAGGACCCGGACGCGTTCACGGCCATGCAGGCGGTGCGCACCCTGTTCAACGCCAGCGACCCGCACGCCCCGCAGCTGAAGACGGCGTTGTCCGTGCAGAACATGGGGTTCGTGCGTGGCCTCTCCCCCGCGTACATGTCCGTCACCCCGGCGATCAACGCGGTGGTGGCCGACCTCGTGGACTCCGACCCCCTGCTCACGGGGTGGGGCTTCGGGGTGCTGCGGGAGTACGCCTCGGCCGGGTACACCGGGGACGCCTTCCATGCCGTGGGCTCGAAGGGTCCTCGCACGAAGATGCTCGCCGCCCTGTGGCGGGAGAGTCCGCTGCCGCGCCTGGCGGAGGGCGAGCGGGTCATGACCATGGCGGCGCTGCTGCACCGGGACGGCGAGGGCCGCTCCGTGGCGGGGGCACTCGTCGAGCGCTCGGGGCTGACGGCGGCGCAGTGGCTGCACGGGGTGGTCACGGCCTACGTGACCCCGCTGGTGCATCTGGCCGCCGCCTACTCGACCGTGTTCATGCCCCACGGGGAGAACATCGTGCTCCGCCTGCGTGAGGGACGGGTCACCGGCGCCTTCCTCAAGGACATCGGGGAGGAGGTGGTGGTCGGCGCGGACGGCGTCCCGCTCACGGAGCAGACCCGGCGCATCCGCATCGACCTGACCGACGAGGACCTCTCCCTCTCCTTCTTCACGGACATGCTGGACGGCGTGCTGCGCCATCTGGCCGACGTGATGGACGCGGACGCCCTGCTGCCGGCGGAGGAGTTCTACGCCGTGGTGGGGCGGGTCCTCGCCGAGTACACGGCCCTGGGGGTCGCGGATGTGGAGCGCCTCGGCCTGGACGCGGAGGACTTCGCGCACTCGTGCCTGAACCGGCTGCAGCTGCGGAACGCCACGCAGATGGTGGACCTGACGGACCCGTCGGGCTCGCTGCTCTACGCCGGTCGCCTGGCCAACCCGGTGGCCGCACCGCTGCGCCGCGCGCTGGCGGAGCTCCGGCAGGACACCGCGGCATGAGCGTAGGCCGGCGACGGCGCGCACCCGCCTCGGTGCGCGCCGTCGCCGTGCCGGTCAGGGGCGGTGGCTCACTTGTGCTCGGCCACGCCCGTCTGCCCCTCCCGGACCAGGGCGGTCATGCGGGAGACCGTGCGGAAGTACTTCTTCATGTACCCGCCGTGCATCATCTCCTGCGTGAACAGGGCGTCGAAGGGCACGCCGGAGGCGAGGACGGGCACGTCCTTGTCGTACAGGCGGTCCGCGAACACCACGAAGCGCAGGGCCGTGGCCTGCTCCGTGATGGTGTGCACGTCGTGGAGGGCGAGCACGTCCACGTCCTTGACGAGCTCGCGGTAGCGGGAGGGATGCACGCGGGAGAGCATCGCGGTGAGGTCCGCGAAGTCGTCCACGGCGAGCACGCCCGCGTCGGGGAAGTTCTCCTGGGCGGTGGCCTCGACGGCGGCGTCGTCCAGCGGCGACGGGGCGGCAGAGAGGCCGCGGTGGCGGTAGTCCTCGCCGTCCACGCGGATGACCTCGAACTGGTCGGCCAGGACCTGGATCTCGCGCTTGAAGTCCTGCGCCGCGAAGCGCCCCTCGCCGAGCGAGCCCGGCAGGGTGTTGGAGGTCGCCACCAGGCGCACGCCGGCGTCGGCCAGCTCGCGCATGAGGCGGGACATCAGCACGGTGTCCCCCGGGTCGTCGAGCTCGAACTCGTCGATGCACACGAGGGTGTACTCCTTGAGCTCGTCCACCGCCTTGCGGAAGGACAGGGCGCCCACGAGGTTGGTGTACTCCACGAACGTGCCGAACGCCTTGGGCCCGGGGGCCGCGTGCCACGTCGAGGCCAGCAGGTGGGTCTTGCCGACGCCGAAGCCGCCGTCGAGGTAGATCCCGGCCGGCCCCGCCGCCCGCTTCTTCCCGCCGAACAGGCCGCCGAGGAACCCGCCGCCCGTGCCGCCCCGGCCGAGGTCTGCCGCGAACCGGCGCAGCCGCTCCACGGCCTGTGCCTGCGAGGGGTGCGCGGGGTCCGGGATGTAGGTGTCGAAGGACACCGTGCCGAAGCGGTACGAGGGGTGGAAGCCGGCCAGCAGCTGGTCCGGGGTGACCTGCGGCGAACGGTCGGCGAGGTGGACGATCTGAGCCACGGGACACTCCCAGGGTCGACGACGGGGATTCCGGCCCATGCTATCGGGCCGCGGACCCGACCCATGTGACCTCGCGTGTCCTGGACTGAGGGGCCCCTACCCTCTTACGTGACACCGACGTGCCGTAATCTGGCGCGCAGGGCACGGACACGGAACCCGCCGTCGTCGTGCCGCCCGCCCCGGGCCCGTGCGGGCCCGCCCGACGCGAAGGAAGGCAGTGCCATGACCGATACCGCCGCGAAGTTCTCCGAGTACGCCCACCCCGAGAAGCTGGTGTCCACGCAGTGGGTCGCCGACCATGTCGGCGACGAGGACGTCGTGGTCCTCGAGTCCAACGAGGACGCTCTCCTCTACTCCACCGGCCACATCCCCGGCGCCCAGCGCGTCGACTGGCACACCGAGCTCAACGACCCCGTCAGCCGCGACTTCGTCGGCCCCGAGGCCTTCGCCGAGTTCGCCGCCTCCAAGGGGATCTCCCGGGACACCACCGTGGTGTTCTACGGCGACAAGTCCAACTGGTGGGCCGCCTACGCCCTGTGGGTGTTCACCCTCTACGGCCATGAGGACCTGCGCCTGATGGACGGCGGCCGCGACAAGTGGATCGCGGAGGGACGCGAGACCACCCGCGAGGTCCCGACCGTGGCCCGCGCCGAGTACCCGGTGATCGAGCGCGACGACCACACCGAGCGCGCCGCCCGCGAGGACGTCCTCAAGGCCATCGGGACCACCCCGCTGATCGACGTCCGCTCCCGTCCCGAGTACACGGGCGAGACCACGCACATGGCCGGCTACCCGCAGGAGGGCACCCTGCGCGGCGGCCACATCCCCACGGCGGCGTCCGTGCCGTGGGCGTCCGCGGCCAACGAGGACGGCACCTTCAAGTCCCGCGCCGAGCTGGAGCAGGTCTATCGCACCGACGCCGGGCTGCAGGAGGGCGACGACGTGATCGCCTACTGCCGCATCGGCGAGCGGTCCTCCCACACGTGGTTCGTGCTCAAGTACCTGCTCGGCCACGAGGACGTCCGCAACTACGACGGCTCCTGGACCGAGTGGGGCAACGCCGTGCGCCTGCCGATCGCCGTCGGCGAAGAGCCGGGCGAGGCCCCCGCGCGCTGAGCCCTCGGCACGGCGTGGATCACTAGACTGGGACACCATGACCGAGAACCACGCCGTGCCCGCCGCCCTGGCCGAGATCATCGACGACTTCGCCGGGGTGCCCGATCCCGAGAAGCTCGAGCTGCTGCTGGAGTTCTCGGACGAGCTGCCGGTGCTGCCGGAGCGCTACGACGGCCACGAGGCCGAGATGGAACAGGTCGTGGAGTGTCAGACCCCGCTGTTCCTGGCCGTCGAGCTCGAGGGCGAGCCCGGCCCACAGGCCCCGGTCCGCCTCTTCATCACCGCTCCCCCGGAGGCGCCCACCACGCGCGGCTTCGCCTCCGTGCTCACCCAGGGCCTGGACGGGCTGAGCGCCCTCGAGGTCCTGGACGTGCCCGAGGACATCCCCACCCGCCTCGGTCTGGCCCAGGCCCTCACCCCCCTGCGGCTGCGCGGCATGTCCGCCATGCTCGGCCGCATCAAGCGCAACGTGCGCGAGCAGGTCGGGATCGCCTGAGTCCGCCGTGGGCCAGCGCAAGAAGGATCGCGGCGCCCGGCACGGGGCGGCCACGCCGGCCGTCGCCGCCCTCGAGGCCGCCGGGGTCCCGTACCGGCTGCATACCTTCGACGTGGCCCTCGACGCCGGCGGCGAGCGGTTCGGAGTCCAGGTCGCCCGGGCGCTCAGCGTGCCCGCCGACCGACTGTTCAAGACGCTGATGGTGGCGGACCCCGACGGCGCGCTCGCCGCGTGCGTGGTGCCCGTGTCCGGTCAGCTGGACCTGCGGGCCGCCGCCGCGGTGCTGGGCGTGAAGCGGCTCGCCCTGGCCGATCTGGCCGTCGTCGAACGCCGGACCGGCTACGTGCGGGGCGGCGTCTCGCCCCTGGGCCAGCGCCGGCCCCACCCCGTCGTCCTGGACTCCTCCGCTCTCGACGCGGAGCTCATGTACGTCTCCGGCGGGCAACGCGGCCTGGATGTGGAGATCGCCCCCGCCGACCTCGTGCAGGTGACGGGCGCCGTCGTCGCGGAGATCGCGGCGGGGTGACGGGCGGGGCCTGTGGCCGGTCAGGCGTCGTCGCGCGCCTGGCGGCGCACCACGGCCATGCGCTGGCCGACGGTGACCAGGGAGGCGGCGGCGAGCAGCCCCAAGGTGACGGCCAGGACGGCCGGGGGCAGACCGAGGCCGGTGAGGCCGGCGACCACGAGGGTGGCCACGAGCCGTTCGGCGCGCTCGGCGATGCCGACGTGCGCGTTCCAGCCGAGGGCCTCCGCCTTGGCACGCACGTAGGAGACGAGCATGCCCAGGGCGAGGCAGGCCGCGGAGAGCGCGCCGACCGCGGGTGCGGCGCCGACGCCGAAGCCCCACAGGCACAGCCCGAGGAACACGGCCGCGTCCTGCACGCGGTCCAGGGTGGAGTCGAGGAACGCGCCCCACCGGCCGGTGGACCCGGCCTCGCGCGCCATGATCCCGTCCACCAGGTCCGAGAACACGAACGCGGTGATGAAGAGCGTGCCCCAGAACAGGTGCCCCAGGGGGAACAGCACGAGCGCGCCCAGGCTCACGCCGAGCGTGCCGATGACCGTCACGGTGTCCGGGCTGACCCCGGCCCGCAGGAGCGTACGGGCCACCGGGGTGAACAGGCGGGTGGTGACGCCGCGCGCGTGACGGTCCAGCATCAGGCGGGGTCTCCGGCCCCCGGGCGAGGATGCTCGGCCGCGGCACGGGCGTTGGCCGCCCGGCGCGCGGCGTGGTCCCGGGCGGCCCGGTCCCAGACGCCCGCGAGGATCTGCCGGGTCTCCCCCAGGGTCTGCGACATGTTCTTGGTCCGGGCGATGATCGGCAGGAAGTTGCCGTCGCCGGTCCACCGCGGCACCACGTGCTGGTGCAGATGGGCCGCGATCCCGGCGGCGGCCACCGCCCCCTGGTTCATGCCGAGGTTGTAGCCGGACGCGCCGGCGGCCTGGCCGAGGGCGAGCATCGCCGTCTGGGTCAGCTCCGCCATCTCGGCGGCCTCCTCCGTGGTGGTGTCCGTGTACAGGGGCACATGGCGGTAGGGGCAGACGAGCAGGTGACCGGGGTTGTACGGGTACAGGTTCAGCACCACGTAGGCGGTGCGGCCGCGGTGGACGATGAGGGAGTCCTCATCGTCGCGCCGCGGGGCCGCGCAGAACGGGCAGGTGTGCACGTCCTTGACCTGGCCCGTCCCCTTGGACACGTACGCCATGCGGTGGGCGTTCCAGAACCGCTCGAAGGCGTCCGGGGCGCCAGGCAGCTCGAAGCCGTCCGTGGCGGCGGCGTCCGCCGACGGGCGGGCCTGCGCCCGCGCGTCGGATCCGCCGGTGCCGGGGCTGGTCATGGGGTGACCTCGCGCTCGCGCACCGCCTTCACGATGCGTTCGATCGCCTCCTCCACCGGCACGCCGTTGTCCTGGGTGCCGTCGCGGAAGCGGAAGGACACGGCGTTCGCCTCCCTGTCCTCGCCGCCGGCGATCAGCACGAACGGCGCCTTCTCCTTGGCCGCGGTGCGGATCTTCTTCGGGAAGCGGTCCGAGGAGTCGTCCAGGCGCGCCCGGATCCCCTCGGCGCGCAGCTTCGCGACGACGTCGTCCAGGTAGTCGTTGAATGCCTCGGCCACCGGGATGGCCACGACCTGCTCCGGGGCGAGCCAGGCCGGGAACGCGCCGGCGTAGTGCTCGGTGAGGACGCCCAGGAAGCGCTCGATGGAGCCGAAGAGGGCGCGGTGGATCATCACGGGGCGCTGACGGGTGCCGTCGGCGGCCTGGTACTCGAGGTCGAAGCGCTCGGGCAGGTTGAAGTCCAGCTGGATGGTGGACATCTGCCACGTGCGGCCGATGGCGTCCCGGGCCTGGACCGAGATCTTCGGGCCGTAGAACGCGGCGCCGCCCGGATCCGGGACGAGCTGCAGACCGGAGGCCTCCGCGACCTCGGCGAGGGTGCGGGTGGCCTCCTCCCAGATCTCGTCGGAGCCGACGAACTTCTCCGGATCCTTCGTGGAGAGCTCGAGGTAGAAGTCGTTGAGGCCGTAGTCCTTGAGCAGGTCGAGGACGAAGTTGAGCGTGGTGGTCAGCTCCTCCTTCATCTGCTCGCGGGTGCAGTAGATGTGGGCGTCGTCCTGGGTCATGCCGCGCACGCGCGTGAGCCCGTGGACCACGCCGGACTTCTCGTACCGGTACACGGAGCCGAACTCGAACAGCCGCAGCGGCAGCTCACGGTAGGACCGGCCGCGGGAGCGGTAGATCAGGTTGTGCATGGGGCAGTTCATCGGCTTGAGGTAGTAGTTCTGCCCCTGGCGGGTGATCTCGCCGGTCTCGGGATCACGGGCCTCGTCGATGTGCATGGGCGGGAACATGCCGTCCGCGTACCAGTCGAGGTGGCCGGACACCTCGTAGAGGTGCTGCTTGGTGATGTGCGGGGTGTAGACGAACTCGTAGCCGGCCTCGGTGTGGCGCCGACGGGAGTAGTCCTCCATCTCCTTGCGGATGATGCCGCCGCGCGGGTGGAACACGGGCAGGCCGGAGCCGAGCTCGTCCGGGAAGGAGAAGAGATCCAGCTCGGCGCCGAGCTTGCGGTGGTCGCGGCGCTCGGCCTCGGCGAGGCGCTCCTGGTAGGCCTTGAGGTCGTCCTTGCTGGCCCACGCGGTGCCGTAGATGCGCTGCAGCTGCTTGTTCTTCTCGTTGCCGAGCCAGTAGGCGGCGGCGGATCGGGTGAGCGCGAAGCCGTTGCCGATGAGCTTGGTGGAGGGCAGGTGCGGGCCGCGGCAGAGGTCGCACCACACGGCGTCGCCGGTCTTGCGGTCCACGTTGTCGTAGATGGTGATCTCCCCGGCCCCGACCTCCACGGAGGCGCCCTCGCCGGCGGTGTCCGCGGCGTCCTTCTTGCCGAGCAGCTCGAGCTTGTAGGGCTCGTCCGCCATCTCGGCGCGGGCGGTCTCCTCGTCCACGACGCGGCGGCGGAAGGTCTGGCCGGACTTCACGATCTTCTGCATGAGCGAGGAGATCTGCTTGAGGTCCTCGGGGGTGAAGGGCTCGTCGACGTCGAAGTCGAAGTAGAAGCCGTCCGTGATGTACGGGCCGATGCCGAGCTTGGCGCCCGGGCGCAGCTGCTGCACGGCCTGGGCCATCACGTGGGCGGTGGAGTGCCGCAGCACCTCGAGGCCCTCGGGCTCCGTGATGTCCACCGACTCGACGGACGCGCCGGCGGGGATCTCGCGGGCCAGGTCCCAGAGCAGGCCGTCCACCCGCATGACGGCGGTGGTCGGCTTCTCGCGGAAGAGGTCGAGGCCGGTGGTGCCGTGCGTCACCTCCCGCAGCTCTCCGTCCACGGTCAGCAGGATGTTCTTCGGCTCCGACACGGTGCTCCTTCGAGGTCTGGCTTCGGGATCGGTGGCGTACGGGGGCCACCGTCGGCCGCGTCCCATTCTAGGGGCGCGGCCGGACGGCGGGGCACGGAGACGGGCGGTCTCATCTGTCCGGGGTGGGCAGCAGCTCCCACGTCTCCGGGTGGGGCACCGGGATCGGGGTGTGATCCGGCGCGGGACGGCCGGGTGCCGCGCGGTCAGGTGCCGTGCGGCCGGGGTGGGCCCCGCCGGCCGGCCCGACGTCGGTGCGCACCTTCACGGGCCAGCCGCCCGTGCCGTGGTGCGGGATGTCCGGCAGGGGCTGCGCGCCGTTGCCCGCCCGGCCGCTGCGGCGCGCGGCGGCGGCTCGGCGGTCCGCCGCGAGCCAGTCCCGCCACTGCTGCCGGGTGGCGTCCAGGTAGTCGGGGTCCGGGAGCGTCTCGGGCCGGTGCAGGTCCCAGGCGCGCACGGCCTGGACGGACACGGCCCGGTCGCCGGTGCGCCGGACGGTGCCCTCGATCAGCAGGAGGCGGGCGGAGAAGAGCATCTCCCCCGAGGCGTGCTGGGCCTCGGTGAAGAAGGAGGCGTCCACGCAGCCGGTGCCGTCGTCCACGGAGAGGAACACCACCCGCTTGCCGCTGCGCATGGGCGGGGTCTGGGTGGCCACGCGCACCCCGGCCACGAGCACCCGGGACTGCGTGCGCAGCCCGAGCAGGTCCTTCGCCCGGGTGACGCCGAGCGCGTCCAGGTACGGGGCGTGGGAGTCCATGAGGTGGGCGGTGACGTCCAGGGCGGTGAGCTCCAGCTCGGTGCGGACCCGGGCGGCCGGGGCCGGGTCCGGGAAGAGCGGGGCGAGGGCGCTGAGCTCGGTGTCCGGCAGGTCCAGGGCCAGCTGGCCCTCCACCTGCCGCGGACGGGCGGACCGCGAGCGCGGGGCGGTGCGGCCGGGGGCGGTGCCGCGGGTGGTGGAGTGCTGGAGTTCGAGGTGGTGGACGAGGTCGGTGCGGGAGGCGCCGCCGGGTGGGAGGAGGCAGTCGAGGGCGCCGAGCTGGGCGAGGCGTTCGAGGTTGCGGGCGGTGGGGCGGGCGCGGTCGCGGACGTCGGCGAGGGAGCGGTAGGGGCGGCCGGCGTCGAGGCGGTCGGTCTCGGCTTCGCTGAGTCCGGAGAGGCTGGTGAGGGGCAGGCGGATGCCCCAGCGGCCGGGGGCGCCGTCGTCGACCTCGGGGTGGGCGGGGACCCATTCGACGTGGACGTGGCGGGAGGAGGCGTTGACATCCACGGGGAGGACGGGGATGCCCATGCGGCGGGCCTCGGCGACCATGAGGCGGGCGGGGTACATGCCGGGGTCGTGTTCGAGGATGGCGGCCATGAAGGCGGCGGGGTGGTGGGTCTTGAGCCAGGCGGAGTGGTAGGTGGGGACGGCGAAGGCGGCGCCGTGGGCCTTGCAGAAGCCGAAGGAGCCGAAGGCGGAGAGGGTGGCCCAGACCTCGTCGATGACGTCGAGGGAATAGCCGCGGGCGAGGGCGCCGGCGCGGAAGGCCTCTTCGACGAGGTGTTCCTGCGGGCCGCCGAGGAGGCGGCGGTGCTCGTCGGCGCGGGCCAGTCCGCAGCCGGTCATGACGTCCATGGTGCGCAGGACCTGTTCGTGGAAGACGGTGACCCCGTGGGTCTCGGCGAGGACGGGCCGCAGGTCGGGGTGCGGGTAGTGGGCGGGTGCCCAGCCGTGCCGCTGTTCGAGGAAGGGCCGGACCATGTCGGACTGCATGGGGCCGGGGCGGAAGAGGGAGATGTCCACGGTGAGGTCGTTGAACTCGCGGGGGGCGAGTTTGCCGACGAGTTCGCGCTGGCCCGGGGACTCGATCTGGAAGCAGCCGAGGGTGTGGGTGGTGCGGATCATCGCGTAGGTGGCGGCGTCGTCGAGGGGCACCTGTTCGAGGTCGATGCGCTCGCCCGTGGTGCGTTCGACCTCGGCGATCGTGTAGGCGATGGCGGACTGCATACGCACGCCGAGGATGTCGAGCTTGAGGAAGCCCATGGGGTCCATGTCGTGCTTGTCGAACTGGCTCATGGGCAGGCCCATGCCGGAGGGCTGGACGGGGGTGCGGTGCAGCAGGGCGGCGTCGCCGAGGATGACGCCGCAGGGGTGCATGGAGATGTGGCGGGGCAGGCGGTCGAGGCGTTCGGTGAGGTCGACGAGCAGGTCCAGCTGGCGGTCGCCCTCGGCGCGGCCGGACTCGATGCGGCGGGAGAGGCCGCCGAGTTCGGGCATGCGCTGGAGGGCCTCGCGGAAGTTCGAGGCGGAGAAGCGCCAGAGCTGCTTGGCGATGGCGTCCACCTCGGGTTCGGGCATGCCGAGAGCGAGGCCGGCGTCGCGGACGGCGCCGCGGGCCCGGTAGGCGTTCTGCATGCTCATGAGGGTGGTGCGCTCGGCGCCGAAGCGCTCGACGACGGCGTGGTAGATCTCGTGGCGGCGGGCGGATTCCACGTCGATGTCGATGTCCGGGAGGGTGGAGCGGTCGGTGGAGAGGAAGCGCTCCATGATCAGGCCGTTGGCCATGGGGTCGACATGGGAGATGCGCAGGGCGTGGTTGACGAGGGAGGAGGCGCCGGAGCCGCGGGCGGCCACGCGGATGCCCATGCCCTCGATGAGGTCGACGACGGCGGCCACGGTGAGGAAGTAGGAGGAGAAGCCGAGTCGGGTGATGATGCCGAGCTCGTGTTCGGCGCGGTCCTGCAGGTCCCGGGCCGCCTGGCTGGTGCCGGGGAGGCCTCCCCCGGTGTGGAGGTGGGGGTAGCGGGCGAGGAGGCCGGTGCGGGTGCGCTCGCGCAGCACGTGCTCCGGGGGGCCGTCGATGCCGATGACGGCGGCCTCGGGGACGCGGGGCACGCCCCAGCCGAGGTCGGTCTCGGGGTCGAGCGCGCAGGCCTCGGCGAGGCGGCGGGTGGCCTCGAGCAGGGGGGCGGGGCGGTCGTCGGCGGTGGCGGCGACCTCGTGGGCGATGCGGTGCATGGCGGCGGTGGACTTGAGCCAGCCCTGTCCGTTGGGCTGCAGGTCGTGGAGGGCGTCGAGGGAGCTGAGGGCGCGGACGGCGTCGAGGACGTCCGCGGTGGCGGCACCGTCCGGGGCCGCGTAGCGCACGGCGTTGGTCAGGACGGCGGGGATGCGGGCCTGGCGGGCGGCCCGGAGGGTCTTCACGGCGTGCCCGGTGTCGAGGCGGCGGCCGGGGGCGGAGAGGTGGGTGACGACGTCGGCGTGGGGGCTGCCTGCGGGCAGGGCCGCCTTCCAGCGGCGCAGGGCGGCGAGGCCGGCCGCGTACCGGCGGCGGGCCAGGTGGCGGCCGACGTCCGAGTCCGGGCCGAGGAGGACGAACAGCTCGGGGGTGGGCGGGTTGTCCCGGTTGGCGGCGGTGGGGACACGGCCGGCCGCCGCGGCGGCGAGCTCGGCGACGCTGGCCCAGGGGCTGCCGCCCGCCGCTCCCCCGGTGGTGCGGGCGTGGGCGGCGGAGACGAGCTCGCACAGGGAGCGGTAGCCGGATCCATGACAGCCTCCTCGGGCGAGCACGACCACGCGGCCGGCGTCCTCGTCCTCGCTCCACCGGACGGCCAGGTCCACGCCCACGATCGGGGTGATGCCGTGGCGCAGGCAGGCGCCCACGTGTTTGGCCATGCCGTAGAGCCCGTCCCGGTCGGTGCAGGCCAGCAGGTCCATGTCCGCGGCTGCGGCGGCGGCCACGAGGTCCTCGGGCCAGCTGACCCCGTAGTGGGCGCTGAACGCGGAAGCGACGTGCAGGTGGGCGAAGGGTGCGGCGGTGCGTCCGGCCGCGGCGGCCCGGCTCATGCCGACCGCCTCAGGTCCTGGGCGTGCTCGTGGACGCGCACGAGCCGCCACCGGCCGGAGTCCAGGTGGTGGGCGACGTCGAGGGTCTGCAGGGGCGCGGCGCCGGCCCGGGCCAGGCGGACCTGCAGCCGCCACATCTCGTGGTCCACGAGACCGGCGCCGCGGCCCTTCTCCGCGCGGACCTCCTCTGCCCACCAGCGGCGCCGCTCGAACCAGCGCACGGGGCGCTCTGCGAGGACGTAGTCCCGCCCGTTCCAGCGCAGCCCCTGCGGGGTGCCGTCTGCCCCGCACTCCACCGCCACCGACTGTGTGAGGACTCCCATTCTGCTTCTCTCCCTGTGCACTGCTGACCGGACCGACGACGGGGTGCCGTCGCGCGATGGGAGCGCGGCCCGTCCGGCGGACCGGACGCGGGGAAGAAGTGGGAAGGTGGGGCCGCACCCCCGATCGTACTCGAACATGTGTTCGAATGCGATGGGTGCGAAGGTAGGGCGGCCGCCGGACACGTTAAGGACGCATCGCCCCGAGACAGGAGGGGCCGAGTCCTGGCCGTGGGCCTCGACCCCGACACTGGGGTGCACATGCACGAGAAAATCGCCTCTTGGGCCGGAAGAAGTGCGCCGGCACGGTCCTGTGGACAATGCGAGCAGGACCACAATCCGTCTGCGTATACTCCGAACCAACCGGGCCTCGCATGCCACGGGCACCGCGCTGCGGGATCAGCGCGGGAGGCGCGGACACACGACGGACGTCCAGTTGGAGGGGAAATGTCTCTCACCGCACCCGGGCGCGCCCTGCGCCGCCACCGATTCGCCCAGGCCGGCACGCTCAGCGTGGCCTTGGCGCTCGCACTGACCGCCTGCGGCGGGCCGTCCGAGCCCGCCGAGTCGTCGACGACGTCGCCCTCGTCCGCCAAGCCCGCCGTCGAGACGTCCGCGCCCGCGAGCACGAGTGAGACCGCAGGCGTCAGCTCATCCCCCACGGCCACGGAGAGCGGGTCCGGCGAATACGTTCCCGCGTCTGCCGACGGTCCCGCTCAGAACGTGCCCAAGCCGGAGATGCCCGCCGCCATGAAGGAAGAGACCAAGGAGGGCGCCGAGGCGGCGATTCGCTACTTCTGGGACGCGCACTACTACGCCGAGCAGACCGGAGATACAGAACTCCTCGACTCGCTCTACAGCGAGTACTGCGAGTTCTGCACGGTCCGAAGCGACAGCATTGGTGGAATTTATAAGGACGGTGGCTGGTACACCGGTGCCGAACCTCGAATTGACTCGATGCTCACTGCACCGTCGGAGAACGGGTACGTCTCGACGTTGCTCATCACGACTGACGCTGGGACCGGGTATTCCAGCGATGGCTCTATTCCAGAGGACGCTCGAGTCGCCCATGCGTCGAAGCAGCCCTGGATAGCGGAGGTCTCCTTCGACACTGATAACGGCCGCTGGGTAATTGATGAAATGACCTACGAGGGCGGAGACCCGTCTCAGTGAAGCGCCAGGCACTGATTGCTATAGCAGCGGCTATTTCGCTAGCTAGTATCGGAGCGCCAGGCGCCTGGGCCGTCACCTCGTCTCCCTCCGCCACCTGCAAATCGACAAATATAAATTATTCCGCCCGATCAGACTCCTTTAATGGAACTTCTCACTGCAATAATGAAAGAAGATCTGATCGCAAAAGTGGCGTGAATACTGGGAGTAAGAGCCCGGGCTCCGGTAGAGACTCCCACCTAGAGCACAAGACGGTCAGTGCATGCTTCTCGGGGCAGCTGGGCAATCCGGATTTCGAGAGTTGCCGAGAGCAAGAGGCGAACTTCTGCCCCGAGGGTTCGTGGATCCGGGCGCAGACCGTAGACACTCGTCAGCCTGATGCTAATCCCGCCTATGGCGCCCCTAAATGTTGGACGGCCAAGGCCTCCAGCAACGGCGCCCCGCCCGTCTCCATCGACGAGGTCCGCACGCTCCTCGTGCTGAAGCCTGAGATCCGGTCGGACAATGGCGGACGCGGGATCCGCAATGCGGAGACCAACTTCTACGCAGACGCCGAGACGCGCACGCTCGTCACCACCCTCAACGGGGTCGAGGTCGAACTCCGCGCCACTCCGGTGAGCTTCCACTGGGATTACGGGGACGGCTCCCCCACCAAGACCACCTCGGTCGCAGGCCAGAGCCAGCCGGAGTTCAACGTCCCCACCCCCACGAGCCACGTGTACGAGGACACCGGGCAGTACACGGTCCGCCTCACCACCGTCTACATCGGCGAATACCGGGAGGCCGGGGGCGAATGGGTGCTCATCCCGGGCACCATCAGCCTCGACTCGGCCCCCGTCACTGCGAACATCTGGCGCACCATCACCCGCAATGTCGCCGATGACTGCAGCGTCGACTCCTCAGCCTGGGGCTGCACCGGCCCCATCGAATCCGCTCCGGCCGGCTGAGGACGGACCGCGGGGCGGCCGACGGTTTCCCGTCCACCGCCCCGCGGCCCCCTCGTCGGCCGGGTGCGTCAGACCCGGCGCACCCACCCCCGGGCCGCGAGCACGAGTCCCGCGCCGAGGGCCGCGAGCGCTCCGAGCGCGCCCGCCGGAACCTCACGCCCGGTCTCGACCGTGTCCGGGGTCGTGTGGGCGTCCTCCCCCGCCGGCACGTTCAGGGCCCGGGGCTTCTGTCCGTCCGCGAGCGACTCAACGCGTGCATAGAGGTCGGACCGCTCCGCGTCCTGGGTGATGATGACGTCCTCACTCTTGGTCACACCGTCCAGCGACCAGTCGAGGACGAGGCGGTCGTCGGTCGGGTATGTCGCGTCGGCCAGGTAGCGGAACCCGGTGAAGGATTTCGACGTGGTGTCGCGCCAGACGGTGCCCCAGCGCGGACCCCACGAGAGTTCCGCGACCGACGCGTCGTCGCCCAGGCCTTCAGCCCGGAACGGCAGCAGCGCGCCCGGCTCGGTGTGCTCCAGTGTGAGGAACCGCTCGGGGTAGTCCCCAAACACGGGGTCGGCCCGGCTGTACGCGCCCCACTGGTAGACGAACCCGGCAGAGGGGCCTATGTTGCCCTCCGGAGTGCCGGCGGCCTCGTCGTAGAGGGCGGCGGCCACAGGGGTGCCGCCCCCACGGACAGGGTGAACAGGAGATGACCGTCTCCGGCCTCACCGCGGCACCGCGCTTCCGTGCGTCACGGGCAGGTCATCCCCGTCGTCCCGTCTCTCAGAGCAGCGTTCCCTGCTGCTCTCTCATCTCCTGGGTGAGCTCCGGCCCGTTGTTCCGGACGTTCCCCACGGCGCCCCCCACGGGCCGCAGCGACCAGCCCGCCGCGACGTCGTACGCGCCGGCGCACACCTGGCCCACGAGGGCGTCGACTTCTTCGGCGGACCCGAGCGTGCCCGGGGTGAGCCACCGGTCCATCGTCTCGGCGTCCATGGGCACGGGCAGCCGGTCGTGCAGCTGGCCGAGTGCGGCGAGCACCGGATCGTCGTCGTCCGCGTCGGGCGCGGCCATGGTGAGGATCGTCGTCGAGAGGACCCAGGCGTCCTCCCCCGCGGCCTTGGCCTCGGGGTCCTGCCACCACTCGTACAGGCCGGCGAACCAGATGACCGGTCCCTCGCCGTCCCCGGCCCCGGCCGGGTGCACGTAGTAGGGCTGCTTCTTCGCGGCCCGCCCGTCGGGACCCTTGGCGCCAGGCTCCGGCGTCTTCCACTCGTAGTAGCCCTCCACCGGCACGGCGCAGCGGCGGGCGCGGACGGCGGCCCGGAACGTCGGCTTGGAGGCCACGGTCTCGGAGCGCGCGTTGAACGCACGGGACCCCACGGACAGCTCCTTCGCCCACGGCGGAACCAGGCCCCATCGCGCCACGTGGATCCGCCGGGTCACCACGGCACCGTCCCCGCCGTCGCCCCCGCGGGAGCCTCCGGCGCCGACGTCGTCCGCGTGCGCCACGAGGATCGGCACCTCGGCTGTCGGCGCCACGTTCCAGCTCTGGCGCAGCACCAGATCCTCATTCGTCTCGGCGTCACCCAGGGCCACCAGGTCGCTCGTGGCGCGGGCCATCACGTAGCGGCCGCACATCTCAGCGGTCCCTCCCGTCCCGGCTGCGCTCGACATACATCCACGCGATGCCGAGGGCGAAGCCCATCATCGCGCAGCCGATCACGGTGCCCCAGGGCCTCTCGGTGCCCAGTCCGAACACCACCCCCAGGCCGACGCCGATCAGCAGCCCCACCAGTGGGATGCGCCACTGCGCGAGCGTGCCAGCACCGGCCGGAGCCTCGCGGGCCTCGTGCGCCTCATCCTCGTCTCTGCCTTGTCGTGCCACGGTTCGCCCCTCCGTTCGCATCGGTGTTGCGGGTCAGGTTGCAGTCTCCCCTGGCCGCCGCGGTGACGCCACACATCAGGACCCCGGCTGCTCACCGATGCGTCGCACAGGGTCCTGTGATGGGATGGGCAGAACGAGCCCGCACGCCGCGCCGCCCCACGCATGCGCGGCATCGGGCAGAACCCCACCACCAGGAGGAACAGCGTGTCCCAGAAGGTCCGCGGCGTCGTCGCCATGGCGAAGGATGCCCCCGTCACCATCGAGACCATCGTCATCCCCGATCCGGGACCCGGCGAGGCCGTCGTCGACATCAAGACCTGCGGCGTCTGCCACACGGATCTGCACTACCAGCAGGGCGGGATCGGGGACGAGTACCCGTATCTGCTCGGCCACGAGGCCACGGGTGTGGTCTCCGCGATCGGCGAGGGCGTCGACCACGTCAAGGTCGGTGACACCGTGATCCTCAACTGGCGCGCCGTGTGCGGCGAGTGCCGCGCGTGCCGGAAGGGCGAGCCGAAGTACTGCTTCAACACCCACAACGCGACCCAGAAGATGACCCTCGAGGACGGCACGGAGCTGTCCCCGGCCCTGGGCATCGGGGCGTTCGCGGACAAGACGCTCGTCCACGCCAAGCAGTGCACCCAGGTCGACGGCGTCGACACGCCCGAGGAGCAGGCCGCGGTCGGCCTGCTCGGGTGCGGGATCATGGCCGGCATCGGCGCAGCCATCAACACCGGCGAGGTCAAGCGCGGCGAGTCCGTGGCCGTGATCGGCTGCGGCGGCGTCGGCGTGGCCTCGATCGCCGGGGCGAAGCTCGCCGGCGCCACCACGATCATCGCGGTGGACATCGACGCCAAGAAGCTCGCCAAGGCTGAGGAGCTCGGCGCCACCCACACCGTGAACTCGAAGGACGAGGACCCCGTGGAGGCCATCCGCGCGGCGACCGGCGGCTTCGGCGCCGACGTGGTCATCGAGGCGGTCGGCCGCCCGGAGACCTACGAGCAGGCGTTCTACGCCCGGGACCTGGCCGGCCGCGTCGTCCTGGTGGGGGTGCCCACCCCCGGCATGGAGCTGAAGCTGCCCCTGCCGGAGGTGTTCGGCCGCGGCGGCGCGCTGAAGTCCTCGTGGTACGGCGACTGCCTGCCGGAGCGCGACTTCCCGATGCTCGTGGACCAGTACCGCCTGGGCCGCCTGCCGCTGGACGAGTTCGTCACGGAGACCATCGCCCTCGATGAGGTGAACGAGGCCTTCGAGACGATGAAGTCCGGCGACGTCCTGCGCTCGGTGGTGGTGCTCTGATGGCGCGCATCGATCACCTGGTCACCTCCGGCACGTTCTCCCTGGACGGGGAGACGTTCGACGTGGACAACAACGTGTGGATCGTCGGCGGCGCGGAGCAGTGCGTCGTCATCGACCCGGCCCATGACGCCTCGGCCGTCTGGAAGAAGGTGAACGGCCGCCAGGTGCTGGCCATCGTCCTCACCCACGGCCACGACGACCACATCCGCCAGGTCCAGGAGTTCCGCCAGATGGTGGACGCCCCCGTGCTGCTCCACCCCGCAGACCGCATGCTCTGGGACGACGTCTTCCCCGACGAGGAGCCCGACGGCGCGCTCGCCGAGGGCGACGTCCTGCGCGTGGCCGGCGTCGAGCTGCGGGTGCTGCACACCCCCGGCCACTCCCCCGGCTCGGTCTGCCTGTACGCGCCCGCCCTGGGCGAGGCCGGCGACGACGGCACCCCGACGGGCGTCCTGTTCTCCGGCGACACCCTGTTCCAAGGCGGGCCCGGCGCCACCGGCCGCTCGTACTCGGACTTCGACACGATCATCGAGTCCATCCGCGAGCGCCTGTTCCCGCTGCCGGAGGCCACCGTGGTCCACACCGGCCACGGCGACTCCACCACGATCGGCACGGAGAAGCCGCACCTGCAGGAGTGGATCGACCGCGGCCACTGAGGACGCGCCGAGGTGGGGAAGAATGGTCCCCCGTGACCCTCCTCCCCGCCTCGCCCCCTCCCTCCGTGATCCTGCTCGGCGGCGCGTCGGGCTCCGGCAAGTCCTACCTGGCCCGGCGGCACGGCCGGCCCCACCTCTCGCTCGATGCGTTCTACCGTCCGCAGTCCGACGACGGCGCCGCGGGCGGGCCCGGCCCCGTGTTCCCGCGCACCCCGTATGGCGAGATCGACTGGGATCACCCCGGAACGTGGGATGAGCAGGCGGCGGTGGACGCGGTCGTCGAACTGCTTGAGGACGGCGCGACACGCGTGCCCGACTACGACATCTCCACGTCCTCCGTCCGCGGGCACAGCACCGTCGCGCTCGAGCCGGGCGGGGTGATCGTGGCGGAGGGCATCTTCGCCGAGCGCATGCCCGCCGCCCTGGACCGGGCCGGTGTCCGCTACGCGGCCTGGTACATCGACCAGGCGCGGACCACGACGGCGGCCCGCCGGTTCGTGCGCGACGTCGCCGAACGCCGCAAGCCGGTGCCGTTCCTCGTGCAGCGGGGCTGGTCCCTGTACCGGACGGACGCGGCCCGCCGGACGGCGGCGGTGGCAGCCGGCTTCACCCCGCGACGCAAGCGGGAGATCATCGCGGATCTCACGGCCTGACGGCCCTCCCGCAGCCGGGCCGCCCGTGCCCTCAGCCGGAGGTGCCCGCGCCGAGGACGGCGAGCTCCTCGTCCACGACCTCGAGCCCGGCGGCGGCGGCCCACGCCGTGTACTCCTCCCGCAGGGCCGCGGCGAACGCGGGGACGCTCACCCCGGGGCGCACGTCCTCGGCCGCGCCCGCCGTGCGGGGGTCCATGTCCAGGCCGAGCTCCCGGTAGACGTCGACGAGCACGGCCCGCAGCGGGGCGGGGTCGGACACCACCACGTGGGTGGAGAACAGGAACGCCCCCTTCACCACGCGTTGCGCGGAGCCGGCCAGCTTCACGGGGTACGTCGGCGCAGGCCCCTGCACGGAGAACTCGCCCGGGCAGTACTCCCCCGGGATCTCGCCCACGGAGGCGGGCACGTCCATGCGCGCGAACGCCCGCACGAACAGGTCGGCGAACTCGGCGAACCGGGCCTGCTGCGTGAGTGCCGCGTCCTCCTGCTGGCTCAGGTGGTCCACCACCAGGCAGCCGTGATGGTAGGCCGCCGCCCGCCCGCCGGCCCGGCGCACCGCCGGCTCGAAGCCGTGGGCCCGGGCCGCTGCGGCCGCGGCCGCGAAGCCGGGCAGCCGCGCGTCACGCTGGCCGAACGCGACCGTCGGTTCGGGCACGTAGATGCGGATCAGATCGTCGAGGGCCCTTCCCTCGGCCGCTGCGGCGCGGAAGACGGCCAGCTCGCCCATGGCCCAGTCGAGGTCGTCAGCGGCCCCGAGGGTCCGCTCCTGCACGGCCCAGCGCAGCCGGGGAGCTGGGCTCACAGGCCGCCCTCGACCGGCCAGGAGCGCAGGGTGAGGGTCTGCTCGACGTGGGCGAAGGGGCCGTCGTCGTCGTGGAGGACGGTGCTGGTCAGGCCCACGCCGTCCGGGCCCACCGTGACCTGCCCCGAGAGGCCGAGCCAGTGGCCGGTGGGCTCGCGGTACAGGTGGATCTGCAGGTCCACGTTGGGGAAGAACCACCCGCCCGGTTTCGCCGGCAGGGCCGGGGCGATCCCGTTGGCCGCATCGGTGAGGCTGATCAGTCGGACCAGGTCGCTCGTGCTCTCCCCCGCCACCATCTCGCGGTCCGTGGTGAGCCACACCCGGCCGTGGCCCGGCCCGTGGCCGGGCAGGATGACGCCGTCGAGGGAGGCGATGTACCCGCCTCCCCATCCGTGGAGCGCGTTGTGCGCCTGCGCCTGCGAGCGCGGCGGGAGGGGCTCGTCCGGCAGCTGGGCGACGGCGGAGGTGTCCGAGGTGGACAGCAGCCAGGCGCGCAGGGTCAGCACGGTGCGGCCCCGGGCGTGGAGCACGGACTCGACGAGCTCGATGGTGCGCCCCGGACGCAGGGTGCGCGTGACCACCTCGAGCTCGCCCGACCAGAGCGTGCCCAGGATGTCGTAGGAGAGCCGTCCCACCCGCAGCCCGGGAGTGGTCTCGTGCGCGGCCACCTCGTGCAGCAGCAGGCCCGAGACGGCGGCCATGTGCATCTCCTCCTGCCGCCATGCGCCCTGGGCGTGCACGGTGGAGCGCACGCGGGAGGTGCGGACGCCGTCGGCGTCCACGGCGGGCTCGCCGAGGCGGACGTAGAAGGCCAGGGGATCGTCGGCGACGGAGGTCGCGGGGGTGGAGGTGATGTCGGTCATGGGCCGAAGTCTGCCAGAACGACGACGACGGCCGGTGACGTCCCCGCGGGGATGTCACCGGCCGTCATGGCGTGGGCCGAGCCGGGGTTCAGCGGCGCATGACCTTGCGGGCGATGCCGTTGCCGATCAGCTGCAGCGCCTGGACGAACACGATCACCACGACGACGGCCAGCCAGGTGACCTCCGGACGGAACCGGTTGTAGCCCTCCACGATGGCGAAGTTGCCGACGCCGCCACCGCCGATGATGCCCGCCATGGCGGACATGTCCACGAGCGAGATGATCACGAACGTGAAGCCGAGGATCAGCGGGCCGAGGGCCTCGGGCAGCACCACGGTGCGCACGATCCGCATGCGGGAGGCCCCCATCGCACGGGCGGCCTCGATGACGCCGGGGTCCAGCGAGACGAGGTTCTGCTCCACGATGCGGGCGATGCCGAACGTGGACGCCCAGATCATGCAGAACACCACGGCGGTGTTGCCGATGCCGGTGCCGAGCGTCGCGATGGTCAGCGGCTGCAGGGCAGCGATGAGGATGACGAACGGGATGGGCCGGATGAGGTTCACGATGAAGTTCGTGACGACGTAGACGGCACGGTTGGCGAAGATGCCACCCGGACGCGTGGTGTAGAGGACGAGCCCGACCAGCAGGCCGAGGACGCCGCCGACGACGAACGCCCAGCCGACCATGTAGAGGGTGTCCCCCACGGCGGTCAGGAGTTCGGGGCCGTAGTACCCCCAGTCGAGGTTCTGGAATCGGTCGATCACTGGTGCACCTCCTGCACGTCCCCGGCGCCGGCCAGGTCCGCGACGAACGCGTCCACTGCGGCGGCCTCGCCCGTGAGCGCCACGGTGAGCAGGCCGTACGCGGAGTCCTTGGTGGCGGACATGCCGCCGTGGGCGATCTCGAAGCCGACGCCGCGCGCCGATGCGGTGCCGAGCACGGCCGAGACCGCGGCGGCGTCCTTGAGCGAGACCATGATCAGCCGGCCCTCGGTGCGCGCCCGGATGCGGGCCACCTCCTCGGCATTCGGCCGGTCCTTGAGCGCCGTGGCCACGAAGGACGCGGCGTCGGCGGAGTGGGCGGGCCGGGAGAAGAGGTCGTAGACCTTGCCGGACTCCACCACGCGGCCGGTGTCCATCACGGCGACGCGGTCGGCGATCGAGCGGATGACCTCCATCTCGTGGGTGATGGCCACGATCGTGACCCCGAGCTCCTCGTTGACGCGGCGCAGCACGGAGAGCACCTCGTGGGTCGTCGAGGGGTCGAGGGCGCTGGTGGCCTCGTCCGCGAGCAGGATCTCCGGCTCGGCGGCGAGCGCGCGGGCGATGCCGACGCGCTGCTTCTGGCCGCCCGAGAGCTGCTCCGGGTAGTGCTTGGCCTTGTCCGCCAGGCCGACGAACTCGAGCAGCTCCGCCACGCGTGCGCGGCGCTTCGACCGCGGCCAGCCGGCAGTGTCCAGGGCGAACTCGATGTTCCCGGCCACCGTGCGGGAGGTCAGCAGGTTGAACTGCTGGAACACCATGCCGATGCGGGTGCGCAGCGGACGCAGCTTCGCTTCGGACAGGTGGGAGACCTGCTGGCCCAGCACCGTGACGGTGCCCGACGTCGGCTTCTCCAGCCCGTTGATCATGCGGATCAGGGTGGACTTGCCGGCCCCGGAGAAGCCGATGACGCCGAAGACCTCGCCGCGGTTC
This sequence comes from Micrococcus sp. 140720015-1, assembly GCF_053627595.1. Classification (NCBI taxonomy): domain Bacteria; kingdom Bacillati; phylum Actinomycetota; class Actinomycetes; order Micrococcales; family Micrococcaceae; genus Micrococcus; species Micrococcus sp. 140720015-1. The sequence goes on from NZ_JBSEYC010000002.1 coordinate 41,255, forward strand.
ACGGTGAGCGAGACGTCGTCGACGGCCGTGACGCCGCGGCCCTTCTTGGCTCCGAAGACGCGGCTGACGTGGTCGAAGACGATGACCGGCTCCCCCGGGGCGCCCTCAGCGGGGCGCCCCGGGGTGACCGCGTCACGGTTGGACGTATGGGAACCTGCCATGGATCAGGCGCCCTGCTTCGCGGTCGCGTCCTGGTACTGCTTCAGGGTCTCGTCGATCTGGGCGGTGTCGAGCTGCACCGGCACGCTCGTGTCGGAGGAGAGCTTCGCGGACTCATCCAGCACGGCCTGCTCGTGGTACAGGGCCGCGATCTTCTTGTAGGTCTCGTTGTCGCGGTCCTCGCGACGCACGGCGAAGCCGTTGACGTACGGCTTGGCGGAGTCGTCCTCGGGGTCGTCCTTGAACAGGGCGGTGTTCGTGTCGATGCCGGCGTCCGCCGAGAAGGTGTTGTTGATGACCGAGCCCTGGACGGACTCGAGCGCGTTCACGGTCTGCGCGGCGGCCACGGTCTGGACCTTCACGGTGGAGGCAGCCTCGTCGATGTCCCTCGGCTCCGGGCGGATGGTCTCGTTGGACAGCTTCAACAGGCCGGCGGCGACGAGCACGTTGATGGCGCGGGCCTGGTTCACGGTGTCGTTCGGGATGGCGACGGTGTCGCCCTTCTGGAACTCGGAGACGTCCTTGTACTTCTTGGAGTACAGGGGCAGCGGGATGATCTCGGTGGTCCCGATCAGCGTCAGGTCCTTGCCGGAGGCCTGGTTGTAGTTGGCCAGGTAGGCGATGTGCTGGAACCAGTTCATGTCGATGTCGCCGTTGTCCAGCGCCGGGTTCGGCTGTGAGTACTCGGTGAAGTTGCGGATCTCGACGTCGATGCCGTGCTTCTCCTTGGCGAGCTTCACCAGGGCGCGGTGCGTCTCGTTCTCGGACACGACGCCGATGCGCACGGTCTGGGCGCCGTCGTCGCCCTTCTTCTCGGCCTGCGAGTTGCAGGCGGTCAGGGCGAGCGCGCCGACGGCGGCCAGGGACAGGCCGGCGAAGGAGCGGCGGGAGATGTTCGAGGGGGTCGTCATGGGGTTCTCCTTGGAGGACGGTGCGACGTCGCCGGCGCGGGTGGGCACGGCGGGTGCGGAACGGTGCGGGGTGGGCCGTGCGGTGGGTGATTCCCCGCGGGGCACAGCACGGCGGGCGGGGGCGAGAGACGCCCCGAACCGGAGGCCGGGATCCTTTCGAACGCTGCTCTTGCCCGTCCCCCAGTCACCGCGAGCTCCCCCCCCGAGGGGTCTGCACGCAGCGGAGGCGGGCCGCTTCTCGGTCCGTTGCCACCCGTGAACATGGGGTTGGCGAGCGGCTCGTCGTGGGACCACGTGAACCCGCCGAGGCGGGGTCCACAGCCGCTTCTCCTGAAGCTGGGCCCAAGCCTATCGCAGCGTGTGCGCTCCATCGTGCAGGCCGATGACGCGCAGCGTCATACTGCGGGGCCCGGGGCCGACGTGTGATGCATCTCGCGAGACGACGACGGCCGGGCGCCTCCACGGGAAGGCGACCGGCCGTCGTCGGGACGGGGCTCAGACGGACGGGATCAGAAGTCCCAGTCCTCGTCCTCGGTGTTCTCGGCCTTGCCGATCACGTAGGAGGAGCCGGAGCCGGAGAAGAAGTCGTGGTTCTCGTCCGAGTTCGGGGAGAGCGCGGAGAGGATGGCGGGGTTCACGTTCGTGGTCTCGGCCGGGAACATGGGCTCGTAGCCCAGGTTCATCAGCGCCTTGTTCGCGTTGTAGTGCAGGAACTTCTTCACGTCCTCGGCCAGGCCGACGGCGTCGTAGAGGTCATGGGTGTACTCGACCTCGTTCTCGTACAGCTCGAACAGCAGCTCGAAGGTGAACGCCTTGAGCTCCTCCCGCTTCTCCTCCGGCAGGGTCTCGATGCTCCGCTGGTACTTGTAGCCGATGTAGTACCCGTGCACGGCCTCGTCGCGGATGATCAGGCGGATCAGGTCGGCGGTGTTGGTGAGGCGGGCGTGCGCGGAGAGGTACATGGGCCAGTAGAAGCCCGAGTAGAAGAGGAAGGACTCGAGCAGGGTGGAGGCGATCTTCTTCTTGTACGGGTCCTGGCCGTCATAGCGCTCCACGATCAGGCGGGCCTTGGCCTGCAGGTTCCGGTTCTCACGGGACCAGCGGAACGCCTCGTCGATCTCCGGGGTGGAGGCCAGCGTGGAGAAGATCGAGGAGTACGACTTCGCGTGCACCGACTCCATGAACGCGATGTTCGTGAGGACGGCCTCCTCGTGCGGGGTCATGGCGTCCGGGATGAGGGAGACGGCGCCCACGGTGCCCTGGATCGTGTCCAGCAGCGTCAGGCCCGTGAACACGCGCATGGAGAGCAGCCGCTCCTCATCCGTGAGGTGGGACCAGGACTGGACGTCGTTGGACAGCGGCACCTTCTCCGGCAGCCAGAAGTTGTTGACGAGGCGGTTCCACACCTCCACGTCCTTCTCGTCCTGAATGCGGTTCCAGTTGATCGCCTCGACGAGGTGGGACTGCTGGGTCTCGGTCACGGCAGGGCACATCCTTCAGAAGAATTCGTTGAGAATCCGCGGATTCCGGGGGCTCTCGAGAGCACGGTCATCGGGGCGCGGGTCCGGGTCAGTCTAGGCCGCAGGGGCAGCGGCAGCCACTCGGGAAGGTCCGGGCTCACGACGTCGTGGGCCCGCCCCGTCCGGGTACGCCGGCTCCACTTCGAGGCGGGAAATCGAGCGCAACCGCGCTCAGAAGCGCGGAATACGCGGGATTTCCCGCCTCGAAGGGTCGGCTGTCAGAGCATGCAGCTCACGCAGCCCTCGACCTCGGTGCCCTCCAGCGCGAGCTGGCGCAGGCGGATGTAGTAGATCGTCTTGATGCCCTTCGTCCACGCGTAGATCTGCGCGCGGTTCAGGTCACGGGTGGTGGCCGTGTCCTTGAAGAACAGCGTCAGGGACAGGCCCTGGTCCACGTGCTGCGTCGCCGCGGCGTACGTGTCGATGATCTTCTCGTAGCCGATCTCGTACGCGTCCTCGTAGTACTCGAGGTTCTCGTTGGTGAGGTACGGCGCCGGGTAGTACACGCGGCCGAGCTTGCCCTCCTTGCGGATCTCGATCTTCGAGGCCACCGGGTGGATCGACGAGGTCGAGTTGTTGATGTAGGAGATCGAGCCCGTCGGCGGGACGGCCTGCAGGTTGCGGTTGAAGATGCCGTGCTCCATGACGGAGGCCTTCAGCTCACGCCAGTCGTCCTGCGTGGGCAGGGCGATGCCGGCGTCCGCGAACAGCTCGGCGACGCGCTCGGTGGCGGGCGCCCACTCCTGATCCGTGTACTTGTCGAAGAACTCCCCGGAGGCGTACTTCGAGTCCTCGAACCCACCGAACCGCTGGCCGGTCTCGATGGCGATCCGGTTCGAGGCCCGCAGCGCGTGGAACAGCACCGCGTAGAAGTACATGTTCGTGAAGTCGATGCCCTCCTCCGAGCCGTAGTGGACGCGCTCGCGCGCCAGGTAGCCGTGGAGGTTCATCTGCCCCAGGCCGATGGCGTGGGAGGCCGCGTTGCCCTTGGCGATGGACGGCACCGACTGGATGTCGGACATGACCGACACGGCCGTCAGCGCACGGATCGCGGTCTCCACGGACCGACCGAAGTCCGGCGAGTCCATGGTCTTGGCGATGTTCATCGAGCCGAGGTTGCAGGAGATGTCCTGGCCCACGTGGGCGTAGCTCAGGTCCTCGTTGTACTCGGAGGCCTCGGAGACCTGCAGGATCTCGGAGCACAGGTTGGACATGGTGATGCGGCCCTTGATCGGGTTCGCGGCGTTCACGGTGTCCTCGAACACGACGTACGGGTAGCCGGACTCGAACTGGATCTCGGCGATGGTCTGGAAGAACTCGCGCGCGTTGATCTTGGTCTTCTTGATCCGCGCGTCGTCGACCATCTCGTAGTACTTCTCGGTCACGGAGATCTCGGAGAACGGCACCCCGTAGACACGCTCGACGTCGTACGGCGAGAACAGGTACATGTCCTCGTTCTTCTTCGCCAGCTGGAACGTGATGTCCGGGATCACGACGCCGAGGGAGAGGGTCTTGATGCGGATCTTCTCGTCCGCGTTCTCGCGCTTGGTGTCGAGGAAGCGGTGGATGTCCGGGTGGTGCGCGTTGAGGTACACCGCGCCGGCGCCCTGGCGCGCGCCGAGCTGGTTGGCGTAGGAGAAGGAGTCCTCGAGGAGCTTCATCACGGGGATGACGCCGGAGGACTGGTTCTCGATCTGCTTGATGGGCGCGCCGTGCTCGCGGATGTTGGTCAGCGAGAGGGCCACGCCGCCGCCGCGCTTGGACAGCTGCAGGGCGGAGTTGATGCCGCGGGCGATCGACTCCATGTTGTCCTCGATGCGCAACAGGAAGCAGGAGACGAGCTCGCCGCGCTGCTTCTTGCCCGAGTTCAGGAACGTGGGGGTGGCCGGCTGGAAGCGGCCGGCGATCATCTCGTCCACCAGGTGGGTGGCCAGCTCCTGGTCGCCGCGGGCGAGGTGGAGGGCGACGACGGCGACGCGGTCCTCGTAGCGCTCGAGGTAGCGCTTGCCGTCGAAGGTCTTCAGGGCGTACGAGGTGTAAAACTTGAACGCACCGAGGAAGGTCGGGAAGCGGAACTTCGCCTTGTAGGCACGATCGAACAGGCCCCGGATGAACTCGAACGGGTACTGCTCGAACGTCTCGGTCTCGTAGTAGTCGTTCTTCTGCAGGTAGTCGAGCTTCTCCTCCAGGTCATGGAAGAACACCGTGTTGGTGTTGACATGCTGCAGGAAGTACTGGCGCGCGGCCGCGTGGTCGGCCTCGAACTGGATGCGACCGTCCGCGCCGTAGAGGTTCAGCATGGCGTTGAGCTCGTGATAGCCGAGGTTCTGCCACTCGGCGGGCATGTTCTTCGCCTGGCGGATGAGGTCCGCCTCGGTGGGTGCGGTGGTGGTCATGTCCACAGTCCTTCCAGGCCGCCGCGGACGCGTTCGACGTCGTCGGGCGTGCCCATCAGCTCGAATTTGTACATGAGGGGGACCTGGCACTTGCGGGAGATGATGTACCCGGCCAGGCAGTAGCCCTCATGGAAGTTGGTGTTCCCGGACGCGATCACGCCCCGAATCCAGTGACGGTTCTCCGGGACGTTGAGGAACTTGATCACCTGCTTCGGGACCGCGCCCGGCCCGCTGCCCCCGCCGTAGGTGGGGGTCATCAGGACGTACGGGGCGGTGGCCCCGAGGGTGGGCTCCCGGGTGATCAACGGCAGTCGAGCCACCCGGTCCTCGGGCAGCTCGAGCTTCTCGACGAAGCGGTGCGTGTAGTTGGAGGCGGAGGAGAAGTAGATCAGTCCCGCGTCGGTGGGGACGAGCCCCTGCGCCTCGGCCGAGCGGATGTGGCTCGGGCCCGCGGCGACGGTCATGTCGGCTCCGGTCAGGCCACCGATGCCGCGGCGGACTCGGCGAGCTCGGCGATCTTGTCCGGGCGGAAGCCGGACCAGGAGTCGGTCTCGGTGACGACGACGGGGGCCTGCATGAAGCCGAGGGCACGGACGCGCTCGAGGGCGGCGGGGTCCTGGGACATGTCCACGACCTCGTAGGCGATGCCCTTCTTGTCCAGTGCACGGTAGGTGGCGTTGCACTGCACGCAGGCCGGCTTGGTGTACACGGTGACGGTCATGGCGATCCCTGTTCCTTCGTGGTCTCTGGTGGTCTGCGGGTGTCGGCGCGGCGTCCGCGAGGTGAATCACGGGGCGTGCCGAACATCTGCGTCGATACTACATCTAGTGATCACGGCCGGGAACCATCCCTACATGTAGTAGTCACACCACTGTAGTTACGTATCCCCACCCTCTGCCCATCCTGTCCACACCCTGCTGTGCGGGACGATCCGCGCGGACATGCGGGACACGCCGGGACCGGGGTCGGCTGTCCACAGCCGGTGGAGATCTCGGGGCCGGGTTCCCACAGCCGGAAAGTCGAGTTCGCCACGTCTGCGGGCGGCGTGTCCGGCCCCCGCGGACCACTACATGTAGGAGCCCGCCGCCGACCGGCGTCGGAATACCCGGTCACCACCGGGGGTTGCCCCGGCATGAGCACCTCCCCCACCGTCACCCGCAATGACGCCGAGTCCCGCTACGAGCTCCATGACGGCGGCACACTGCTCGCCGTCCTCGACTTCCGGGACAACGGCGCGGCCGTCTCCCTAAACCGGGCGTTCACCATCCCCGTGCACCGCGGCCGGGGCCACGCCGCCGCGCTGACTGCGGGCGCCGTCGAGGACATCGCGACGAACGGCGGCCCCGCAGGGGGCCGCCGCATCGTGCCGATGTGCTGGTACGTCGCCCAGTGGTTCGACGAGCACCCGGAGAAGAGCGCGCTGCTCGCGCCCCGCTGACCGGAGCGGTCAGGCCGCGACGCGGTGCCGGCGCGCCACGGCCAGGACGCCCGCGGCCAGCACCACGAGGGCGGCGGGCCACGCCGCCGGACCACGCCCGGTCTCGACCGTGTCCGGCACCGTGTGCTCGCCCTCGGCCGGGTCCGCAGGGGTCTCGGGCTTCGCCGGCGAGGTGGGGGTGTCGGGATCGGCCGGCTGGCCCGGAGCCGGAGCGTCGTCGAACAGGCCGGCCACGGGGAAGGTCACGAACCCCGGGATCCGCCCGTTCTCCCAGTCATAGAGGTCCACGCGGGGATCGCCGAACCGCACGGTCACCGTCCGCGTCGTCGTCACGCCGTCCCTCGTGGCCCGCAGGGTGACGGTGTCGGATCCGGTGAAGCCCTCGGGCGCCTGGTACACGTAGCCGCGCGGCCCGCCGGTCTCCTCCTCCGTCACCTCGACGACCCTGCCCTCGGCCGGGCCCGCGACGAGCGTCAGCGGCGCCGCCTCATCGCCCGTGTACGAGGAGATGAACACGTGTCGCTCCCCCGGCGCCGCGAGCAGGGTGGTGTCCCAGGCGGTGGGGAGCATGTGGAAGCCGAGCTCATGACGCTGGTCGGCGCGCAGCGGCTCGCCCGGGTCAGCGTCGGTGAGGTCGGCGTCCGGGCCGTAGGTGAGGGCGGCCACCTCGCCGCCCAGGACAGAGAGGGTGTAGACGACGGGACCGGTCCCCGACTCTCCCAGGCTCCGCCGGGCCGCGGCGACGTCGAAGTCACCGCGCTCCAACTCGTCGTCGTACGTGAACGGGACCTCGGTCTCGGCGCCGCGGGCCTCCCCCTCCAGCGCCGGAGCCACCGTCAGGCGGACGTCGGACTCGTCCACCTCGAACTCGGTGCCGAAGGAGGCCCCGGTCTCACCCTCCGCGCTGGCCACGAGGAAGGAGCCGCCGGGCAGGCCGTGCTCGGCGGTCCATCCGGCGGGGTGGGCGGGTGAGGCGAGGGCAGGGGTCGCCCCCACGCCGGTGAGAAGGACGCCGGCGCCCAGGGCGGCGGCAAGGCGGGTCGATCGGGCGGTGCGCATCGTGCTCCTCCAGGGGTGCGGTGCTGCGACGGGCCGAAGGGCTCCCCGGCTCGGACGCCCGAGGTCGACCGGGTGCCGCACTCGCCGCGTCGGCACGAACCTACGCCGCACGGACGTGAGGCGGGTCACTGTCCGGTTTCGAAGCGCTATCGACTCGGTCACGGCGCCGCCCGATGCGGACCGACCGGCCGGTGTGTCAGCGAGACGCGCTGGGCGAGGGGCTTGCCCCGGAGGAGGGGCGCGGTGTGGCCTGCGCCGTGTCGGCCGGGCTGGGCGACGGGCTCGCCGATGCGGCGTCCCGCCCCCGCTGGTCCTCGGCGTCCCGGCCGGACGCGCTGGCAGAGCCCGACGCGCTGGAGGAACTGGGCGAGCTCGACGACGGCAGCACCGGCTTCTGGGTGGCGCGGAAGTTGCGCACCCGCTGCACCGGCTCGGGGACGAAGTCCGAGGGGACGGAGCCGCCGTTCGCGCCGGTGCCCTCGATCTTGATGGGGCCGGTGAACCCGGACGGGTCCGCCGTGCGCGCCCCGCTCGACCCGATCACGCCCATCTCCGCGAGCGTCTCGGCCAAGCTCTCCAGCTCCTTGCGGTGGCCCTCGACCACGCTGGAGGCCAGCTCCTTGGCCGCGTCGTCCGAGCCGTCCTCCGCCTCCGTGGCGGAGATCGTCAGCGCGCCCTGATAGAGGCGGTGCATCTGGAGCAGGTAGATCCGTCCCGCCTCCTCCGGCTCGGCGGCGGTCAGCACGTTCTTCTCCCGGTCGGACAGGAGTCCGGCGCGCAGCTCGTCGCCCACGATCTGGGTCGGCTCCGCGTCCTCCGTGGACTCAGGCTGGGCAGACGGGGTCGACTCGGCACCCGCACCGCGCACGTCATCCGAGGGGACGCCCCAGCCCTCGAGCATCGACTCGAGCCGGCCCGCCCGCTCCTCGTGCTCGGACTTCATCCGCTCGGCGGTGGCCCGGATCTCCTGGTCCACGCCGTCCTTGCCCAGCACCTGATCGGACTGCTGGATCGCGTCGCGGTGGTTGCGCAGCAGCAGACCCGCGAACTGGATGTCCGCGGCGAGCGGGTCGGCGGACGTCTGGCTGGGGCTGGCCAGCACGCCCTCCAGGTAGGTGTTCCCCGCCTCCGTGCCACCGGTCTGTCCGGGCTCCTCGGCGACGCTGCAGCCGCCGGTGGCCAGGGTGATGCTCAGGAGCGCCCCTCCGACGGCCACGCTCCAGCGGCGGGGGTGCACGCGGGCGGGGGCGATGTCGGCTCGGCTCATGGGCGCAGGTCCTCTCGGCGGTCGTCACCCGGTCACGGGGTCAATGGCGGTCCGACGCGGTCGGCCGCCCCGGCCTCCCCAGGGTACCCCTCCGGCCTCCCGGCCCCGGGGTCGCCGCGGCCTCAGGCGACGCGGGTGGCCTGCACCACCCAGTTGTTGAAGGCGTTCCCGGCCATCCCGGTGCCCGGCACGAGGTCGCACGTGATCAGCGTGACCTTCGCGTCGTCGCCCCCGGGCTCCCATGCCCAGCGGTGCGCCGGATCCTGGGTGAGCGCCTCCTTCTCCACCGAGACCGCGTCCGTGTCCGCCTCGAAGGCGGCCTGCGTGCCGTCGTCGTACGTCACCACGACGACGGCGCCCGCCCGCACGTCGCCCAGGTTCCAGAACACGTCCCGCACGCCGTAGTAGACGACGTGCCCGGCCAGGACCCCCGCGTACGGGGAGCGCTCCCCCGGCGTGGTGCCCCACTGCGGCGGACCGTACCAGCCGACCGTCTGCGGATCCGGGTCCAGGTCGCCGCCCTCGTCCAACTGCGTCAGGTCGATCCCCGCTCCGACGATCTGCTCGCCGTCCTGGTGGACGTCCACGTGCACGGGCGTCGCCGTGATCTCGTCCCACGGGGCGGCGGGGCCGGAGAGGTGGGCAGCCGCGGCGGGGGCCGGCTCCTCGGTGGGGGTCGGCTCCTCGGACGGCGTGGGCTCCGCCGATGTGGGCGTGCCGGCAGGCTCCTCGGTCTCGATGGGAACCGCCGCCTCCGACGTGGGGGCCGCGGAGGACGGGGTCGGCGTCGGGGTCGGTGTGGCCGTCGGTGCGGGGCTGGGCGTGGAGCGTGCTGAGGACGACGGCGACGGGGTCGCGGACGCCGTGGCGCTGAGGGTGGGGGCAGCGCTGATCGGCACGGCGCCGACCGCCAGCACCCCGCGCAGCGCGAGGAACACGAGTCCCAGGCACAGCAACACCAGGACCACCCACAGGGCGCGTCGGACGGTGGTGTTCATGCGGGTTCTCCCCTCGTGTGCATCGGTCCGGCCCGCCCGGGGCCGCATCCGACGACGGCATGGTCTCACGCGCTCCGGCCTCAGCCCGGCGCGTCGTCCGTTCGGGACGGCCGAGGCGGCCGGGACGCGGGTGCGCCCCGGCCGCCTCGGCGCGGGCTCAGGCCAGGCCGAAGGTGCGGCGCAGGCGCACCAGAACGCCGGCGGCCAGGGCGCCGATGGCGGCCAGGCCCCACGCGGAGCCGTTGCCGGTCTCGACCGTGTCCGGGACGGTGTGGCCGTCCTCGGCCGGCTGCTCGGGGGCCGGGGGGACGGGCTCGTCCTCGTCGACGACCGGCTGGGCCGGCTGCTCGGGCTCGGCGGGCTCCTCGGGGGCCGGGGCGGGCTCCTCGGGGGCGGGGGCCGGATCGACCGGCTCCTCCGGGGCGGGCTCCTCAGGGGCGGGGGCCGGATCGGTCGACTCCTCCGGGGTGGGCTCCTCGAGGGCGGGGGCCGGATCGACCGGCTCCTCCGGGGCGGGCTCGGGTTCCGGCGCCGGCTCGGGCTCGGGCTGCGGCTCGGGGGCGGGCGCCGGGTCGATCGGGGTGGGCGTGGAGTCGCCCGGCAGGTCGAGCACCTCGACGGTGAACTCGACCGTGCGGGTGACGCCGTTCGCGGTCATCACCACGGTGAAGGTGTCGGTCCCGAGGAAGTCCTTCTCCGGGGTGTAGCCGAAGGAGGTCCCGCCGATCTCGACGGTCCCGTGCTTCGGCGCCACGGTGAGCTCGGCGTCGATCGGGCTCGGCACGCCGCCGTCCTCGGTCACGAGGGACTCGACGACGGTCGCGTTCTGGTCCGTGTAGACGCGCCACGTGGCGACCTCGGCCCAGTCCTCGAACGGGATGAACTCCTCGGCCTCGACCGGGGTCATGGTGCCGTCGGCGGCGAAGGCCGCGCCGAAGGCGAGCTGGCCGGCGCCGTAGACGTGCACCTCGTAGGGCTGCGCCAGGTCGCCGCCGAGGGCCCGCTCGATGTCGTGCATGAACACGGCACCCATGTCTTCCTCGGTGATGAAGTCGACCTGGATCTCGGTCTCCTCCCCCGACGCGGTGACGACGACGGCGCGGATGTCCTCGGTCGCGAAGTTGTCGTAGAGGACGAACTCCATCAGGTTGTCGTCCGCGCTGACGAACGTGCCGGACGGGGTGCCGTGCTCGGGCGTCCAGGTGGCGGCGTGGGCCGGGGCGGCGGCGACGCCGACGAGGACGGCGGCTCCGAGGGCGGCGGCGGACAGGCGGGCGGGGAACTGCAGGGACATGGGGTCCTCCGGTTCGGCGGTGCGGGTGACATGGATCATGGACGGCACCAGCCTATGTGGCGGATGTGCGAACGATGAGTTCCCGCTGACCGGTGGGCAGAAGTTCACCCAGACTTCACGCGGGCGGGCCCGTCCCCGGGGTCGGCATAGCGGTCCCAGATGAAGGCCTGCAGCCGACGGACGATCGCCTCCAGCGTCTCGGCGGCGAAGTGATCCCCCCGCCACGCCGCGTGCAGCCGCACCGTGAGCGTCCGCCCCTGCGCGATGACCCGCACCGGCGTCAGCCCGAAGGCCGGGTCCTCGGTGACGACGGCGACACCCGCCCCCGTCGCGACCAGGGCCTGGGCCACCCGCCCGGAGTTCGCCTCGGTGAGGGCCGGCGGCGTGAGGCCCGCCACGGCCACGGCGCCGTCGAGGACGCGCCGCGCCATGAAGGTGCGGGCGGGCGCGACGACAGGCTGGGCCACGAGTTCGTCGAGGGACACCCGCGTCCGTCCCGCCCAGGGGTGACCCGGGGCGACGTACGCCCAGACGGGCAGGTCCATCAGCGGCAGCGACGCGACGGAGGGCGGCGGCACCGTCGGCATCACCACCAGGTCGTGCCGCGCGACGGCGTCGAGCAGCGAGTCGTCCAGCTGGGTCTCCGCGACGCGCGGGCGCGGGTCCTCCTCCCCGAAGGTGGCCACGAACGGCAGCACGACGTCGATGAGAGTGGTGCCCGGCGCGGCCACGGCCACGTCCGTGAGCCGACCGGAGGCGAGCGCGCGGGCCGCCTGCTCCGCCCGGCGATGGGCGACGAGGACCTCGCGCGCCACCGGGAGGAACGCCTCGCCGGCCGTCGTCAGCTCGAGCCGGCCGCCGACCCGGGCGAACAGGGGTAGGCGCAGCTCACGCTGAAGCCGCTGCAGCTGCCGACTGAGCGCGGACTGCACGAGGTCCAGGCGGATCGCGGCCCCCGAGACCGTGCCGACCTCGGCCACGGTCACGAAGGCCCTGAGCAGTTTCTCTTCCATGCTGGATGAGCATAGCCGCCACGCCAGATCATCACTGGACGGCATGGACCCGACGCCCCACCATGGGAGGACGCGGCCCGACGCGTCGTCGTCGTTCCCACCCGTCGTCCCCGCTCCCCGTGAGCCGTTCCCAGGAGGCATCCCCTATGACCGCCACCCCCGACCTCGAGCAGACCCGCCACCTGGCCACCGAGCTGCCCGGCCCTCGCTCCCGTGAGCTCGCCGAGCGCCAGAAGGGCGCCGTTCCGGCCGGCGTGGCCACCACCATGCCGGTGTACGCGGCCCGCGCCGCGGGCGGCATCCTCGAGGACGTGGACGGCAACCGCCTGATCGACCTGGCCTCCGGCATCGCCGTCACCTCCGTGGGCGCCTCCCACCCGCGCGTCGTGGCCGCCGTCCAGGAGCAGGTCGCGCAGTTCACCCACACCTCGTTCATGATCACCCCCTACGAGGGCTACGTGGCCGTGGCCGAGCAGCTGGACCGCACCTGCCCGATCTCCGGCGAGACCCGCACCGCCCTGTTCAACTCCGGCGCCGAGGCCGTGGAGAACGCCGTCAAGGTGGCCCGCGCCTACACCGGCAAGCAGGCCGTGGCCGCGTTCGACCACGCCTATCACGGCCGCACCACACTGACGATGGCGCTGACCGCCAAGTCCATGCCCTACAAGCACAGCTTCGGACCGTTCGCCCCCGAGATCTACCGCGTGCCCGGCTCCTACCCGCTGCGCGACGGCCTGTCCGGTGCCGAGGCCGCGCAGCGTGCCATCTCCGCGCTGGAGAAGCAGATCGGTGCCGACAACCTGGCCGCCGTGATCATGGAGCCGATCCAGGGCGAGGGCGGCTTCATCGTCCCGGCCGAGGGCTTCCTGCCGGCCGTGGTCGAGTGGTGCAAGGCCAACGACGTCCTGTTCATCGCGGACGAGGTCCAGTCCGGCATCGCCCGCACCGGCGCCTGGTTCGCCTCCGAGACCGAGGGCATCGAGCCGGACCTGATGGCGACCGCCAAGGGCATCGCCGGCGGCATGCCGCTCTCCGGCGTCACCGGCCGCGCCGAGGTGATGGACTCCGTGCACCCGGGCGGCCTCGGTGGCACCTACGGCGGCAACCCCGTCGCCACGGCGGCGGCCCTCGCCGTGTTCGAGGCCGTCGAGGAGGACGGCCTCCTCGAGAAGGCCCGCCGGATCGAGCAGGTCATCCGCGAGCACTTCGAGCAGAACGCCGACGACCGCATCGCCGAGGTCCGCGGCCGCGGCGCGATGATGGCGATCGAGTTCGTGGACCCCGCCACCGGCGAGCCGGACGCGACGCTGACCGCCACCGTGGCCGCCGCCGTGCGCGCCGCCGGCGTCATCCTGCTCACGTGCGGCACCTACGGCAACGTCGTGCGCTTCCTGCCGCCGCTGACCATCGGTGAGGACCTCCTCAAGGAGGGCCTGGGCGAGGTCACGAAGGCGCTGCAGTCCGCCTGAGACCCCGCCACCGACAGACCGACGACGACGGCCCCGCATCCCTGCCCGGGATGCGGGGCCGTCCGCCTGTCGGCGGAGGACTCAGATGTCGTCCTCGTACGCGGGGCCGCCCTCGTTCTCCATCGCCTCGAGGCGTCGGGACTTCTCGGCGGTGAAGATCCGGCGGACCCCCGTGCCGCCGAACTCGTCCTCCGGGACCAGCCCGACGCCGTACTTCCGCAGGGCCTTCTCCAGACGCAGACGCTCATCCACCCGCAGGTCGGCCACCCCCTTCTCGAAGCGGCGCAGCTGCTCCTTCTCGAGGCCGGCCGCGGTGGCCAGGGTGCGGACACTGACCTGGGCGAGAGCGCGGCCGGCACGCGCCACGTCGAAGGTCATCGGGGTGGGGTACATCAGACATTCTCGATTCTGCAGTTCTCGACGGGGATCCGGTCCATGATGGCCACGCCTCGGATGAAGGGACAAGGGCGCGCCAGCCTAGAACCCGCTGTGTGACAGGCGCGTCGCTGACCCCTCGCTCCCGCCACGGCGGCGGGACGCAGACGGGCCCGCCTCCGGTCACCGGAGGCGGGCCCGTCGTCGTGGGGTGTCAGTCCTGGACGAAGTACATCTGCTTGTTGACGAACTCGTCCATGCCGAGCGGGCCGAGCTCGCGGCCGAAGCCGGAGCGCTTGACGCCGCCGAACGGGATCTCCGCCCCCTCGCCCGCCGGCGTGTTGACGTTGGCCATGCCGACCTCGAGCTGTCGGGCGATCCGCTCGGCCTGGGCCTCGTCCCGGGAGAACACGGCGCCGCCCAGGCCGTACTGGGAGTCGTTGGCGAGGGCGAGCGCCTCGTCCGCGGACTCCACCTTGTAGACGACGGCGACGGGGCCGAAGAGCTCCTCGCGGTAGGCGTCCATCTCGGAGGTGACGCCCGTGATCACGGCTGGGGCGAAGCGGGCGCCCGCCTCGTCCGTGACGGTCCCGCCGACGTGGACGGTCGCCCCCTGCTGACGGGCCCGCTCCACCTGCTCGGCCAGGCCCTCGGCGGCACCGCGCGAGGACAGCGGGGTGAAGACCGTCGGGTCCTCGTCGGTGGCCTCCCCGGGCTTCATGGCCTCGGCCAGGGACACCAGCTCGGCCACGAAGGCGTCATGGATGTCCGCCGAGACGATCATGCGCTTGTTGGAGTTGCAGGCCTGACCCATGTTGTACATGCGGGTCGCCCACGCGGTGCGGGCGGCCTCGGCCGGGTCCTCGGCGTCGAGCACGATGTACGGGTCCGAGCCGCCGAGCTCGAGGACGGCCTTCTTGAGGTGCTGGCCCGCGAGCGCGCCGATCACGGAGCCGGCCCGCTCGGAGCCGGTCAGGGAGACCCCGGCCACGCGCGGGTCGGCGATGAACTCGGCGATCTGGTCGTGCGTGGCGAACACGTTGGTGTACACGCCGGCCGGCACGCCGGCGTCGTCCATGATCTGCTGCACGGCCAGGGCCGAGCGCGGGCAGATCTCGGCGTGCTTGAGCACGATCGCGTTGCCGAGCATGAGGTTCGGCGCGGCGAAACGGGCGATCTGGTAGTACGGGAAGTTCCACGGCATGACGCCCAGCAGCACACCCAGGGGCAGGTGCCGGATCATGGCGCGACCGCCCTCGAAGGTCTCGATGGGGCGGTCCGCGGCGAGGGTGGGGCCCTTGTCCGCGAAATAGCCGAAGATGGCCGAGCTGAACTCCGCCTCCTCGACGCCCTCGGTCACGCGCTTGCCCATCTCGGTGGCGATGATCTGCGCGAGCTTGTCCTTGCGCTCCTCAAAGAGGTCCGCGACCTTCTGCACGATGGCGGCGCGTTCCTCGATGGGGCGGGCGGCCCACGCGCGCTGGGCGGTCTCGGCGGCGGCCAGCACCTGGTCGACCTCACCGTCGGCGAGGGCCGGGAAGGTCTCCACGACCTGGTCGGTGCTGGGGTCCTGCACGCGATAGCCGGTGGGGGTGCTCATGAGTGGGTCCTCTCGTTGGGGTCCCGGACCACGGCAGTGCCGTCGTCGTCCGGACGGATGATCGGGATGCGCCGGGTCGAGTCCGTCTGCGGCAGGGTTTCGCCACGGAAGTAGGCCGGGTGGCGCAACCGCGTCCACATCATCAGTACCACGCCGATCGCCAGCACGCCCATGCCCAGGATGAACACGGTGCCGACACCGAACACGGAGGAGCCGGAGCCGTCGTCCGGGTCGGTGGAGTCCAGCGCGGTCACGCAGAACATCACCAGCAGCACGAGGCCGGGGAGCACCGCGAAGATCGACTCCTGGCTGTCCGGGTTGCCCAGGCCCATGGCGGGCCCCGGCGACTGACGCGCGGGCTGCCGGCCGCGTGTCATGCCGGCGCGGACGCGCCGCCCCTGTGCGTGAGAGGGGCGGCGCGTCAATGGATCCGTGCGCGGCGGGCTGTCAGTCGGTCAGACCCAGACGACGACGGGCCGCGACCAGCATCCCCGCGGCGGCGGCACCGAGGCCGGCCAGCCACCAGCCGGTGGACTGCCCCGTCTCGACGGTGTGCGGGGTCGTGTGCTGCTCGTCGGCGTCGTCCTCGACCGGAGCGGGCTGCTCGTCCTCATCCTCCGGAGCCGGGGCGGCCTCGTCGCCCCGGAACGCGGCGAGCGCCTCGGCGGTGTCCGGGTCGGTCAGGTCGAGCGGCTTCCCGTTGAGGACGCCGTCCTCGGCTTCGACGAAGCCGTCGTATGCGGCAGGGATCTCCTCGCCGACATGCACGGTGACGGTCTGGACGTGGGCGACGTGATCGCTGCGGAAGTCGACGGTGAAGGTGTCCGCGCCGACGAAGCCCTCCTCGGGGATGTACCAGGCACGGAGCTCGGAGTGCTCCGAGTCACGGAACGCGAAGACCTCACCGTGGGCTGGCTCGGTCACGACCGCCGCGTAGGTGCTCTCCATCGTCGGCGCCGCGACCGGGTGGACGATCTCGGCGCCCGCCACCCCGGGTGCCAGCTGCATGGCCGAGTCCCAGACCAGGGGCCGGTCCCCGAGGTGGCCCGTCTGCGGGCCGTCGACGGAGTGCACGGCCGCCCCCTGATCGTCGGTGAGGTCGGCGTCCGCCTGGAGGGTGATGCCCATGTTCAGCATCTGCCCGTCGGCCACGACGTCGTACCGCACGAGGCCCTCACCGGCCGCGCCAAGCGCGCGGCGGGTCTCCAGGACGTCCACCGCGCCGCCGTCGATGACGTCCAGGGCGGTGAACTCCACCTCCTGGCCGCCCTCCAGGCGGGTGCCGTCCTCGGCCACCGGCGTGATCGTGAGCGTGAGGTCCTCCGGGTCGTAGCCGTCGTAGGTCTGGAAGAAGGCCGCGGTGACGTTCTCGGGGTCGACGGCCTGGAAGTAGCCGGCCTGGGGACCATGGGCGTCGTCCCAGGCGGCGGCGGGGCCGGCGAGGGCGACGGTGGTGACGAGGCCGGCGGTGGCGACGGCGGCGGGCAGGTGACGGAGGGAGGGACGACGGGTACGGATGACCGACATGGCAGCTCCCCACTGAGTCGGCCGGAGAGGGCCGGCGGCCCCCGCCTCTGCAGCACCGGCGTTCCGGGCTCCACGGGTGGGGACGCCTCGAGTCTGTCCGCCCAGAGCCCGCCGTGAAAGGGCTGTGCGACGTCGATGCGTGATCGACGCGGGACCGCAACCCGGCCGTGACCGGCGGGGGCGGTCGCGCGGGGAGGAGCGCAGAGTGGTCACGACACGCCGTCTGCTTACGCGGCACGCGGCGTGTCGTGACCACTCGAGGGATCCGGTGGGTCCGACGGCGAGCTCGCCGCCACGACGACGAAGGCCCGGTCCATATGGACCGGGCCTTCTGACTGGTGGACCTAGCGGGAGCGTTTTCGAAACTTGCCCCCGCCCTGGTTCGAATCGCGACGACGCACCGGACGATCCAGTCCCGGCCGACGAGTTGCGGCGGCCATAAGGCGCCGCATGTCAAGCAACAGGTGCGTGTGGATGAGGAAGCACTCCTGGCTGCTGGCGCACGCTACGAAGCAGGAGGGACGTTGCGGGAGATCGGCGTTGACCTGGGCGTGAGCCGTGCTCGGTTGTCGTCACTCCTTCGCGCTCAGGGGGTCCGTTTGCGACGTACATCGCCGCCCGACGCTGATTTCGATGAGATGCGACGACGGTACGCGGCAGGCGAATCCTTGGAGCGGGTCGGGTCCAGACTTGGCTTCTCGGCCGGAGCGGTCCGGCGCAGATTGCTAGCGTGTGGCGTCGTCATGCGGGACTCGCATGGGCGGCAACGCTGACCAGGACGAAGTTGATGGCTGGCTCATCCTCTGCCCCAACGTTGCGAGCTGATGGGTGTGAGCGAGGGCGTCTGACACACTGATCAAGCGTCTCGATGTCGGATCGCTTCGATGTAGCCCTGACGCGCATCATCACTGCGGGAGCGGTCGTAGCGTGCGCGGATGGGAACTCCGCCATCACGTCGCGTGGGCCGGCTCTGCCACGCCTGTGACATCGCCTTGCCGCCTTCGGCTCGTGCCGCGGAGACCAGCGTGCGGTATGCCATGCTGATCTCGGAGTGCGCGTGAATGTCGAGCAGGGCGCAGTAGTAGGACAGCCTGGATTGGATGTCGCTGATGTGGGTGGTGATGGTCTGGCGTGCTGAAGTGGACCCGTCGCGGCGGCGCACGAGGTATGGCGCTTCCAGGTAGTCCTCAACAGCGCGCAGCGCTTCGCTGTAGATCACGGCCCGGCGCTCCTTTCGCGCGATCCTTTGCTGGATGCTGTAGCCGAGGACGGCGACGATCGCGGCAAGGACTGCGGCGAGGACGGTTGCGATGCCGTCCCAACTGAGCGGCTCGATCGTGAGGGTCACTTCGGCAGCGGGCAGGGGGGTCGGCGTCATTGCCTGCCACCTTGATAGCCGTGCGGTGCTTCTGGTGCCAGCCACTTGCCGCCTTGGTGGCCTCCGGTGTGGCGCCAGTAGGTCTCGAAGAACAGGTGGTCACCGGCGAGATTCAGGAGGGCGAGCAGACCATCGTCTGCCGTCCATCTTCGTTCGGGTGGATCGCCGGGGTAGAACAGGCAGAGGCTGTCGTCGGGCATGCGGTGGGGCGAGGCCAATCCGTGGTCGGCGAACACCCGTGGATAGTCCTGCGGCGAAAGCCCATAGGTGTCGTAGAGAGGGCGGGCTTCGAATCGGACCTCTACGGGAATGGGTTCGTCACGCCCTGGGACATCGAGTCCCTCGTGGCGGTAGAGGAGGTAATTGCTGCGAAGGGCGACGGTGACGGCTGAGCCGTAATGGCGTCTCGCGTCGCGCTGGAACGGGAGCGTCCACGCCGGATCAGCCCCGTACCACCGGGTGCTCAGGCGCCCCATGAGCGTACGTTTCCGCGTTCACGGCCGGCGGAGGCGCCGGTGCCGGTGAGGAGGGCGGGCGCACCGAAGGTCTTGGTGTCCTTGGCCTTCTGCGCGGTGATCCGCCGGGCTTCTTCCTGCATCACCGCAGTGGGATCCGGGGCGGGCAGCATCTCGGGGTCGTTGAAGAACTTGGCGATTTCGTTGTGGGCGAGAACGGTGTAGCCGGTCTTCTCGTACTCGATGGCGCGGTCGAGCTTCTCCAGCGCGCGCGTGAGCCGACGGATCACTTCGGTGCGGGTGTCGTTGAGCTTGATGGGCTTCTCCGCGACGCCCGCAGGATCAGGTGTTTCGCCGCGAGAAAGTTCCTTGATCGCGAAGTCGAACCATGCGCGTAGACCCGGGATCAGGGCGGTGGGGGCATCGACACAGTTGAGTGCCAGGGCCTTGATGTTCCAGGAGCACAGCGGCTTGCCGTTGCTCCGGTTCCAGTGCTTCAGCAGGCGCACGATCCGGGCGAAGCAGGCGTCCGTGATCGTGTTCGTGATGCTGACGAGTTCGGTGTGCTTCTCGGGGTGCGAGCGGTCCCAGCTATCGAAGCGAGGGATGTAGAGGCCGGCGCCGTCAGGGTTGTCGATGGCGATGATCACGTCGGCAGTGAAGTCAGGTTGTCCTGGGGCAACCGGGTCGCGGAATCGCACGAGGATGGAGCGCTTGCGGCCCTTGACTTCGACGGCGAGATCGCCGTATTCCTCTTTGAGGCTGGCACGGATAGCGTCTGCGGCGCGCTCCTTGAGGTCCTTCGGCCCGCGCTTGCCCGGACCGTACTCATGGTCGGAATCGGGCACGACCACGCCGAGGTCGACGTCTGTCAGTGGGGTCAGCGCGTCCCCGTGAGCGATGCTCCCGTTGACGTAGGTGCGGCTGCCGGGGAACTCGTCGCGGAGCGCAGTGCCGATAACCCCGCGGCGCTTTCGCGCTTCGTCGAGTTCGGCGTCGGAGACCTCGATCCTGCGGCGGGCCTGGCTGACGATCTGTTCAAGGGTGATGGTCGGGCTGATGGTTGTCATGATGTTCTCCTCGCCGGGAGCAGTGAGCTGGTGACTCTCCCGGCGTCGAGTCCCGCGCGGAGCATCACTTCGATGCTCTACCGAGGGCAGACGACGTAATTCGCTTCAGCCCCCGCCCTACCTCAGGAGCAGTCTTGGCACGCTCCGGTGGTGTCGTCGAAGAGATGGGCGGCTTTCACCAGGTAGCACGACGGGCAGGTGCGTTCGCGCAACCTGAAGCCGCAGTTGCACTGTCCGCATTCTGGACACCTCGGGGCAGCACATTGCTCACAGGGGCGCTCAAACGTGCGGAATTCGTGTCCACACGCGCCATGCTCACAGATTCGGAACACACCCTTGGGGCCGCTGTCCTTCCGTGGCAACGACAGCTTGCGCCAGGCCGCCCGTTCGGTCACGGAGACGATGACGGTCATGCCTCCCATGTCGCCTGCCTGCGCGTAAAGCGTCTGTCCGCGGATGCCGTCGCGGTAGAAGAACTCCGCCTCGCCGTCGACGATCCGCGTGGGCGCCTGTCGTGCGGCGACCACGATGCTCACTCGAGATTGGTCGCTGCCTCGACGCAGCGGGGGAAGCTCGCGGGAGGAGGAGAAGACGATCACGCCGTTCTTGTCAAGGAGCGTGACGTGACCCGGGATCTGAAGGGTCAGGGCAGCCCGGACGCAGACCGCCGCCCGAGAGACTTGCGGCGCGGCGTGCCACAGCGACAGCACGGTGTCCACTGACGGGCCTCGGTCCCCGATGTGCTGCTTGACCAGCTCTTTGGGCAGCAAGATAGCGGAGGCGAAAGTGTCACAGGCCGCGTCCTCCAACGCGAGGCCGCCGTCGCGTTGCTGTGTTAGGCGTTCCATGAGATCGAAGACACTCTGCTGGAGGTGATGGCCATACTCGTGCAACGCGGTGAAGGCCCGTCGACCGCGGCTGGTTGATTCAGAGACGACGAGAACGGGCGGCGTGTGGTCGGCGAGGTACCCGCCGGCGACACTGCACCCGGAGGCGTCGACTTCCTGATCGGGGACCAGGCGCACATCGATGTCGTCTCTGCTTGCCAACTCGCTCAAGGCGTCGTCGAACAGCCGCGAGCGGATGCCTGGGTCGGAGGCGTCGATGTAGTCGAGCATGGCCGTCACCTGGGCGATGACCTGGTGCCTGGGCACACTGATTGGGCGGCGACGTTCAGTGTTCATTGAGCACCGCCGCAAAGAGGGTGTCGAGCCGGAGGTTCCAGTTCGTCGCCTTCTGACCGGTCTGCCGCGCCGCGAGAGCCCAGGATTGGTACGCGAGGTCTCGGTAAGCGGTAGGGACCTTTATGCTGCGCCTGGCGGCGTAGGCAAGAACCTGGCGATGACGCACCGGTTGCTCCAGGCAGGCGACGAGGTCCGCTGGTGGCGCCGGGTTCGCTGCCAAGACTGTTTCAACTGACTCGCCGATCAACGGAGCGACCTTCTCGGCCTCCTCGTGGCTCAGCGCTAATTGGCCACGCCAGATAGCCAACGCCCTCTGCGGTGTCGCTCTGAGGCCTGCTGCGACGTCCTGAACCGTCAGGTTGGCCCGGTGCAGGATGGCACTCAAGTCACCCGACCCGCTCTCGTACCAGCGCGCAGCCGAGAGTTCCGCCATCGCATCTTCCAGTAACGCTCGATATACGCGTACCGGGTGTGGCAGTGAACGGTCCTCGCGGGACGGTGCCGACTCCGAGGCTAGCGAGGCGGTGGCCTCTGGGGACAGTTGACCGGCGAAGCGGTCGAAGACGACGATGGGCAGGGCCTGGGCGAGCTCGGGCCAGACGATCACCGGAACGTTGAACGGGTTGGCCGCAGCCGCGATCGGCGTCGTGGTGGAGTCGGTGTAGTCGAGGTCGAAGGACAGCGGGTTTGCTGTCGGGCGTTGGTCGGCGCTGAGGATGACGACGAGTTGGACTTGGTCGTCCCAGCGTGCGCGCCAGATTTGCCCGACAGCCAGCCCCGGCGCGACCCCGGTCCACGCCGCGCGCACCTCGTCCGGAACAGTGACGCTTGAGGCTGCTACTTCAAGCTTTGACTGCGGACGTGCAGCATCACGAGTCACCTCGACTCCTCTCCGGTTGACCGTGCTGGGTGCGGTCCCACCTGGGGCAGACGACGTGATTCATTCATCGCGTGTGCGAGCGCTGCCAGATGCAGAATGATTTCCTCACGATGCTGGTCGTCAACGGTGGCCAGCCTGAGCCGATCAGCCAGACCCGCGCTCAGTGCTTGTGTCGCCGCGCGTCCCATGCCGGTGGCGGCCTGTCGGGACTCCAGGCTCTGCCCCAGCACAGGTAGCAGCGCTTTTTCTTCCGCGCTGAGCGTGAGCCAAAGCTGTTCCGCTCGTTCTCGTACCGCCAACTCCGCAGTTGGGTCGTCGCTGGAGGTGAACCCGGCGAGCGCGGCCGCGGTGAAGGAACCGTCGGGAACCTCGATGAAGACCGGTGGTGCAAGGAGTGCGAATCGGCGCTCGATGACCGCCGCGAGGTCCTCATCTCGAACGGCACCGTCGGCGTGGTCGATTACGCCGTAGGAGACCTCTGTGAGTGCTACCACCGTGCGCTTCGGGGTCCGTCCCGCCGTGTTCCAAGTCAGAATCTGGTAGCCGCGGACCCGCGCCGCAGCTTGATGCAGTTCCTCCAAGTCACCTTGCCACAGGCCTATGGCGCGATGGAGGAGCGCCCAGGCCCAAACATCCGCCAGGCCGGGTGGTCGCGCGAAACGAGCATCCTCACTGAGGAGAGTGTCGAGACGGCGACGGAGTTTGCCACGCTCGGTTCCCTTGGCCTGATCGATCAGGAAGTTGCGGATGCTGGCCAAGATGAGCCGCTCAAGTGATGCTTGGTCCGTCGCTTTCAGGTAGCAGGCGAGGACGAAAACCTGGCCGCGGGGCGAGGCCTTTGAGAACATGTCGGCAAGCAGGTCATCGACTGCTTCGGCGCTCCAGCTGCGGTGTCCAGCCGGGGGTGGAAAGGACGAGGTGCGCGTGACCTGAGCGCCGAGCCGACGCAGCAAAGCGATCGTGCGAGGTCCACCCGCATCTGCGCGTCGACCTATCTCATCGAACGCGCTCACGCGGACTCCTATCGACGAACGTAGATCACATCGTCATCTTCCCACTGTGACGAGGTAGCGGCCGTGCGACACGCAGCGCACTAACTCAGCTCACCGCCGGCAAGTTGAAAGCGCCGGCCTGAGCCTGCTTCGGCCCGCTGTGATCCATGCTCTTCCGCCGCGCCCGTTGCAACGGTAGTGCGGTTGTAGGCAGCCTCTACCTGCTACGTCACCGTTGGATGCAGTGGCATGACGCGATGGCCTCTGCCGGAGCGGTTCTTCTGATTCCTTGTCGCCAAGACAAGGAGAGGACTGCACTCATGTTCCGTTCGATGTGGACCGCCAGCGTTCATACCCGGTACTTTCTGCGCCGCTACATGCCCACCAACATCGCTCTCGACGCGATCCGCACCCGACGGGGGCTGGAGGGGGCGTCCGGGCCGTGCTGCTGGCCATCCCATACCTGTATGCGGCGAGCGTCCTACGGGTTCTGATCGAGGGCGGCGGACCGGGCTGGTTGCACCTGGTGGTGCTTGTGCTGGCGTGGAACGCGCTGAAATTCATCATCATGGGGCCGCTCAGCGTTGTCCTGCTGATACACGCCCGAGGCCATAAGTCGCGCCGCGATCGGCCAGATCCTCGGTGTCCTCTCCGACCTCGGGGACCTCTACGACAAATGCCGACCTGCTGAACGCCGCATCCTCAACCGCGCTATTCAAGCGGATCATCATCGACGAGGACGAACACGTCGCGTTCCTACCAGCCGAGCCGGCTGCCGCTGTCCTCGCTCAGGAGCACCGGGGCGAGACGCCCCGACCGGACCCGGACGCGAAACTGCCCCGCCATTAGGCGGGGCAAGTTTCGATTTTCTCTCGTTACGTGGAGGTAAGGGGATTCGAACCCCTGACCTTCTGCATGCCATGCAGACGCGCTACCAACTGCGCCATACCCCCAGGTGGGTGGTGACTCCGTTTCCAGCGGACCGGCCGGAGCACCTGAACAGAATACCCGGCCCGCGGCAACCGTGCAAACCGGCCGGGCGGCGTCGATGGACCGCCGCGGCCCCACGGCCTAGCGTGCAGGAGACGCCCCCAGCCCGCCGCCAGCCCAGGAGGTCCTGCATGTCCCCCACCGACGCACCGATCCGCACCGCGCTGATCGGCTATGGGTTCGCCGGGAAGACGTTCCACGTCCCCCTGCTCCACGCCACGGAGGGACTCGCGCTCACCCATGTCGCCTCCAGCCGCCCGGACGCAGTGCACGCGGATCTGCCGGACGTCGTCGTGGTGCCCGACGTGGACGCGCTCCTGGCGCGCCACGACGTGGACCTCGTGGTGATCGCCGCCCCGAACGACCAGCACACGCCGCTCGCGCGCACGGCCCTGAGGGCGGGCAGGCACGTGGTGGTGGACAAGCCCTTCACGCTGAGTCTCGCCGAGGCGCGGGAGCTGCGCGACCTCGCGGCCGAGACGGGGCGGGTGCTGCGGGTGTTCCAGAACCGCCGCTTCGACAGCGACTTCCTGGGTATCGCCGAGCTCGTCCGCTCCGGTCGACTCGGGGACGTCGTCCACCTCGAGTCCCGGATCGATCGCTTCCGCCCGACCGTCCGGGACCGCTGGCGGGAAGCCGCGGTGCCCGGGGGCGGCATCTGGTTCGACCTCGGCCCGCACCTGGTCGACCAGGCCCTCCTGCTCTTCGGCGTCCCCGAACGCGTGGACGCCGACCTCGCGGCCCTGCGTCCGGGCGCCCCGGTCGAGGACTGGGCACACTGCGTGCTGCAGTACCCGGGCCGGCGCGTGGTCCTGCAGGCGTCGATGCTCGTGGCCGGCGGCAGCCCGCGCTTCGCGGTGCACGGCACGCGCGGCACCGCGGTGAAGGAACTGCCGGATCGGCAGGAGGCCCAGCTGCGTGCGGGCCTGCTCCCGGGTGCCGAGGGCTGGGGCGTCGACCCGGACCCGATCCTCCTGCACGACGGGGAGGGGGACATCGAGCGCGTCCCCGCGCCGACCGGAGCCCAGCAGCGGTCCTACACGGGCGTGCGCGACGCGATCCTGGGCCGCCCGAGCGGCGACGCCGCCACCCCCGACCAGGCCGTCGCCGTGATGGCGGTGCTCGAGGCCGCCGTCGCCTCGGCGCGGGAGGGCCGTGCGGTGGAACCCGCGCTCACGGCGGTGGAGCGCGCCGCGTACCCCGGCGTGTCCCCCGCACCGACCGCGGCGGAGCGACATCACCGCAGTGCAACAGCGCGGTGATGTCGCTCCGGCGGCGGTCGCGTCCCGGGCCCGCACAGGAGCCCGACGACGACGAAGGCCCGGTCCGTATGGACCGGGCCTTCTGACTGGTGGAGGTAAGGGGATTCGAACCCCTGACCTTCTGCATGCCATGCAGACGCGCTACCAACTGCGCCATACCCCCAGATGTGGGCGTCACCCGCGATGTTCACGCACCGTTTCCGGGCCGTTCGCCTCGCTGGCAACTCGACCAGCGTACACGGTCCCCGCGCGGGCGCCAAATCCGCGTCCGGGCCGAGGCGCGCTCAGATGCCGTAGCCCTCGAGGGTCCAGTCGCCCCAGCCCTCGGCCCCGGTGTCCGGAGTGAACGCGCCCTGCAGCACGGCGGCGCGGGCGTTGCCGATCCGCTCCATCGCCGCGAAGGCCTCGCCCTCGTGACGCAGGAGCAGCCCCGTGGCCGCGCGGATCAGCGCACCGTGGGCCACGGCGAGCAGGGTGTGGGCGCCACCGTCGCGCGGGGTGTCCGCCCAGTGCGGGGGCACGTGCCCGCGCAGCGCACGCAGGGCCCGCTCGCCGCCCCCGCGCAGGGTCTCCCCGCCGACGGGACCGGCGTCGAGCGCCGGCTCGGCCCGCCAGAGGCGGTGCTCGTCCGGCCAGCGTTCCGCGATGGCACTGAGCTCCAGGCCCTCCCACTGTCCCCCGGCCAGCTCCATCAGCTCCGGGTCGACGGCCACGGGCGCCGCGCCCACCCGGGCCTCGAGCACGATCTCGGCCGTGCGGCGCGCCCGGCCCAGCGGGGAGCACACGGCCACGAGCTCCTCCGCGTCCTCGATCAGGTCGCCCACGGGCCCGCCGGCGGCGCGGCGCGCCTGGCGCTCCCCCTCGGCGTTCAGTTCGATGTCCGTGTGCCCCTGGTAGCGGTCCAGGGCGTTCCAGTCGGTCTCGCCGTGACGCAGCAGGATCAGGCGCATCTCGCGGCCCCGCTCAGGAGGCGTGCGAGGCGGAGGCGCCGTCGTCCTGGGCGGCCGCGTCCGGGCGGGTGCTCTCCTCCGGCAGGCCGAGGTCGATCGCCGGGGTGTCCTTCCACAGGCGGTCCAGCGCGTAGAACTCGCGGTCCTCGCGATGCTGGACGTGCACCACGAAGTGCCCGTAGTCGAGCAGCACCCAGTGGCCGTCGGACCGGCCCTCGCGACGCAGCGGCTTGAGCTGCTCGTCCTTCAGCAACGCCTCCTCGACGCCGTCGACGATCGCGTTGACCTGACGCTCCGAGGCGCCGGAGGCGATCAGGAAGGCGTCGGTGAGGCCGAGCCGCTCGGCGACGTCGAACGCGACGATGTGCGTGCCGAGCTTGTCCGCGGCGGCGGCCGCGGCGGTGGTGAGGGCGTCCAGGGTGGTCTGGGGAACGGTCACGAGGTCTCCTCTTCCGAGACGTAGAGGTGGTGCTTGGCGATGTATTGGACGACGCCGTCCGGGACGAGATACCAGACGGGCCGGCCCCGGCGGACGCGCTCCCGGCAGTCCGTGGAGGAGATCGCCATGGCGGGGATCTCCATCAGGGACACGTCGGCGCCCAGGCCCATGTCCGAGAGGTCGTGGCCGGGACGGGTGACGCCGACGAAGTGCGCCAGGTCCCAGAGCTCGTCCACGTCCTTCCACGTGAGGATCTGGCCCATCGCGTCGGCGCCGGTGATGAAGAACAGCTCGGCGTCCGGGTGCAGGCGGCGCAGGTCCCGCAGCGTGTCCACGGTGTAGGTCACGCCGGGGCGGTCGATGTCCACGCGGGAGACGGTGAACCGGGGGTTGGAGGCGGTGGCCACCACGGTCATGAGGTAGCGGTCCTCGGCCGGGGAGACCTGCCGGTCCGACTTCTGCCACGGCTGGCCCGTGGGGACGAAGACGACCTCGTCCAGCTCGAACTCGGCGGCCACCTCGGAGGCGGCCACGAGGTGCCCGTGGTGGATCGGGTCGAAGGTGCCGCCCATGATGCCGAGGCGACGACGGCGCGCGCCCCCGGCGGTGGGCGCGGGGACGGGGGTGCGGGAGGCGACGGTCATGCGCTCAGGAGACGAACGGACGGCCCGCCGCGTCGCCCCCGGCGGAGGCGGCGACGCGGCGGGCCGGTGAGACGTCAGTGACCGGAGGTGTGCGAGCCGCGGCCGGTGCCGTGGTGCTGGACCGCGGTGGTGGGCTCGGGCAGGCGCAGCGCGCGGGAGCGCATGGACATTGTGGCGGCCAGGGCGGCCATCAGCAGCGCGAAGACGAGCAGGCCGTACCAGATGGGGTCCATCGGCAGCTCGTTGACGACGTGGTGGCCCTCCTCGGCGGCGGCCAGGATCAGGGAGGTGTTCAGCATGGATGCTCCTCGGTGCAGCGGGTCAGACGGCCGGGCCGGGGCCGGGCCGAAGGGGTCCTGGTGTCCATCGTAGCCCGGCTCAGCGGCGGATCTGCCCGTCGCCGCGCAGGATCCACTTGGTGGTCGTGAGCTCCTCCAGGCCCATGGGCCCGCGGGCGTGCATCTTCTGGGTGGAGATGCCCACTTCGGCGCCGAGGCCGAGCTCGCCGCCGTCGGTGAAGCGCGTGGACGCGTTCACGATGACGGCCGCGGCGTCCACCTGGGTGATGAACCGCTCGGCCGCGGCCAGGTCGTTCGTGACGATGGCCTCGGTGTGGCCCGTGGACCACCGGCCGATGTGCTCGATCGCCTGGTCGAGGGAGTCCACGACGCGCACGGCCATCTCCATGTCCAGGTACTCGGTGCCCCAGTCTTCCTCCGTGGCGTCCACGGCGTCCCGGGCGTGGTCGCCGCGGTCGGCGAGCGTGGGCAGCCAGGCCCGCGCGGCCTCGTCCACGTGCAGCAGCACGCCGGCACGGGTGAGGGCGCGCAG
The DNA here is from genome assembly GCF_053627595.1 of Micrococcus sp. 140720015-1. NCBI lineage: Bacteria > Bacillati > Actinomycetota > Actinomycetes > Micrococcales > Micrococcaceae > Micrococcus > Micrococcus sp. 140720015-1. The sequence continues at coordinate 69,356 of NZ_JBSEYC010000002.1, forward strand.
CACTTCTCGGCCCGCCTCCTCCGCGTCCCGGTGGAGCAGCAGGGTCTCGGCCGCATTGCACACGGAGGTGCGGTGCGTCTTGGCGTTGAGCGCGATGTCCACCGCCATCTGCTTGGGTGCGAAGGCGTCCACGTACAGGTGCACGTTGCCCTCACCCGTCTCGATCACGGGCACCCGGGCCTCGCGGACCACGCGCTGGATCAGCTCACGGCCGCCGCGCGGGACGAGGACGTCCACCGTGCCACGGGCGGCCATCAGGGCGGCGACGCCGGGACGTCCGAGGTCGTCGATGCCCTGGATGATGTTGGGGTCGAAGCCCTGGTCCACGAGCGCCTCGCGCAGCACCTGGATCAGGACCGCGTTGGTGGACTCCGCGGCCGAGCCGCCGCGCAGGATCACGCCGTTGCCCGACTTCAGGGCGATGCCGGCGATGTCCACCGTGACGTTCGGACGGGCCTCGTACACGGCGCCCACGACGCCCAGGGGCACCCGCACCTGGCTCATCTGCACGCCGTTGGGCAGCGGACCGCCGCGGACCACGGTGCCCACGGGGTCCGGCAGTCCGGCCAGGGTCTCCAGGGCGAGGGCCAGCGCCTCGACGCGCGCCTCGTCCAGCTTGAGGCGGTCCAGCATGGCCGCCGAGGTGCCGGCCTCGCGGCCGCGGCTGCGGTCCTCGCGGTTGGCCGTGATGATCGCGGCCGTGTTGGCGCGCAGGGCCTCGGCCATGTGGCGCAGGACGGCGTCCTTGCGGGCGCGGCCGGCGGTGGCCAGCTCGGGCACGGCCTGTCGCGCCGACTCGGCACGTTGGCGGACGGCCTCCTCGACCTCGGGCGTCGGCGCCTCGGCGTCCTGGCGGCCGGACTGATCCTGGGGTGCGGTGCTCTCGGGGGTCTGCATGCCTCCAGCCTATCGAGCGCCCCGGACGAGGCACGAGGCGCCGGTCCGTCGCCGCGGCCGCGGCCCGTGCCGGTCAGCGCTGCGGCGGAGCCAGGCGCACCCAGTCGTCGGCGTGCACGACGACGCCGTCGTAACCCGCGCCGAGGTCCTCGCGGAGGTCGGCGGTCGTCCGCCCGAGCATGGCGGGCAGCTGCGACGAGGAGTACTGCACGAGGCCGCGCGCCCGCACCCGGCCGTGTGCGTCCACGATCTCGACGACGTCGCCCGGCGTGAAGTCACCCGTGCAGCCGGTGATGCCCGCGGCCAGCAGGGAGCGGCCGCGGTCGATCGCCCCGGCCACCGCGCCGTCGTCGATGACGAGCCGGCCCCGGACCTCCGCCGTGAGGCCGAGCCACGCCGCGCGCGCGGACCGGCGGCGGCCGGTGGCGGAGAACCACGTGCCCACGTCCTCCCCCGCGAATGCGGCGCCCGCGTTCGCGGCCGAGGTGAGCAGGGTCGGGATGCCGGTGGTGGCCGCGATGCCTGCCGCGTCCACCTTGGTCACCATGCCGCCCGTGCCCACGCCCGCGGAACCGGGCACACGCACGTCGACGCCGGCCAGGTCGTCGTCCGAGGTGACCTCCGGGATGCGCCGCGCGTCCGGGTTCGAGGGGTGGCCCGTGTAGAGGGCGTCCACGTCCGAGAGCAGGACCAGCAGGTCCGCCTTGCAGAGGTTGGCCGTGAGGGCCGCGAGGCGGTCGTTGTCGCCGAAGCGGATCTCACGCGTGGCCACGGCGTCGTTCTCGTTCACGATCGGCATCACGTCGAGCGTGAGCAGCCGCGACAGGGCGCGGTGCGCGTTCGTGTACTGGGTGCGCCGCATGAGCTCCTCGGCGGTCAGGAGCACCTGGGCCACCTCGGTGTCGTGCCGGCCGAAGCTCGTGGTGTAGTGCGCCATGAGCTTGCTCTGGCCGACCGCCGCGGAGGCCTGCTGGGTGGCGGTGTCCTTGGGGCGTCGGCCCAGCCCGAGGTGGGGGAAGCCGGCCGCGACGGCACCGGAGGACACGAGCACCACCTGGGTGCCCTTCTGCCGCTCGGCGGCGAGGACGTCCACGAGCCGGTCGATGGCCTCCACGTCCAGGCCGTCCGGCGTGGTCAACGAGGACGAGCCGATCTTCACGACCACCCGGCGTGCGGCCTGCATCGTCTCCCGCGAGGTCACGGGGTTGGCCCGCGGGTCCTCGGAGCCGCGCGTGGCGGGGGTCGGATAGCGGGTGACGACGGTGCGCCGCACGGACATGGATCATCCCTCTCGATCGTCGGTGTCGTTCCACAGGCCGGAGCGTCGCTCGGCCTCCATCTCGGCCCGGGTCGCCGCACGGGCGGCCCGGCGGGCATCCTGCTCGGCGCGCTTCTCCGCGCGGGTCGCGCGGGTGCGCTCGTCGAGCCGCAGGTCGGTGCCACGGGGCCCGGCGAGCAGCTCGGCTCCCGCGGACAGCGTGGGCTCCCAGTCGAAGACGACGCCCGTGACGTCGTCGCCGATCACGACGGCGTCGCCCGGCTTCGCACCGGCCTTGAACAGGCCGTCCTCAACGCCGGCCCGCTGGAGCCGGTCCGCAAGGTAGCCGATCGCCTCGTCGTTCTGGAAGTCCGTCTGGGCGACCCACCGCTCGGGCTTCTCGCCGCGCACCCGGAACAGCGGCTCGAGGTTGCGCTCCTCGCGGCGGATCGTGAATTCAGCCCGCTCGCCACGGCGGCGATGCCGGCGCGGCACCTCGACGGGCGCGGCCGGCGCGGGCTCGACCACCCGGGAACGGGCCTCGGCCACGAGCTCGGCCATGGCGTACTTGAGCGCGTCCAGGCCCTCGCGGGCCAGCGCGGAGATGTCGAAGACCCGCAGGCCGCGGCCCTCGAGCTCGTCGCGGACCATGTCCGCCATCGCGGCGCCGTCGGGCAGGTCGGTCTTGTTCAGGGCGATGAGGCGGGGCCGCTCGTTCAGCGGCACGACGCCCTCCCCGCCCTGGGAGAAGACGGGCTCCACCGCGTAGGCCTCGAGCTCGGCCTCGATGGCCTCGAAGTCGGCGATCGGGTCGCGGTCGGACTCGAGGCTGCCGCAGTCGAGGACGTGCACGAGCGCGGCGCAGCGCTCCACGTGGCGCAGGAACTCCAGGCCGAGGCCGCGGCCCTCCGAGGCGCCGGGGATCAGGCCCGGGACGTCGGCCACGGTGAAGCGCACGTCGCCGGCCTGCACGACCCCGAGGTTGGGCACGAGCGTGGTGAACGGGTAGTCCGCGATCTTGGGGCGGGCCGCAGACAGGGCCGCGATGAGGGAGGACTTGCCGGCCGAGGGGAAGCCCACCAGCGCGACGTCCGCCACGGTCTTGATCTCGAGCGTCAGGTCCCGGCTCTCCCCCGGCAGGCCGAGCAGCGCGAAGCCGGGCGCCTTGCGCTTCACCGAGGCCAGGGCCGCGTTGCCGAGGCCGCCCTGACCGCCGGCGGCGGCGACGTAGGTCGCGCCCTCCCCCACGAGGTCGGCCACGATGTTGCCCTGCTCGTCCTTGACCACCGTGCCGTCCGGCACGGGGAGCACGAGCGACTGGCCGTTCTTTCCCTCGCGGTGGTCGCCCATGCCCGGCTGGCCGTTCTCGGCGGACCGGTGCGGGGCGTGGTGGTAGTCCAGCAGCGTGGTGGTCTGCGAGTCCACCACGAGGGTGATGTCGCCGCCGTCGCCGCCGTCGCCGCCGTCGGGGCCACCCAGGGGCTTGAACTTCTCGCGATGCACGGAGACGCACCCGTGCCCGCCGTTGCCGGCGGTGAGGTGGAGGACCACGCGGTCCACGAAGGCTGCCATGGGAGTGCTCCTAGGGGCTGGAGGGATCGGACTCAGACGGCCCAGGGGCCGGAGACGCCGACGGCGGGGGCGGGTCCGGTGGATGCCGGGCCCGCCCCCGCCGGGGCGTCAGGGGGTGCGGGTGTCCTCGCCGGGCGAGGGTCCGCACGCAGACCGCACGAGTGTCAGATCACTCCGCGGCGGGGACGATGTCCACGACCTTGCGGCCGCGGCGCTGGCCGAAGGCCACGGAGCCCGCGGACAGCGCGAAGAGGGTGTCGTCCTTGCCGCGGCCGACGTTGCGGCCCGGGTGGAACTTGGTGCCACGCTGGCGGACGATGATCTCGCCGGCGTTGACGTCCTCGCCGCCGTAGCGCTTGACGCCGAGGTACTGCGGGTTCGAGTCGCGGCCGTTCTTCGAGGAACTGCCGGCCTTCTTATGTGCCATTGCTGTTGCCTAACCTCTCGGATGCTCGGTTTCGCCGGTGCCGGTGACGGCTCAGGCGATCCCGGTGATCTTGACCGTGGACAGCTCAGAGCGGTGGCCCTGGCGCTTCTTGTAGCCGGTCTTGTTCTTGTACTTCATGATGACGACCTTCTTGCCACGGGAGTGGGAGACGACCTCGGCGGTCACCTTCACACCGGCGGCATCGGCGCCAGCCTTGACCTCGTCCCCGTCCACCAGCATCAGAGCGGGCAGCTCGACGGAGCCACCGGTCTCAGCGGGAACGCGGTCAAGGGTAACGAGGTCTCCGACGGAAACCTTCTCCTGGCGGCCGCCAGCGCGGACAATCGCGTACACCACTTGGGACTCACTTCTCTCGACGTTTCAATGGATCAGATCGGGTTCTGCTCGCCCGCACCTCGACCGCGGCTGCGTCCGGGTCCGGCGGTCCCTCACCGGGACATGCGGGAGCGTGCGGGCGGTGAACACCGATGGTCCAGCATACTCGCTGCCGGGCGTCCGGACCAAACAGAGGCGTGTCGGCGCGTCGCCGCCGCCCGGGGCGGACCCGGGGCGGCGGCACCGACGACGGTCAGCGGCCGCGACGGGCCAGGTCGGCGGCCTTCACGCCGACGCCGAGCATCACCGGGGCGGCACCCTGCGGCTCGGCGGGGGTGGACGCCTCGGCCACGGCCGCCGTGAAGCGGCCGCCCTGGACCCCGCCGGGCGCGGCCTGGACCTGGACGTGGACGCCGTCGGACGACACGGCGCGACGCGAGCGCCGGCGCGGCGCTCCGGGCACCGGGGCTGCCTGGGCCTCGGCCGGGGCGTCCGCGACGGGGGCCTGCTCCGCGTCCGCCGCGGGCGCCGCCGTCGGCTCGGTCGCCGCAGGCTCCACCATCACGGCCTCCTCGACGGCGGCCGGGGCGGCGGGCTGCTCGTGGACCTCGGTGGCGTCCGTGGACTCCTCGGGCGAGGGCTCGGTGGCCTCCACCGGAGCCGCGTCCGTGCGGCCGGCCGTCCGCTCGGCGGACGCGTCCGCACCGGCGGCCGGGCGGACGACGCCGTCGCTCGAGGCCCGGCGGGACCGGCGACGCCGGGGCGTCGGGGCGTCCTCGGCGGGCACGGGCTCCGAGGCATCCTCGGCGGGCACGGCCGCCGAGGACTCGGCGTCCGCGGCGTCGTGCCGCGACGGCGTCGCGTGCTCCGCGCCCTGGCCCTCGGCGTCGGTCTCGGTCGAGGCCGCCTCACCGCCCCGCCGGGACCGCCCGCGGCCACCCCGGCGACGCCGGGACCGGCGGGGACGGTCGTCCTGCGTGTCCGCGTCCTCCGGGGACTCGGCCTCGGCCTCGGTGACGGCGGCCACGGCCTCCTCGGCCTGCGCGACCGGGTCCTGGTGCTCGGGGGCCTCGGCGGCGGCCGGTTCGGTCTCCTCCTCCGTCTGACGGGGCTGATCGGCGGACTCGGCGGGGCCGTCGTCGTGCGACCGCGCGGCATCCTCGGAGCCCGCGGCCTCGGCGCCGGTGTCCGCCGACTCCTCGGTGCGGCCCCGGCCGCGGCGGCGGCCCCGACGGCGCCGGCGACGCGGCGTCTCCTCCTCGTCCGTCCCGGCCGGCTGCCCGGACTCCGCGGGCCCGGCCGACGCGGCCTCGACGGCCTCGGCCGCGGAATCCTCGGCGGCGTCCGCCGCCTGCTCAGCGGGGGCGGGCTCCTGCGCGGGGGTCTCGTCCTCGGCCACCTTGCCGGAGGCCTTCGCGATCGAGTGCAGGGCGACCCGGGCGGCCTCGGCCCGCTCACGGCGCTGCCGCTCGTCCTCGGAGTCGGCGTGCTCGGCGCCCGTCGTCGTGGCCGCGGCGGCGTGGGCGTGCTCGCCCTCGCCGTTGCCCCGGCGCCGGCGACGACGGCGGCCCTCCGCCTCGCCGCGCTGCTCACCGCCGGAGCGTCCCCGCTCGACGGGCGTGTCCTGGATGAGGATGCCGCGGCCGGCGCAGTGTTCGCAGGTCTCCGAGAACACCTCCACGAGCCCGGTGCCCATGCGCTTGCGCGTCATCTGGACCAGGCCGAGCGAGGTCACCTCGGCGACCTGGTGCTTCGTGCGGTCCCGGCCCAGGCACTCCACGAGACGGCGCAGCACGAGGTCGCGGTTGGCCTCGAGCACCATGTCGATGAAGTCGATGACGATGATGCCGCCGATGTCCCGCAGGCGCAGCTGCCGGACGATCTCCTCGGCGGCCTCGAGGTTGTTCTTGGTGACGGTCTCCTCGAGGTTGCCGCCGGAGCCCGTGAACTTGCCGGTGTTCACGTCCACCACGGTCATGGCCTCGGTGCGGTCGATCACGAGCGAGCCGCCGGAGGGCAGGTACACCTTGCGCTCGAGCGCCTTGTGGAGCTGCTCGTCCACACGGTGGGTGGCGTACAGGTCCTCGCCGTCGTGGTCCTCCGGCACCCAGTGGTGCAGCCGGTCCAGCAGGTGCGGGGCCACGTAGGTCACGTAGGCCTCGATGTTGTCCCACGTGGCCTCACCCTGCACGAGCATGGCGGAGAAGTCCTCGTTGAAGACGTCGCGGACCGTCTTGATGGTCAGGTCCGGCTCGGCGTAGAGCAGCTCGGGGGCGAGCACCTTGGTGCCGGACGCCTTCTCCTGGATGCCCTCCCACTGAGCGCGCAGACGGTTGATGTCGTTCTGCAGCTCCTGCTCGGAGGTGCCCTCGGCCGCGGTGCGCACGATCACGCCGGCGTCCTGCGGCAGGTGGTCCTTGAGGATCTTCTTCAGACGCGAGCGCTCCACGTCCGGCAGCTTGCGGGAGATGCCGGTCATCGAGCCTCCGGGCACGTACACGAGGTAGCGGCCGGGCAGGGAGACCTGGCTGGTCAGGCGGGCGCCCTTGTGGCCCACCGGGTCCTTGGTGACCTGGACGAGCACGGTGTCGCCGGACTTGAGCGCGTTCTCGATCTTCCTCGGCTTGCCGTCCAGCTGGGCGGCGTCCCAGTTGACCTCGCCCGCGTAGAGCACGGCGTTGCGTCCGCGGCCGATGTCCACGAACGCGGCCTCCATGGACGGCAGCACGTTCTGGACCTTGCCCAGGTACACGTTGCCGATCATCGAGTCCTGCGTGGTGTGCGAGACGAAGTGCTCGGCCAGCACGCCGTCCTCGAGCACGGCGATCTGGATGCGCTGGTCGCGCTGGCGCACCAGCATCTTGCGGTCCACGGCCTCGCGGCGGGCCAGGAACTCGGCCTCGGTGATCACGGTGCGGCGACGCCCGCCCGAGCGGGAGTCGCGGCGGCGCTGGCGCTTCGCCTCGAGCCGGGTGGAGCCCTTGACGCTCTGGACGGTGTCCGAGGCGGTGCTGACGGCCTGGCGCGGCGCGCGCACGCGGGTGACGGTGTGCTCGGGATCGCCGGCCTCGCCGCCGTCGAGCTCCATGTCCACCTCGCCGCGGCGGCGTCGGCGGCGCCGACGGGAGACCACGGCGCCCTCGGCCCGGTCCTCGGACTCTCCGGCGTCCTCCCGGTCCTCGGCGTCCGCCGACGCGTCTGCGGCGCCCTCCTCCGCGTGGCCGCCCTCGCGCGAGGGGCGGCGACGACGGCGCGAACGCCCGGAGGTCTCCGGGTCGTCCTCGTCCTCGGAGCGCTGCCGGGACGTGGTCTCGGTGCGCAGCACCTCGATCAGGTTCGCCGGCACGGCGAACGGGTCGGTCGGGTCGACCTGCAGGGTCGGCGCGCTCGGCTCCTCGGGCGCGTCCGCGGCGTCGTCGGACGCGGGGGTCCGCTCCGGCTGAACGGCCCCGGCGGCGGTGTCCGCCGCGGTCTGCGTCACGGCCTGCGCGGCCGTCTCCTCCGCGCGTTCGTCTGCGCGGGTCGTGTCCTCGTTGTTGGCCGCCATGGCAGCACCTCCCGCCGACCGACGACGCCACACTCGCCGCCGCCCGGCGTGTCCGCGTCCGCCGCCGGCCGCGTTGCCCCGGGCGCCGTGCGCCACGGGTGCGCCGGGAGGCGGACTCCGAGAAGTCATCGGGTGGACCGCGTCGACCGTCAGGGCCCGGCGCGGAACCGCTGCGCCCTCGAGATCGGGGCCTGGGCGTCGTGTGCCGTCCGCCGGCCGGCGCACGGACGCGCACGGGCGGGGCCCGGCGTCCACCTCCCGCACGATGTTCGACGCGGGGGCGCCTCGGCGGCGGCCCGACGTCGGGCGCGCAGCGGGCTGCCCCGCGGTGTGGCCACGGGACGGCCAGGGCCGATTGTCTCACATCCGCCCCGGGCACGCGCCTAGAATCGTGCCCATGCCTGCGACCCCGCCGACGGACGACATCCGCCTCGCCCCTGCCGACGACATCCCCGCCGAGGAGGCCCGGCTCAGCTGGTACGCCCGGCCCGCGGGCACGGCGGCGCTGCTGCTGATCACCTCGCTCGTGGCGCTGACGGCGACGATCATCATCATCGTCGAGCGCGCCCTCCTCACCGCGGACCCGACGCACCGCACGTCCTGCGACCTCAACCCGTGGGTGTCCTGCGGCCAGGTGATGCAGTCCTGGCAGGCCCACACCTTCGGCTTCCCGAACACGTACATCGGCGTGGTCGCGTTCTCCGTGCTCATCACCGTGGCGGTGTCCCTGCTCGCCGGCGCCCGCTTCGCCCGCTGGTACTGGCTGCTGATGAACGCGGGGATCCTGGCGGGCTTCGCGTTCTGCGTGTGGCTCTGGTACTCGGCCGTCTACAGCATCGGCACGCTCTGCCTCTACTGCATGGTCGTGTGGGCCATGGTCATCGCCCAGCTCGTGCTCGTGACGTCCCGGAACCTGCAGACCGGCACGCTGCCGGCCCCGGCCGGTCTCGTCCGCCTCGCCCGGGAGCTGGCCTGGCCCGTGATCGTGCTCCTCTACGTCCTGGTGTTCGCCTCGATCCTGCTGGAACTGGGCCTCGGGGTCATCGGGATCGACTGAGCCTGAGCTCCCCCACCGGACACGACGACGGCGGCCGGTCACCCCACCAGGGTGACCGGCCGCCGTCGTCGGTGACCCGGACCGGGCTCAGCCGAACCAGATCGCGAGCTCGCGCTCGGCCGAGAGGGTCGAGTCCGAACCGTGGACGAGGTTCTTCTGGACGGCCTCGCCCCAGTCCCGGCCCAGGTCGCCGCGGATGGTGCCCGGGGCGGCCACGGTGGGATCGGTCTTGCCGGCCAGCGAGCGGAACCCCTCGATCACCGAATCGCCCGTGACGCGCGCGGCCACGACGGGGCCGGAGGCCATGAACTCGACCAGCGGCTCGAAGAACGGCTTGCCCTGGTGCTCCTCGTAGTGGCGCTCCAGCATGGCGCGGGTGGGCGTGAGCATCTTCAGATCGGCGATCACGTAGCCCTTGCGCTCGATGCGCGCGAGGATCTCGCCGACCAGGTTGCGGGCCACCCCGTCCGGCTTGACGAGGACGAGGGTCTCTTCGGTGTGGTGCGTCATGGGGTGTGCTCCTAGCGTCGTCGGACGGCCGCGAGCGCGGTCCGGTTCTCGCCCCACCCTAGTGGGGCGCGGTTGTCAGCGTCCGTGCTCGGCCTCCCAGGCGGCCTCGAGGCGGTCGCGCTGGGCGTTCTCGACGTCCATGGCACCGCCCTTGATCACGGCGTACGCCCACGTCAGCGCGAAGAGGGCCCCCACCACGAACATCGAGTACTCCCAGAAGCCGGAGGCCAGCAGGACGGCCTGGATCGCCCAGCCGATCGCGATGCCGACGGGCTTGCGCACCAGGGCGCAGGTCAGCACCGCGACGACGGCCAGCGCGGAGTAGCCCGCCACGAACCACCAGGCGCCCGGCTCGTCCCGGTGCATGCCGAACAGCATGAGCCCGAGGAAGAAGATGAGCACCGCCTCGAGCATGAGGATCGTGGAGGTGAACAGGGCGCGCACGGAGCGGCGGCGCCGGCGAGTGCCGGGGCGCCACTGCCGCTGGGCTCGCGTCTCGCGCGCGGGGCGCCAGGACTCGTCGCCGAAGCGCCCCTGCTCCGTGGCGCCTCCGGTCTCCGGCTGGTCGTCGGTCATCGGTCCTCCTCCGGCCGGCGGCGGGCGCCGGCGTCGTCGCGGTCCTCGAGCAGCTCGAGGATCTCCGGGTCCAGATCGTCCTCGTCGGCGTCCGCCAGCCCGACGGCGTCGAGCAGGTCGGCCGGGTCGAGACCGCGGGCGGCCACGGTGACGGGGCCGGCATGGCGGGGCTCGCCCACGAGGGTGCGGACCTCCGCGGCCAGCGTGATCGAGCCGAGCACGAGCACACCGCCGCCGGTGCCGGAGGCCAGTTCGTCCGCGCTCGTCTCCAGGGCCTCCGCGCGGCCGACCGCCCACTCGAGGGCGTCCGGCACGGACTCGGTGGCGTACACGTCGTCCTCGGGCCAGCCGGCGTCGACGGCCATGCGGGCCAGCTCCCCGGCCGGGATGGCGCGGGTCGAGGAGGACTGCGTCACCGCGAGGTCCTCCACGTCGTCGCCGAACGCCCGGTAGAGCGCCGCGAGCATGCCCGGCGCGTCCTTCTCCTGGAGGATCCCGACGACCAGCGAGAGGCGGGTGAGGCCGAACGCCTCCTGCACCGCGCGGGCCGTGGCCCGCACGCCGTCCGGGTTGTGGGCGGCGTCCACGATGAGCGTGGGCGCGGTGCGCAGCACCTCGAGCCGGCCGGGCGAGGTGACCTGGGACAGCCCCTCGCGCAGCAGCTCCTCGTCCAGCGGTCGCTCGCCGCCGCCCAGGAACATCTCCAGGGCCGCCACGGCCACCGCGAGGTTCTGCGCCTGGTGCTCCCCGAGCAGCGGCAGGAACAGGTCCCGGTACTCGGCCGCGAGGCCGCGCACGGACACCTGCTGGCCGCCCACGGCCAGGGAGCGCTCGAGCACGCCGAACTCGACGCCCTCGAAGCGGAACGGCACGTCGGCCGCCCGCGCCGCCTCGAGCAGCACCTGGGCGGCGTCGCGCTCCTGGGCGGCGGAGACGAGGGCGCCGCCGGGCTTGATGATGCCGGCCTTCTCCTCGGCGATCTCGGCCTCGGTCTCCCCCAGCAGGTCCGTGTGGTCCAGGGAGATGGGGGTGACCACGGAGACGACGGCGTCCGCGACGTTGGTCGCGTCCGTCACGCCACCGAGGCCCACCTCGAGGACGACGACCTCGACGGGCTCGTCCGCGAACACCGCGAAGCCCAGCGTGGTGACCGCCTCGAAGTACGTCAGCGGGACCTCGCCCGCGGCCTCGAGCTCCGCGTCCACGGTCTGCACGATGGGGAGGATCTCCCCCCACACGCGCACGAAGGTCTCGTCGGCCACCGGGGCGCCGTCGATGCTGATCCGCTCCGTGACACGCTGCAGATGCGGCGAGGTGTAGCGCCCGGTCCGCAGCCCGTAGGCGCGCAGGACGGCCTCGACCATCCGCGCCGTGGACGTCTTGCCGTTGGTGCCGGTCAGGTGGATCACCGGGGCCGCGTGCTGCGGGTCGCCGAGCAGCGCGAGGACGCGCCGCATCGGCTCGAGCCGCGGCTGCATCGCGTTCTCCGGGGCGCGGGCGAGCAGGTCCCGGTAGACCTCCTCGACCGTGCCCGGGGCGTCCCCGCGCATCACGCGTCCGCCTTCGCGACGGTGACGGCCACGGTCTTCATGGCGTCGTCGGCCGGGTCCTTGCGCGGGCCGGCCGCGCCGGAGTCCACGAGCTCCAGGTCCACCGTGAGGGTCTCCTCCGCGACGAGGCCGCGGTGGGCCTCGAGCGCCGCCACGACGGCGGTGGGGCCCTCGATCCGCGTGCGCACGCGGTCGGAGACGTCCAGGCCGGCGTCCTTGCGGGCCGCCTGGACGGCGCGGACCACGTCCCGGGCGGTGCCCTCGGCGGCCAGCTCCGCGGAGACCTCGGTGTCCAGGACGAGGAAGCCGGCGGTGCCGGGCAGCACGCCCACCGCGGTCCCCTCGGGGGCACCGGTGGAGACGGTCCGCAGGTCGTAGAGCGCGGGGGCCAGGGTCACGGTCTCGCCGTCGGCGAGCGTGACCGCCAGGCCCTCGGCCGTCTCCTCGTACGCGCCGGCGTCGACCGCCTGCTTCACGAGCGGCACCTGCCTGCCGAACGCCTTGCCGAGCTCGCGGAAGTTCAGCTTCAGCTCCGTGCCGATGCCGTAGCGGGCGATCGCCTCCTCCGAGAGCTCGGTGAGCTCGACGTCCTTGAGATTCAGCTCGTCCGCCACGATGCGGGCGTAGGTGCCCTCGAGGCCCGCCGCGTCCGGGACGACGACGGACAGGCGGGGCAGTGGCAGGCGCACCCGGCGGCCGGCCCCCTTGCGCAGGGCCGAGCCGGCCGAGCTGATGCGGCGCACCGCGTCCATGCGGGCCACGAGGGAGTCCGCCTCGGGCCCGTGGGGGAACAGGTCGGCGTCCGGGTAGTCGGTCAGGTGGACCGAGCGGCCGCCGGTGAGGCCGCGCCAGATCTCCTCGGCGATCAGCGGCATCAGCGGTGCGGCGGCCCGGGTGAAGGCCTCCAGGACGGTGTAGAGGACGTCGAAGGCGACGGTGTCCTCGTCGAAGAACCGCTCACGGGACCGGCGGATGTACCAGTTGGTCAGCGTGTCCATGAAGCCGCGCAGCGCGTCCGTGGCGTCCGAGACCTCGTAGGCGTCCAGGCCGGTCTTGACTTCCCGCAGCATGCGGCCCGTGGCGGCCAGGATGTACTGGTCTAGGGGGTCCTCGGCGGTGTGCCGCTCCTGCGCGCGGTACCCCTCGGGGCGGGCGCCGCCGTCGTGCGCGGTGTTCGCGTACAGGGTGAAGAAGTGGTAGGCGTTCCACGCCGGCAGCAGCACCTGGCGGACGCCCTCGCGGATGCCCTCCTCCGTGACGATCAGGTTGCCGCCGCGCAGGATGGGGCTGGCCATGAGGAACCAGCGCATGGCGTCCGCGCCGTCGCGGTCCAGGACCTCCGTGACGTCCGGGTAGTTGCGCAGCGACTTGGACATCTTCTGCCCGTCCGAGCCGAGCACGATGCCGTGCGAGATCACGTTGGAGAACGCCGGCCGGTCGAACAGGGCGGTCGCCAGGATGTGCATGGTGTAGAACCAGCCGCGCGTCTGGCCGATGTACTCCACGATGAAGTCCGCCGGGTTGTGCGTGGGGAACCAGTCCGCGCGCTCGAACGGGTAGTGCACCTGGGCGTACGGCATGGAGCCGGAGTCGAACCAGACGTCCAGCACGTCCTCGACCCGGCGCATGACCGCGCCGGCCGCGGCGGCCTCGGGGTCCGGGTGGGGGCGGGTGAGGTCGTCCACCCACGGGCGGTGCAGGTCCACCTCGCCCTCGGCGTTGCGCGGCAGGCGGCCGAAGGCCTCCTCGATCTCGGCGAGCGAGCCGTAGACCTCCTGGCGCGGGAAGTCCGGGTGGTCGGACTCCCACACCGGGATGGGCGATCCCCAGTAGCGGTTGCGGGAGATGGACCAGTCACGGGCGTTGGCCACCCACGTGCCGAACTGGCCGTGCTTGACGTTGCCGGGGATCCAGGTGATCTCCTCGTTCAGCTCCAGCATGCGCTCCTTGATCTGGGTGACCTTGACGTACCAGGACGTCACCGCGCGGTAGATCAGGGGCGTGCGGCACCGCCAGCAGTGCGGGTAGGAGTGCTCGTAGGAGGCTTCGCGGGCCACGCGGCCCAGGGCGCGCAGGGCGCGGATGATCGTGCGGTTGGCCTCGAAGACCTGCACGCCGGCGATCTCGCGCAGGTCGCCGCGCCCGACGTCCTCGCGGGCGAACAGCGGCAGGAACCGGGCACCGGAGTCCACGGAGAGCAGCACGGGAATGCCGTTGGCCTCGCACACGCGCTGATCGTCCTCACCGTAGGCCGGCGCCTGGTGGACCACGCCGGTGCCGTCCTCGGTGGAGACGTAGTCGTCCACGAGGATGCGGTGGGCGCCCTCGACGCCGAGGTCACGGCCGTTGACCGTGAAGGTCTCCCCGCGGTGGGCGTCGAACACGTCCGTGAACAGCGGCGCGTAGGCCAGGCCGCCGAGGCGGGCGCCGGGGATCGTCTCGGTGACCGCGGCGCGGGCGGCGTCGGCGTCGGCGTAGCCGAGCTCCTTGGCGTGGGCGCCCACGAGGTCCACGGCCAGGAGGAAGCGGTCCCCGTCCGCGGTCGCGCCTTCGGGGCCGGCCGGCACCACGGCGTACTGGATCTGGGGGCCGACGGCGAGGGCCGCGTTGGTCGGCAGCGTCCAGGGCGTGGTGGTCCAGGCCAGGACGTGGACGCCGGCCAGGTGCGCGGCGAGCGCCGCGTCGGCGCCGCCGTCGGGCACGAGGGCGGGGTCCGCCGGGAGGCCGGTGATCGGGAACGTGACGGTGACCGAGGGGTCCTGGCGCATCTTGTAGACGTCGTCGTCCATGCGCAGCTCGTGGTTGGACAGCGGGGTCTCGTCGTTCCAGCAGTAGGGCAGGACGCGGAAGCCGCGGTAGGTCAGGCCCTTGCGGTGCAGCTCGGAGAAGGCCCAGATCACGGACTCCATGAAGTCCGGGGTGAGGGTCTTGTAGTCGTTCTCGAAGTCGACCCAGCGGGCCTGGCGGGTCACGTAGTCCTGCCACTGGTCCGTGTACTTCAGGACCGAGGAGCGGCAGGCGTCGTTGAACGTGTCGATGCCCATGGCCTCGATCTCGGACTTGTCCGTCATGCCCAGCTGCTTCATCGCCTCGAGCTCGGCGGGCAGGCCGTGGGTGTCCCAGCCGAAGCGGCGCTCCACGCGGCGGCCCTGCTGCGTCTGGTAGCGGGCCACGAGGTCCTTGACGTACCCGGTGAGCAGGTGGCCGTAGTGCGGCAGGCCGTTGGCGAAGGGCGGGCCGTCGTAGAAGACGAACTCGTTCTGCGAGCCGTCCGCGTTCCGGGCGGGACGCTGGTCGATCGAGGCCTGGAAGGTGCCGTCCTCGTCCCAGTACGCCAGGATGCGGCGCTCGATCTCCGGGAAGCGCGGGGAGGCGGGGGTGCGGCCGTCAGGAGCGGAGGAGGCGAGGGGGTACACGGGGGTCCTTTGCGTCCGGGGCGTCGGTTCCGTGCAAGGACGCCCGAGGGCCCGGCCCTCCGGCCGGCCGCGGACGCGGTACCACCTTGCTTGCCGGCGTCGGGAGGTCCCCGGGGTGCCGGCCGCTTGATGACTGCTGTGACGGGCTTACCCGTCCGGTTCTACTGGGGCCCTGCGGCCCGTTCTTCCGGAGGCTCGCCGGTGATGGCCGGGTCGACGCCTGTGCCCGCCAGTGTAGTGGACGATGCGCCGGCCCGTGGCCGCGGGCCGGAGCGGGTCAGAGGGCGGTGCGCACGGCCGCCGACGCGTCGCCGTCGAGCTCCACGTGGACGGCGTCCCGGCCCGAGGCCCAGAGGAGGAGCTCCCCGACCTCGCCGGTCACCGTGACGGGCGCCCGCAGCGCCACGGCCCCGCGGGTGACGGTGACCGGGGCGCGACCCGGGCCCTGGAGGACCACCGGCGCCGCGGACTTACGCAGGAACAGCGGGGCCATGCGGCGCAGCGAGCGGTAGAGGGCGTCCTCCTCGTCCGGGGAGAACGAGCGCGGGGCGGGCAGCGAGCCGCCGGTCGCGGACTCGCCGCGCCGGACGTCCTCGAGGTGGATGAAGTGCTCGACCGCGTTCACGTGCCTGTCCGCCGCCCGCATGGGGTTCAGCGCCGACGGGCCCACGGCCCACTCCCGCACGACCTCGGCGTAGTCGCGGCGCTTGGTCTCCGCGGTCAGGCGGTCGAGGTGGCGGGACAGCGGCGGGAGGAACAGGGCGGCGAAGGCGTCGGGCCGGCTCTCCCGCAGCCAGAGGTGGGCGGCGAGGTCGCGGGTGCTCCAGCCGCCGCACAGGGTGGGCGCGTGGGGGCCCTTCTCGAGCAGGAGGTCAGCGAGGCGGGCGCGTTCGGCTGCGGCGAAGGTGGTCATGGGCACCACGGTAGGGAGCGGGCCGCGGCGCGGGCGAGGGGTGGCGCCCCGCCGCGGCCTCGCATCCACCCGACGGGAGGGCTCAGCCTCCGGCGCCGAGGAGGATGCTCTCCCGGGAGATGCGGGTCATCTCCTCCCGGTCCACGACCTTGACGCGCTCCCGCGCCACCGGACCGGCCTCCGTGGCCTGCGCGCCCAAGGACTTCTCATGCTCATCCAGAGCGTGCCAACCGGCCCACGTCGTGTACGGGACCTCACGGGACTCGAGCAGCTCGATCACCGACTCCTCCGAGGGCTCCTGGGCCGTCCACAGCCCCGGCTCGTCCTCGATCAGATGCGTGATCGTCTCCAGGGAGTCACCCTTGGTGTGCCCGATCAACCCCACCGGGCCCCGCTTGATCCACCCCGAGGCATACAGGCCCGGCACCGGGGCACCGTCCGCGCCCAGCACCCGGCCCTCCGCGTTCGGGATCACCCCGCGCACCTCATCGAACTCCACCCCCTCCACGGGCGAACCGAAATAGCCCACCGCCCGGTAGACCGCCTGCACCGGGTAGTCCACGGTCTCCCCCGTCGGACGGACCCCACCGGAACCGTCCAGCTCCATCCGACGCATCCGCAGACCATCCACCCGGCCGTCCCCGTCCTCGTCCAGGAACTCCTCCGGAGCCTGCAGGAAATGCAGATGCAGCCGACGCGAGGCGCTCTGCTGACGGTCCTCCTGCTCCATCAGCCAGTTCGTCAGCGTCCCGACCATGGTGCGGACCTGGTTGTTCTCCTCGATCGCCTGCTCCGAGGCCTCATCGAAGTCGAAGTCCTCCTCGTACAGCACGATGTCCACATCCCGGGAATGGGCCAGCTCCCGCAGCTCCAACGGGGTGAACTTCACCTGCGCCGGCCCACGCCGACCGAACACGTGCACATCCGTGACCGGCGAGGCGGCCAGGTCCCGGTACACGTTGTCCGGGATCTCGGTGGGCAGCAGGTCCTCGGCATGCTTGGACAGGATCCGGGCCACATCCAGGGCCACGTTCCCGTTGCCGATCACCGCCACCTGCGTGGCCTCCAACGGCCAATGCCGCGGCACATCCGGGTGCCCGTCATACCAGGACGCGAAATCCGCGCCACCGAACGAGCCGGCCAACTCCACCCCCGGCACATCCAGGGCCGCGTCCCGCACCGCCCCGGTGGAGAACACGATCGCGTCATAGTGCCGACGCAGATCCGCCAGGCTCAGGTCCGTGCCGTAGTCCACGTTCCCCAGGAAACGGATGTCCCCGCGGTCCATGACCTTGTGCAGGGCGGTGACGATGCCCTTGATACGCGGATGGTCCGGGGCCACCCCGTAACGGATCAGACCGAACGGGGCCGGGTACCGGTCGAACAGGTCGATGCTGACCCGGAAGTCCCGCTCCTCCTTGGTCAGGATGTCCGCCGTGTACACCCCGGCGGGTCCGGCACCGATGATGGCGATGCGCAACGGGCGGTCGGGCCTCGAGGACGAGGGGGTCGGGGTCATGCTCGTGCTCCTTCGGAGGTCGGGTTCAGGGTCAAGATCGGGGCAGGGATGCCGGCCGCAGGCGCGCCGGTGGCGTAGGGGCTCAGGCGCACGACGTCGCCCACGACGATCACGGCGGGGTTCTCCACACCGACGGCGGCCGCCTGCGCGGCGATGGTCTCCACCGTGCCCACGGTGACCCGCTGGTCCGGCATCCAACCGCGCTCGATGATCGCCACGGGCGTGGCGCCGTCGAGGCCGCGCTCCGTCAGTCGGCGCGCGGTGTCCGCGAGCCGGCGCACGCCCATCAGCAGGACGAGCGTGTGGTCGGCCCGGGTGGGCACTTCGGCCAGCTCTTCGTGGCCGGTCACCAGCGTGAAGCCGGTGGCGACGCCGCGATGGGTGACCGGGATCCCCGCGGCGGCGGGCACCGAGACGGCGCTCGTGACACCGGGGGCCACTTCGACGTCGACGCCGTGGGCGCGGCAGTGCGCTGCCTCCTCGCCGCCGCGGCCGAGCACGTACGGGTCGCCGCCCTTGAGCCGGACGACGAGGCGGCCGGCCCGGGCCTCCCGGACCAGGACGGCGTTGATCTCGTCCTGCGTGGCCAGGTGGTTCCCGGGGGCCTTGCCGACCTCGATCACGGGCACCGCCGGGTCCAGCTCGGCCAGGAGGGCGCGCGGGCCCAGCCGGTCGGCGACCACCACGTCGGCCTCCGCGAGCAGCTGTCGGCCGCGCACGGTGATGAGTCCGGAGTCGCCGGGGCCGCCGCCGACGAGGGCCACGCGGCCGGGCTCGGCGGACGCGCGCCGCCGACGCAGGGGCAGCCGCCCCGTGGAGAGGGCGAGGGTGATCGCGTCCTTCAGGGCGCGGGCGCGGCGAGGGTCTCCCCCGGCGTTGACGGCCACGGTCACGTCCCCGGCCCGGACGACGGCGGGCGTCCAGGCGGCGGAGGACTCGGCGTCGGAGGCGTCGACACACCAGACCCGGCGGGCCTCGGCGTCGGAGGCCACGGCCCCGTCCACGTCCCGGTCGCCGGTGGTGGTCTGGGCGAACCAGACCCCGTCGAGGTCGGACGGGCGGTAGGGGCGGCGGTGCAGGGTGAGCAGGCCGGCCGCCGCGAGCCGCTCCACCTCCTCCCCCGGCTCCGGGGCCACCACGGTGACGAGCGCGCCGGCGTCGAGGAGGGCGCCCACGCGGCGGCCGGCCACGCGCCCGCCGCCCACCATCAGGACGGGCCGGCCGAGCAGACGCAGGGAGGTGGGGTACAGATCGGATGCGGTCATCGCGTGCTCCCTTCCAGCAGCCCCCGTCGGCGCAGCATGCGCCGCTCGACGGGGCCGAATGCGGTCAGTTCGACGAGGACGCCGACGGCCAGGATGGCCAGGACGGCGCAGAGGACGACGGCGAGGTCGGACTCGGCACGTCCCTCGTGGAGCAGGGTCCCGAGTCCGACGCCCATGGGCCCGCCGACGGCGATGATCTCGGCGGCCATGAGGCCTCGCCACGCGAAGGCCCAGCCCTGGCGCAGGCCGGAGACGAAGGCGGGCAGCGCGGCCGGGAGGACCACCAGCAGGGCGGTCTCGAGGCGCGAAGCGCCCAGCACGCGGGCCGCGCGACGCAGCTGCGGCGGCACCTGGTCCGTGCCGGTGGTGAGGCCGGCGACCACGGCGGGGACGGCGCCGGTGAGCATCACGAAGTACGCGGTGGCGTCGCTGAGGCCGAACCACAGCACCGCGAGCGGCACCCAGGCCACGTTGGGCAGCACCATCAGGGCCGTGAGCAGCGGGCCGAACGCCCGCCGCAGGACGCTGACCTGTCCGAGCACCAGGCCCAGCCCCACGCCGACGACCACGGCGAGCGCGAAGCCCACGACGGCGCGGCCCACCGACGTCGCCACTGCCTGCTGGACGAGGCCCTGGGCCCACAGCGTCCCGAAGGCCCCGAGGACGTCGCCGGGACCGGTGATCGGCTCGCCGCGCGCACCGGCCAGCCACGCGGCGACCTGCCAGATCGCCACGAGCAGGACGACGGCGGCCACCGGGAGCAGGACCCGGCTCCAGTCCCACCCGGCCAGACCCGTCCGTCGGGTCGAGCCGACGGCCTGGAGCGCGTCGAGGCCGCTGTCGAGCTCGCGCAGCTCGTCGTCGGCGGCGGCCCCCGGCGCGCGGCCGGGGGCGTCGAGGGTGGGGGTGTCAGTGCGCATGGCGACGGATCTCCTGACCGAGTCGGGCGGTGATGGCGGCCGTGAGGGCGGCCGCGGCGGGCGCGTCGTGGTGGGCGGCTGCGGGCACGTCCCATTCGGCGACGACGCGACCCGGCCGCGAGGACAGCAGCAGCACCCGCTGGCCGAGGCGGACGGCCTCGGCCACGTTGTGGGTGACGAACACGACCGTCCGACCGGTCTGCCGCCACACGCGCTCGAGCTCCACGTGCAGCAGGTCGCGGGTGATCGCGTCCAGCGCCGCGAACGGCTCGTCCATGAGCAGCAGGGGGCGGTCCTGGGCGAGGGCCCGGGCCAGGGCGACGCGCTGGCGCATGCCGCCGGAGAGCTGGTGGGGTCGCAGGTCGGCGGCGTCACCCAGGTGGACGAGGCGCAGCAGCTCCCCGGCACGCCCCCGACGCTCCCCCGCGGGCACGCCGGCGAACCGGAGGGCGAGCTCGATGTTGCCGCGGGCGGTGAGCCACGGGAAGAGGGCGGCGTCCTGGAACATGAACGCGGCCCCCTCCCGGGGGGTCTTGACGACGCCCGCGGTGGGCGCCTCGAGCCGGGCGATGAGGTTCAGCAGGGTGGACTTGCCGCACCCGGACGCACCGAGCAGGCAGACGAACTCGCCCGGCTCGATCCGCACGGAGACGTCCTCCAGCACGGGCGTGGGCCCGCCGAAGCTCTTGCCCACGTCCTCCATCACCACCGTCATGACCGCTCCCGTCGCCCCGTCGTCATCCGGATCAGGCCTCGTCGCCGCCGCGCACCATGCCGGCGGCGAGCGTGGCCCCGTCCTGGGGGTCGATCACGAGGAACGCCCCGGTGCGCCGATGCACGGCGTAGGGCTCCACGGGCAGCGGCGCGGCCAGGTGCAGGCGCACCTGTCCGATGTCGTTGAGCCCGAGGGTCTCGGCCGGGTCGAGCCGCAGGGTGTCGAGGTCGAGCCGACCGGCCACCTCCTGGACGAGCGCCCGGACGACGGCGGTGCCGTGCTTGACGAGGACCTGCTGCCCGACGCGCAGCGGTGCGGCGGAGAGCCAGCACAGCGCGGCGGCCACCTCCGCGGTGGGGCGCGGGGCGGTGTCCGCGGCGGCGATCGTGTCCCCGCGGGCCACGTCCACCTCGTCGGCGAGGCGCAGGACCACCGACTGCGGGGAGGAGGCCTCCTCGAGGGACTCGCCGGCGGCGTCCACGCCCACCACGGTGGTGGTGCGCGCCGGCTGCCCCGGGGTGAGGACGGCGACGGCGTCCCCGGGCCGGACGGTGCCCGCCACGACCTGCCCGGCGTAGCCGCGGTAGTCGCGGAACACCTCGGGGTCGAGGCCGGGAGCCAGGGCGCCCTGGGGGCGCACCACGAGCTGCACCGGGAAGCGGAAGGAGGCCGCGGCGTCGTCCTCGGCGTCCGCCCCGGGCAGGGACTCGAGCAGCTCCATGAGCGTGGGGCCGGTGTACCAGTCCGTCCGCTCGGAGCGGGTGACCACGTTGTCGCCCTGGAGGGCGGACACCGGGACGCTCACCGCGTCGGAGAGGCCGAGCTCCCGGGCCACGCGCCGGACGTCCTCGGCGATCGCGGTGAAGACCTCCTCGGAGTAGTCCACGAGATCGATCTTGTTGACGGCGACGATCACGTGCGGCACCCGCAGCAGGGCCACCACGCTGAGGTGGCGCCGGGTCTGCTCCACCACGCCCTTGCGGGCGTCCACGAGCAGCACGACGGCGTCGGCCGTCGAGGCGCCCGTGACGGTGTTCCGGGTGTACTGCACGTGCCCGGGGCAGTCGGCCAGCACGAAGGTGCGCCGGTCCGTGGCGAAGTACCGGTACGCGACGTCGATCGTGATCCCCTGCTCCCGCTCGGCGCGCAGGCCGTCGGTCAGCAGCGCCAGGTCCAGCCCGCCCTCGGCGCCGCCGAAGCCGCGCTCGGCGGAGGTGCGGGCCACGGCCTCGAGCTGGTCGGCCAGGACGGCCTTGGAGTCGTGCAGGAGGCGGCCCACGAGGGTGGACTTGCCGTCGTCGACCGAGCCGGCCGTGGCCAGGCGGAACAGGGTCCCGGCGGGGGCGTGCCGGTCCAGCAGTGCGGTGCTCATCAGAAGTACCCGTCCTTCTTGCGATCTTCCATGGCCGCCTCGGAGATGCGGTCGTCGGCGCGGGTGGCCCCGCGTTCGGTCAGGGTGGAGGCGGCGACCTCGAGCACGACGTCCTCGACGGTCGCGGCCTCCGAGAGGACGGCGCCGGTGCAGGACATGTCGCCCACCGTGCGGTAGCGCACCGTCCGCGTGGTGACCTCCTCGCCCTCGGCCGGCCGGGAGTGCTCCCCCACAGCGCGCCACATGCCGTCGCGGCGGAAGACCTCCCGCTCGTGCGCGTAGTAGATGGAGGGCAGCTCGATGCCCTCGCGGGCGATGTACCGCCACACGTCCAGCTCGGTCCAGTTGCTGATGGGGAACGCACGGACGTGCTGGCCGGGGGTGTGACGGCCGTTGTAGAGGTTCCACAGCTCGGGGCGCTGGTTGCGCGGGTCCCACTGGCCGAACGCGTCGCGCAGGCTGATGATCCGCTCCTTGGCCCGCGCCTTGTCCTCGTCACGGCGGCCTCCCCCGAAGACGGCGTCGAACCGGTTGGTCCGGATCGTGTCCAGCAGGGGGGTGGTCTGCAGGGTGTTGCGGGTGCCGTCGGCGCGCTCACACAGCTCGCCGCGGTCGATGTACTCCTGCACGGAGCCCACCACGAGCCGCAGGCCGAGCCGCTCCACCGTGCGGTCGCGGAACTCGAGGACCTCGGGGAAGTTGTGGCCGGTGTCCACGTGGACCACCGGGAAGGGGATCCTCCCCGGCCAGAAGGCCTTCGCGGCCAGGTGGAGCATCACCACGGAGTCCTTGCCGCCCGAGAAGAGCATGGCGGGGCGCTCGAACTCGGCCACCACCTCGCGGATGATGTGGATCGCCTCGGCCTCCAGGGCGTCCTGGACGTCGGGCCCGGCGGGGCTCACGGTCCCCGGGTCGGGGGCATGGGTGAGGGTCATCGTGTCTCCTTGGTCTGTCTCGGGAGCGGCGCTCAGACGTGGATGCCGCACTCGGTCTTCGCGGTCCCGGCCCAGCGCCCGGCACGGGGGTCCTCCCCGGGGGCGACGGGGCGGGTGCAGGGGCGGCAGCCGATCGAGGGGTAGCCGTTCTGCAGGAGCAGGTTCACGGGCACGTCGTGGTCCGTGGCGTAGCCGACCAGGTCGTCGAAGCTCCACGGGGCGACGGGGTTGACCTTGACCATGCCGTGGGCCTCGTCCCAGCCCACCAGCGGGGTGTTCGTGCGCGTCGGCGCCTCGTCCCGGCGGACGCCGGTGAACCACAGGTCGTATCCGGCCAGCGCCCGGTTGAGGGGCTCGACCTTGCGCATCGCGCAGCACAGCCCCGGGTCGCGGGCGAACAGGTCCTTGCCGTGGCGCTCGTCCTGCTCGGCCACGGTCAGCTCCGGCAACACGTCCACCACGGTGACGTCGAGGCGGCGGGCCACCTCGTCGCGCGTCGCGAGGGTCTCGGTGAAGTGGTAGCCGGTCTCCAGAAAGAGGACGTCCACGCCGGGCATCCGCTGCGCCACCAGGTGCGGCAGGACGGCGTCGGCCATGGAGCAGGCCACGGCGGCCCGGCGGAGGTCCACATGGCGGGCGGCCCAGTCGACCACCGCCTCGGCGGGTGCGTCCCAGCCGAGCTCGGCGGCGCCGGACTCGGCGAGCGCCTGCAGGCGCTCGAGGTCCTCGGTCGGACGGGTGGGGGGAACGGTGCTCATCGGAGGGCCTCCTCGTCGACTCGGTGTGCCCACCGGGCGAAGGTCTCGCCCGGCCCACGCTGCTCGTCGTACCGGCGGACGAGGCGCTCGACGTAGTCGACCAGCCCGTCCGCGCGGACCTTCAGGCCGCGGACGCTGCGTCCGAGGCCGGCCTCGGCGCGGTCCACGGAGGCCAGCCCGCCGCCCAGGTGCACCTGGAAGCCGGGCGTCTGGCCGCCGTCGTCGTCCGGGAGCAGCTGCCCCTTCAGGCCGATGTCCGCGGTCTGGATGCGGGCGCAGGAGTTGGGGCAGCCGTTCACATGCAGGCTCAGCCGCTCGGGGAGGCGGTCGGCGAGGTCGGCCAGGCGCTCCTCGAGCTGGGCGATCGCGGCGGTGGCGGTGTCCTTCGTGTCCACGATGGCGAGCTTGCAGAACTCCAGGCCCGTGCAGGCGATGGTGGAGCGGCGGAACACGGACGGTTCCGGGTCCAGCCCCAGCTCCTTCAAGCCGGCCACGACGGCGTCCACCCGGTCCCGTTCCACGTCCAGCACCACGATCTTCTGGTGGGGGGTGGTGCGCAGCCGCGTGGAGCCGTGGGCCTCGAGCAGGTCCGCGAGGGCGGTGAGGGTGGTGCCGCTGGAGCGTCCGACGACGGGGGCGGCGCCGATGTAGAAGCGGCCGTCCTTCTGCTCGTGGACCCCCACGTGGTCGCCGGGACGGGTGGGCGGGACCGGGGCGGGCCCGTCGGGCAGGGCGTAGCCGAGGTACTCCTCCTCCAGCACGGTGCGGAACCTCTCCGGCCCCCAGTCCTCGAGCAGGTACTTCATGCGGGCCTTGTTGCGCAGGCGCCGGTAGCCGTAGTCGCGGAAGATGCTCACGACGGCGTGCCACACCTCAGGGGCGCGCTCGGCCGAGACGAAGGCGCCGATCCGGTCGGCCAGGCGGGCCTTCGTGGACAGGCCGCCGCCGACCCACAGGTCGTAGCCGGGGCCCAGCTCGGGGTGCACCACGCCGATCAGGGAGACGTCGTTGATCTCGTGGACCACGTCCTGGGAGGGGTGTCCGGTGATGGCGGTCTTGAACTTGCGGGGCAGGTTGGAGATCTCGAGGTCGCCGATCCAGCGGTCCGCGATCTCCCGGATCACGGGCGTGGGGTCGATGATCTCGTCCGCGGCGATCCCGGCCACCGGTGAGCCGAGGATCACGCGCGGCACGTCGCCGCAGGCCTCGGTGGTGGACAGCCCCACGGACTCCAGGCGCCGCCAGATCTCGGGGACGTCCTCGACGCGGATCCAGTGCAGCTGGACGTTCTGCCGGTCGGTGATGTCCGCGGTGTCACGGCCGAACTCGGTGGAGATCCCGCCGATCACGCGCAGCTGCTCGGTGGTGAGGTCGCCGCCGTCGATGCGCACGCGCAGCATGAAGTAGCGGTCCTCGAGTTCGTGGGGCTCCAGGGTGGCGGTCTTGCCGCCGTCGATCCCCTGCCGACGCTGGGTGTACAGGCCCCACCAGCGGAAGCGGCCGTGCAGGTCGTCCGAGGGGATCGAGTCGAAGCCCTCGTGGGCGTAGACCTGCTCGATGCGCTCGCGGACGTTCAGGCCGTCGTCCTGCTGCTTGAACTCCTCGTTGTGGTTCAGGGGGGCGGTCCCGTCCACCTTCCACTGGCCGTGCGGCTTGGCGGAGGGGCGGCGCGGAGTGCGCGCCGGCCTCGACGTCTCGTTCACCTGGGTCATGGCCGCCACGCTAGGAACCCGGCATGCCGGCCCCAAGATCGTCGACGCGGTTCGTCACGTTCCCGGGGCCGGGCCGCGGCGGGGACCCGGCCCGGCCCCGGTCGTGTGACGGACGGCTCAGCGGCCTCCGGCGGCCCCCCTCGGGGCCTCTACGAGGGCGGACCGCAGCCGGTCCAGGGCGATCCGCGCCACCAGCGGATGCGGCAGCAGGGGGTCGGTGACCACGTCCGCGCCGCTCTCGCCGAGTCGGTCGTGGAAGTACCCGGGGGCCAGCAGGTGGGCGGCCACCACGGCGCGACGGCCGGCGGCGTGCACCCGGGCGACGGCGTCGGGCACCCGGGGGGTCGCCGCCGCCCCGAACGCCGCGGTCACGGGCAGTCCCGTGGCCCGGGCCAGGGCCGCGGCCAAGGCGTGCACCTGGGCCTGTCCGTCTGCGGCGCGGGTGCCGGCCGCCGCCAGGATGACGTCCGATGTCGCGGCCTCACCGGCCGGCACCGCCCGGGTCACCCGCTCGGCCAGAACGGCCACCAGGCGCGGCTCGACGTCGTCCCCGGCCCCGGCCAGCGGTGCGGCGGCGATCGTGTCGGGTCGGGCGGCCGCGGCGTGGTGGATGTCGTGGTGGACGTGGTGGCCCAGGGACAGCAGCAGCGGCACGATCACGGCCGGCTCCCCCGGGGGCAGGGCCGCCACGACCTCGTCGAGGGAGGGACTCTGCACGTCCACGTAGGCCTCGTGGACCTGGGCGCCCGGCCCCTCGGCGTCCAGGAGGGCCGCCAGGTCGGCACGGAGGCCGTCGATCACGTCGCGGCCGGCCGCGTCGTGCGTGCCGTGGGCGCAGGCGATCACGTGCAGCGCGGGCGCGCTCATGCCGAGCCCACCGCGTCGGCCCGCACGTTCCACGGCCCGCCGCTCACCGGCGGATCACCTTGTGCTGGGCGGCCTGGGCGACCGGCCGCATCACGATCTGATCCAGGTTCACGTGGTGGGGCAGCTCGACGGCGTGGACGCACACCTCGGCGACGTCCTCGGCGGTGAGCGGCTTCTCCACGCCCGCGTACACGGCGTCCGCGGCGGACTGGTCGCCGCCCAGGCGGTTGCGGGAGAACTCCTCGG
This sequence comes from Micrococcus sp. 140720015-1, assembly GCF_053627595.1. Lineage (NCBI taxonomy): Bacteria > Bacillati > Actinomycetota > Actinomycetes > Micrococcales > Micrococcaceae > Micrococcus > Micrococcus sp. 140720015-1. The sequence continues at coordinate 95,724 of NZ_JBSEYC010000002.1, forward strand.
TGTGGACCATGCCCGGGAGCACCTCGATCACCCGCACGTTGTGCTCGGCCTCCTCCAGGCGCAGCGCGCCGGTGAGCCCGTGCTGGCCCATCTTCGCGGCGTTGTAGCCGGCGCCGCCCTCGTAGGCGGTGACGGCGGCGGTCGAGGTCAGGTTGAGCACGGTGCCCTCGCCGTGGGTGCGGAGCATGGGCAGGAACGCCTGGCACATCGTCAGGGTGCCGAGCACGTTGACGCGGTACATCCACTCCCAGTCGGCGCGGTCGCCGTCGCCCACCGCGTCCGTGCCGAGCGCGCCGCCGGCGATGTTGACGAGGGTGTCGGCGCCGCCGTCGGCCTCGACGCGCGAGGCCAGCGCGGCGACGGCGGCCTCGTCCGTGACGTCCAGGGCGGCGGGGACGACGTCGCCGCTCACGCCCTCGGCCCGGGCGTCGGCAGCGAGGGTCTCGAGGCGCTCGGCCCGGCGGCCGACCGCGTACACGCGCCAGCCGCGGCGGGCAAGCTCGAGGGCCGTGGCGCGGCCGATGCCGCTCGTGGCCCCCGTCACGACGGCGGCGCGGGCGGGGTTCTTCGCAGGTTCATGGGTGTGGCTCACGCCTCCGACCGTAGCCGAGCCGCGCCGTTCGGAGCACCGCCCGGATCACCTCCGCCAGGTCGACCGACTGAAAGGGCGGGACGTCCCGGGCGTCGTCGCAGGCCCGGCCCGCCGCCCCGGTCATGGGAGGATGGCGGGCATGGCTGAGAACACGCAGGGCACAGACACGCCCATCGACGCATCGACCCCGTCCACCCCCGCCGCCGGCGCCGTGGCCGTGCCGGACAAGCCGGCCCTCGAGGGCCTCGAGGAGAAGCTGACCGCCCGCTGGGCCGACGAGCGCACCTACGCGTTCGACACGCAGACCACCCGCGAGCAGGTCTACTCGATCGACACTCCCCCGCCGACCGCCTCCGGCTCGCTGCACGTGGGCCACGTCTTCTCCTACACGCAGACCGACGTGCTCGCCCGCTACCAGCGCATGAACGGCAAGAACGTGTTCTACCCGATGGGCTGGGACGACAACGGCCTGCCCACCGAGCGCCGCGTGCAGAACTACTACGGCGTCCGCTGCGACCCCGCCAAGCCGTACGTGGAGGGCTACCGCCCGCCGGAGAAGCCGGCGAAGAACCAGCGCGACTGGGACGTGATCTCCCGCAAGAACTTCATCGAGCTCTGCGAGGAGCTCGCCGTCGAGGACGAGAAGGTCTTCGAGGACCTCTTCACCCGTCTCGGCCTGTCCGTCGACTGGGACATGACCTACCGGACCATCGACGACGTCTCCCGCGCCGTCTCCCAGCGCGCCTTCCTGGCCGGCATCGCCTCGGGCGACGCCTATCTGGCCGAGGCCCCCACCATGTGGGACGTGACCTTCCGCACCGCCGTGGCCCAGGCCGAGCTCGAGGACCGCGAGGTCCCCGGCGCCTACCACCGCTACGCCTTCACCGCTGCGGACGGCGAGCAGGTCTTCATCGAGACCACCCGCCCCGAGCTGCTGGCCTCCTGCTCCGGCCTGGTCGCCCACCCGGACGACGAGCGCTACCAGCACCTGTTCGGCACGACCGTCACCTCCCCGCTGTACGGCGTGGAGGTCGAGGTCTTCCCGCACCCGCTGGCCAAGCCGGACAAGGGCTCCGGCATCGCCATGGTCTGCACCTTCGGCGACCTCAACGACGTCACCTGGTGGCGCGAGCTGCAGCTGCCGACCCGCACCCTGATCGGCCGTGACGGCCGGTTCGCCGCCGACACCCCCGAGTGGATCACCACGGACGCCGGCCGACAGGCCTATGCGGACACCGTGGCCGGCAAGACCGTGTTCTCCGCCAAGCAGGGGGTGGTGGACGCCCTCACCGCGGCCGGCCTGCTGGACGGAGAGCCGAAGAAGATCATGCACGCCGTGAACTTCTACGAGAAGGGCGACAAGCCGCTCGAGGTCGTCACCTCCCGCCAGTGGTACATCCGCAACGGCGGCCGCGACGCCGACCGCCGCGCCGAGCTCATCGAGCGCGGCCGCGAGCTCTCCTGGCATCCGGAGCACATGCGCCACCGCTACGAGAACTGGGTCGAGGGCCTCAACGGCGACTGGCTCGTCTCCCGCCAGCGCTTCTTCGGAGTGCCGATCCCGGTCTGGTACCCGCTGGACGCGGAGGGTGAGCCCGACTATGAGAACCCGATCCTCCCGGCCGACGAGCAGCTCCCCGTGGACCCGGCCGCCGAGGCCGCCCCGGGGTATTCCGAGGACCAGCGCGACGTCCCCGGCGGCTTCACCGGCGACCCGGACGTCCTGGACACCTGGGCCACCTCCTCGCTGACCCCGCAGATCGTGGGCCGCTGGTCCCGCGACGAGGCGTTCTTCAACAACGTCTTCCCGTTCGATCTGCGCCCGCAGGGCCACGACATCATCCGCACCTGGCTGTTCTCCACCGTGGTGCGTGCCCACGCCCTCAACGGCTCCGTGCCGTGGACGGACACCGCGCTCTCCGGCTGGATCCTCGACCCGGACCGCAAGAAGATGTCCAAGTCCAAGGGCAACGTGGTGGTCCCGACCGACATCCTGGACCAGTTCGGCTCGGACGCCGTCCGCTACTGGGCCGCCTCGGCCCGCCTCGGCGCGGACACCGCCTACGAGGTGGCGCAGATGAAGATCGGCCGCCGCCTGGCCATCAAGCTGCTCAACGCCGCCAAGTTCGTGCTGAACCTGGGCGCCACGCAGGACGCCGTCATCCGCACGGCCGACGACGCCGCGGCCGTCACCAACCCGCTGGACGCCTCCCTGCTGGCGCGCCTCGCGGCCACCGTGGAGCAGGCGACCCGCGCGTTCGAGGCCTACGACTACGCGCGTGCCCTCAACGTGACCGAGCAGTTCTTCTGGGCCTTCACGGACGACTACGTGGAGCTCGTGAAGGACCGTGCCTACGGCGGCCATGGCGAGGCCGAGCAGGCCTCTGTGGTGACCACGCTGGCCACCACCCTGGACGCCCTGCTGCGTCTGCTGGCCCCGTTCCAGCCGTTCGCCACCGAGGAGGTGTGGAGCTGGTGGCGCGCCGGCTCCGTGCACACCGCCGCGTGGCCGGGCGCCGCGGACGAGGTGGCGTCCCTGTCCTTCGCCGCCTCTGCCGGCGACGCCGAGGTCCTGCCCACCGTGGCGCAGGTCCTGGGCGGCGTCCGCAAGGCGAAGTCCGAGGCCAAGGTGAAGCAGCGGACCGAGGTGCGCTCCGCCGTGGTGACCGGGCCGGCCGAGTGGCTCGAGAAGCTGCGCGGCGGCCTGGCGGACCTCAAGGCGGCCGGCAACATCGCGGACCTGTCCCTCACGCAGGGCGAGGCCGGCGAGGCCGCGCCGCTGACCGTCTCCGACGTGCAGCTGGCACCGGTCGAGGACGACTGATCCCCGCCGCGCGTTCCCGGACGGTGTCTCGGGAGCGCACGCGGCACGACGACGGCCCCGTCGCCCGTCACGGGAGGCGGGGCCTTCGTCTGCCCGTCGCCGACGAGCGCCGCCGGACCACAGCGGGAAATGAACTCAGGACACCCTTGCCTGAGTGAATTTCGGCACCGGATAAATCCTATTTCCCTCCCAGGTCCTCCCTGGCCGGCCACCAGAATCCCCTCGTAGCGTCCAGGCCGTGAACAGCCTCCCCCTGCACCCGCTGATGGTGCACCTGCCCGTCATCCTCATCCCGCTGACCGTGCTCATGGCCCTGCCGGCCGTGCTCTCCCGCCGCTGGTTCCAGTGGTCCGCCCCGCTGACGCTCGCCTTCTCCCTCGCAGCGGCGGTCGGCTCCGTGCTGACCGCGGCCACCGGTGAACCGCTCGCCGCGTCCGACGGCGAGGCCTCCGCCCTGCTGTGGCAGCATGCGCAGCTCGGTGAGACGACCCGTGACCTGGCGATGCTCCTGTTCCTGCTCCTCCTCGTCTGGACCGCTCTGTCCTGGCACCGCTCCCCCGCCGCGCTGCGCCGCATCGGCGAGCGGATCCCCGCCCTCCACCTGGTGCTGGCGGTCCTGGTCCTGCTGGTCGGCGTGGCGGACGTGGTCGTCGCGGTCCAGGCCGGCCACGCGGGAGCCCAGCTCGTCTGGCAGGGCGAGGGCTCCGGGACGCAGAGCGGAGGCGGGCTGGGCACCGGCGGCGGCCGCCCCTGAGTCCCTGACGTTCCCGCCCCCGCCTGGCGACACGGAACGGCCCCGACACCTCGAGGAGGTGACGGGGCCGTCATCGCGCCCGTGCTGCGAGCGCGAGTCTGCCGTCAACGCGGGATGTTCGTGGCCCGGATCTGGTACGTCGCAGCGTACTTCGGATAGCCCGCCGCCGGATAGGAGTTCTTCGGGAGGCGGTAGCACCCCCGGGTGACCACGACGTAGTGGTGCGGGGTGAGCCGCGCCGCCTTCTTGCGTGCCTTCTGGATCCCGTCCTGGCAGGAGGCGAGGCTCCACGCCAGGACCTGCTTCGAGGAGACCAGACGGTCGGCCGCCTGGGCGGGGGCGGCCGTGGCCCCGGCGATCGACAGGGCCATCATGGCCGACGCCGCCATGGCCGCGAACTTCTTCTTCTGACCCGTGCTTCCCATGGAGTCCCCCCGCTGGTGCTGATCATTGCGTACCGTGATGCAGGCCATATCCAGGCCTGTGGCAGAGACGGTAGGGGACCAGGCGCCCAGCACGCAAGGCTCGCCGGCCATGTCAGGCTTCTCGCCCCGCCGTGTCGTGGTGCACATCCCGGTCGCGCTCCTGCCGCATGTCGCAGTGCGGTCACTGCGGCAGGGGTGGACACTGAGAGGATGAGACCGACACCCGATCCCGCCCCGGCCGGCCGCCGCGCCTCCGACGCCTCCGCCCGGCGGATGTGCGCCGCCCTCGCCGCCATGGGCGTGCTCCACTTCGTCCGACCCGAACCCTTCGACGGGCTGATCCCGCCGTTCCTGCCCGGCTCGGCCCGCGCGTGGACCCACGGCTCCGGCGTGGCCGAGCTGGCCGTGGCGGGTCTGCTGGCCGTCCCGCGCACCCGGCGCGCGGGCGGACGCGCCGCGCAGGCGCTCTTCCTCGGCGTGTGGCCCGGCAACGCGTGGATGGCCTGGCGGTGGCGACGCCGGCCCTGGCCGGCGCAACTGGTCTCCCTCGGGCGACTGCCCCTGCAGGTCCCCCTGATCCGCGCGGCCGGCCGGGTGGCGCGCCGCTGACCTCCGCCGCCCCGCGCCCCCCGACGACGCCGGCCCCACACCTTCGCGCTGAAGGTGTGGGGCCGGCGTCGTGCGAGCCGGGGGCTCAGTCGAACTGCGGGTCGGTGGTGCGGGCGCGCTTGATCTCGTAGAAGTACGGGTACTCGGCCAGGGCCACGGCGCCGTCGAAGATGCGCCCGGCCTCCTCGCCGCGCGGGATGCGGGTGAGCACCGGGCCGAAGAACGCGGTGCCGTTGAAGGACACCACCGGGGTGCCGACGTCGTTGCCCACGAGCTCCTCGGCGGCCCGCTGCTTCTCGCGCAGGCGCTCGTCCTCGGCGTCCGTCTCGGTGGCCGCGAGGATGGGGGCCGGGTCCAGGCCGAGGTCCTCGGCGGCGCCGGTGAGGGCCGCCTCGTAGTCCTTCTGGCCCTCGTTGTGGATGCGGGTGCCCAGGGCGGTGTACCACTCGGCCAGGCGCTCGGGGTGCTCGGCGCCCACGTGCTGGGTGCCGCGGCCGGGGATCAGGCCGCGGTCGGTGGAGCGGCGGTAGTCCTCGGGCAGGTCACGGCCCTCGTTGAGCATGTACAGGGACATCTGGTGGAACTTCACCTGGATGTCCCGGACCTTCTCCACCTCCAGGATCCACCGGGAGGTGATCCAGGCGAAGGGGCAGGTGGGGTCGAAGTAGAAGTCGACGACGGGCTGCTGCGTGGTGTCGGTCATGCTGTGCTCCTTGCGGTCAGGGAGCCGTCTCGGCTCCGGTCGGTCCTGCTGGGCGACGGCGGTCAGGCGCTCCGGCCGCGTCGACGTCGTTCCACCTCGGCCGGGATGAGCGTGGGCTCGGCCTCGCCGCGCACCACGTCCCCGGAGATGACGACCGTGCCCACGTCCGAGCGGGAGGGCAGCTCGAACATCACGGGCTTGAGGACGTTCTCCATGATGGAGCGCAGGCCGCGGGCGCCGGTGCCGCGGGCCTCGGCCTGGGCGACGACGGCGTCCAGGGCGTCCTGCTCGAACTCGAGCTCCACGCCGTCCATGAGGAACATCTTCTGGTACTGCTTGAGCAGGGCGTTCTTCGGTTCGGTCAGCACCCGCACGAGCTGTTCGTGCGTGAGGTCCTCGACGGTGGTGATCACGGGCAGGCGGCCGATGAACTCGGGGATGAGGCCGAACTTCAGCAGGTCCTCCGGCCGGACGTCCGCGTAGGTGACGTCCCCCGCACCCAGGTGGTTCAGGGGCGCGCCGAACCCGATGCCCTTGCGTCCGGCGCGGGAACCGATGATCTCGTCCAGGCCTGCGAACGCGCCCGCCACGATGAACAGCACGTTGGACGTGTCGATCTGCAGGAACTCCTGGTGGGGGTGCTTGCGCCCGCCCTGCGGCGGCACCGACGCCACCGTGCCCTCGAGGATCTTCAGCAGGGCCTGCTGCACGCCCTCGCCGGAGACGTCCCGGGTGATGGAGGGGTTCTCGGACTTCCGCGAGATCTTGTCGATCTCGTCGATGTAGATGATGCCCTGCTCGGCCTTCTTCACGTCGTAGTCCGCGGCCTGGATGAGCTTGAGGAGGATGTTCTCCACGTCCTCGCCCACATAGCCGGCCTCGGTGAGGCTGGTGGCGTCCGCGACCGCGAACGGGACGTTGAGCCGCCGCGCGAGGGTCTGCGCGAGATACGTCTTGCCGGAGCCGGTGGGGCCGACCATGAGGATGTTCGACTTGCCGACCTCGACGTCCGCCAGGTCGTCCCGCTCGGTGAGGCGGTCGGCCAGGTCACCGCTCCGCGCCTGCGGCCCGCGCACGCGCTTGTAGTGGTTGTACACGGCGACGGCGAGGGAACGCTTGGCCGCCTCCTGACCGATCACGAAGCTCTCGAGGTGGTCGAAGATCTCCTGCGGGGTGGGCAGGACGGTCTCGTCCGCCTCCGCCGCCTCGCCGAGCTCCTCCTCGATGATCTCGTTGCACAGCTCGATGCACTCGTCGCAGATGTAGACACCCGGGCCGGCGATGAGCTTGCGCACCTGCTTCTGGCTCTTCCCGCAGAACGAGCATTTCAGCAGGTCAGCGCTCTCTCCGATACGCGCCATGGTGGTACTCCTCGAGGGCCGGGCGGAGACGTCCGCCCCGCGCGGGCGGCGTCGCTGTCAGATTCCGTCCAGCATACGACCGCGGACGGACACGTTAAGGGACCGGGTCCCCGGTCGGCGCCGAGGGGCCCGGCCGCGCGGCGCGCGGCCGGGCCCCTCGACGGGCGCCGTCGGTCAGGCGGACGGGCGGGTGATCTTGCGGGAGGCGAGGACCTCGTCCACGAGGCCGTACTCGAGGGCCTGCTCGGCCGAGAGGAACTTGTCCCGGTCGATGTCCTGCGAGACCTCCTCGGGCGTGCGGTTGGTGAGGGAGGCCAGCGTCTCCTCCATCCACACGCGCATCCGGTTGATCTCCTGGGCGTGGATCTCCAGGTCGGTGGCGGTGCCGCGGTCGCCCTGCATCGCCGGCTGGTGGATCAGCACGCGCGCATTGGGCAGCGCCAGGCGCTTGCCGGGGGCGCCCGCGGCCAGCAGCACGGCCGCGGCGGAGGCGGCCTGGCCCAGGCACACGGTCTGCACCTCGGGGCGGATGAACTGCATGGTGTCGTAGATCGCCGTCATGGCCGTGAACGAGCCGCCCGGCGAGTTGATGTACAGGGTGATGTCACGCTCGGAGTCCATCGCCTCGAGCACGAGCAACTGGGCCATCACGTCGTCGGCCGACGCGTCGTCCACCTGCGCGCCGAGGAAGACGATGCGGTCCTCGAAGAGCTTGGCGTAGGGGTCCTGGCGCTTGAAGCCGTAGGGCGTGCGCTCCTCGAACTGCGGGAGGATGTAGCGCGCGTCCGGCGTGGGCAGGGAGGGCATCCCGGTGGGGAGCCCGGCGGGGAACTGGGTCATTCTTGGTCTCCTGGAGAGGGTCGGGACGGTCCGGGCCGGGCTCAGCCCCGGACGCCGCCGCCGCCGGTCACGGACGCGGCACGGTCGGCGATGTGGTCGATGAAGCCGTACTCGAGGGCCTCCTGTGCGGTGAACCACTTGTCACGCGCGTTGTCCTCGAGGATGGTCTCCACGGACTGGCCGGTCTGCTCGGCGGTCAGCTCCGCCATCACCTGCTTCATGTGCAGGATCAGCTGGGCCTGGATGCGGATGTCCGACTCGGTGCCGCCGATGCCGCCGGAGGGCTGGTGCATCAGCACGCGCGCGTGGGGGGTGGCGTAGCGCTTGCCCTTGGTGCCGGAGGCGAGCAGGAACTGGCCCATGGACGCGGCGAGGCCGGTGGCCACCGTCACGACGTCGTTGGGGATGTACTGCATGGTGTCGTAGATCGCCATGCCCGCGGTGACGGAGCCGCCCGGGGAGTTGATGTACAGGTAGATGTCCTTCTCCGTGTCCTCGGCCGAGAGCAGGAGCAACTGGGAGCAGATCGCGTTGGCGTTGTCGTCACGGACGTCCTCTCCCAGCCAGACGATGCGCGACTTCAGCAGCTGGGTGTAGAGGAAATCCTCGCGCTGCGCCGGGTCCACCGAACGCATGCTGGGGGTGATGTCGGTCATCACTTCCGCCTTCCTGTCGAGATGTCCACGGGCCTCCCGAACGGCGGCCGCTCGCGCGGACGGACGGGTCCCTGATCGAGTCCGACACTAGCCGGGCGTCCGGGCCAGCGCGCGGGACGCCGTCGGCGTTTCGCTGTTGGCGCAGGTTGTCGCGGACCCCGCCCGGGGCCGCCCACCGGGGCCCCGGGACGACGACGGCGCCCCCACCGGCGTGGGCGGGGGCGCCGTCGTCGTGGCTCGGCGGGGGTGCGCCCCCACCCCGGCCGGGATCAGGCCTGCTCGGCCGCCTCGGCGTCGTCGGCCTGCTCGGCCGGGGCCTTCTTGGCCGTCGACTTCTTCTTGGCCGGGGCCTTCTTGGCAGGCTTCTCCTCCGCCTCGTCGGCGCCCTCGGCCTCGGCTGCCTCGGCCTCAGCGTCGAGGGCCTCCTGGCCGCCCGGGGTCACGAACGCCGTCAGGTCCACGGCCTTGCCGTCGGTGTCGGTGACCTCGGCGTACTCGAGGACCTTGGCCAGGGCCTTGCGACGGCGGACCTCGCCCATGATCATCGGGATCTGACCGCCCTGGTCGAGCATCATGGCGAACTGGTTCGGGTCCATGCCGTACTCGGAGGAGGTGGCGATGATGTACTCGATCAGCTCGCCCTGATCGACCGTGACCTCCTCGGCCTCGGCGACCTCGTCCAGGATGACCTCGTTGGCGAACGCCTCGCGGGTGTTCTGCTCGAGCTCGGCTCGGTGCTCGGCGGTGTCGTGGTCGTCGCCCGCGGTGTGGCCGCCGGCGGAGAAGTGCTGCTCGACCTGATCGGCGATGACGCCGTCCGGCACCGGGACCTCGACGAGCTTGGCCAGCTCCTCGAGGACCTTGTCGCGGGCCTCCACGCCCTGGCGGTTCACGGCCTCCTCGGCTGCCTGCTTCTTCAGGTCCTCCTTGAGCTCGGCGATGGTGTCGAACTCGGAGGCCAGCTGGGCGAACTCGTCGTCGGCCTCGGGGAGCTCGCGCTCCTTGACCGCCGTCAGCTCCAGCTTGACCACGGCGGTCTCGCCGTCGTGCTCGCCGCCGTTGAGCGTGGTCTCGAAGGTGGCGTCCTCACCGGCGGACAGGCCGTCGAGGGCCTCGTCGATGCCCTCGAGCATGGTGCCGGCGCCCACCTGGTAGGACAGGCCCTCGGCCTGGTCGACCTGCTCACCGTCGACCGTGGCGGTCAGGTTCATCGTGACGAAGTCGTCCTGGGCGGCCGGGCGGTCCACGTCCTTGAGGGAGCCGAAGCGCGAGCGCAGGGCGTCGAGGGCTTTCTGCTCGTCCTCCTCGGTGGCCTGGGCGGGCTCCACCGTCACCTTGAGGCCCTTGTAGTCGGGCAGCTCGATGGTCGGGCGCACGTCGAACTCGGCGGTGAAGGCCACCGGGCCCTCGGCGTTCTCCGCGTCCGGGGTGGCGGTCACGTCGACCTCGGGGCGGGAGATCGGGGTGACCTCGGCCTCGGCGATGGCGGCGGAGAACCAGGTGTTCAGGCCCTCGTTGACGGCCTGGTCCACGACGATCTCGCGGCCGAAGCGCTGCTCGATCAGACGCGCCGGGATCTTGCCCTTGCGGAAGCCCGGGATCTGCACCTGGTTGGCGATGTCCTTGAACGCCTTGTCCAGGGCGGGCTTCACCTCCTCGAACGGCACCTCGACGGTCAGCTTGACGCGGGTCGGGCTGAGGTTCTCTGCGGTGGACTTGACCACGGATGACTCCTGTTGGTGGTGGTGGATGGTCTTGACGTCGAGTCGGGGTGACAGGATTTGAACCTGCGGCCTCACGCTCCCAAAGCGCGCGCTCTACCAAGCTGAGCTACACCCCGCCGTCGTCCCCGACGCCGGCGGGCTCACGCGGTGGAGGCTCGCCGGACACCCGAGGGACTGCCCGAGGGCAGACTGTGGAATCCTAGCGCGCCGCCTCGCGCCCCGCGAAAAGCCGCGACCGCCGGCCCGTGAAGCCGTCCATCGTGGCGTTGACCCCGAGGACGTCCATCGCGCGGTCGAAGACGGGCGCCGGCAGGGCGCGCAGGGGCGCGATCAGGCCGACGGCGCGCGGCAGCAGCAGGCGCGTACGGCCGGCCTCGACGGCGTCCAGCACCTCCTGCGCCACGTGCTGCGGATCCAGCACGGGCAGCAGCCAGGGCACCCGGCTGCGCACGCCAGCGAACATCCCGGTGTCGATGTAGAAGGGGCAGACGGCCAGGGAGGTGACGCGGCTGCCGTCCTTGCGCAGCTCCGCGGCGAGGGACTCGGCGAAGCCGACCGCGGCGTGCTTGGTGGCGGAATAGTCCGTCTGGCGTGCGACGCCGACCAACCCCGCGGCCGAGGCCACCGTGACCACGGCCCCGCGGTCCCGGGCCCGCATTCCGGGCAGGACCGCCCGGGTCAGCCAGTACGGCGCGAGTGCGTTCACCTCGAAGGTGCGGCGGATGCCCTCCTCCGTGGCGTCCTCGAGGCGCGCGCCCGTCACGACGCCCGCGTTGTTCACGGCGACGTCCACTTCTCCGGCGCGGGCGGCGGCGGCCTCGACGGCGGCCGCGTCCGTCACGTCCACGCGCTCGGCCCGGGCGTCCGCGCCCTGAGACCGGATCTCCGCGGCGACGGCCTCAGCACCCTGCAGGTCGAGGTCCCAGACGACGACGCGGCCCGCGCCGCGGCGAGCGGCCCCCAGGGCGATCAGTCGACCGATGCCGGACGCGCCGCCCGTCACGAGGACGGTGGCGCCGCGCAGGGACAGGGGACGACGGCCGGCGAGGGCGGACGCGGCCCTGCGGAGGGCGGGACGGGAGCCGTGCATCATGCCTCTTCCCCCACGGCCGACGCGGGCCCGCCGTGATACGGTGTCAGCCGCTGGTCCGCGCCGAGCGCGGCCCCGCGGGGATGTAGCTCAATGGTAGAGCCCCAGTCTTCCAAACTGGCTACGCGGGTTCGATTCCCGTCATCCCCTCCAGATCCCCTGAGCCGGGCCGTCGTGTGGGCACGACGGCCCGGCTCATGGCTTTCTCGGGTGCGTCGTCGTCCGCGCCGGTTCCTTTACCGCTGTGCCGGCCCTCTGGAGGATGGACCCATGCAGAACACCGAGCAGACGCCTCGGGACGCGTCCACCGAGGTCGGTGGGAGGCCCTGGCGGCACCGCGTCGTCGAGAACGACACACTGCGCATGACCGTCCTGTCCATGCTGGCGGCCGCCGTCGCGATCGGTTTGAGCACCCTGCTGATCGCCACTCCTCTCGGCGACGCGCTGGGCGTCGGCGCGGCCCGACGCGGCTCCTGGACGAGCGGACTGATGACGCTGTGCCTGATGTGGTCGATCTACTCCGCCCTGGACACGGTGGTGCTGTACCGGTGGCTCGGCCGCCGCGACTCAACAGCCCTGCACTCACTGCTGCGCACGCGCTCCCGCGGCCCGCAGGAGTCCGTCCATCCGGGCGGCTGGAGGGCCCTGATGCTGGGAGCGTCGAGCACGCTGGGCAACACCGTCACGTTCTCGGTGATGGCAATGCTCGTGGTGGTCATCTCGATGTGGATGCCGGATGTCCGGTCCGTGCCCACCATGCGCCTGCTGGCCGTGGCCACGGTCCTCGCGTCCTGGGCGAGCATCGTCCTGGCCCAGGCGTTGCGCTACGCCCGGCTGGCGGCCCAGCACGATCCGAGGAGGTCTCGGCCGGAGGGCGAGTCCCCCGCTCCCCCGATCCGCTTCAGCGGCTCCGAGGCTCCGGTCTTCTCGGACTACGTGGCACTGTCCCTGACGCTGTCCACCATGATGGGCGCCCAGGACGTCGTGTTCTCCGGCCGCGCCGCCCGCACGGCGGTCCGTGAGCACGCGCTGGTCGGATTCCTGTTCAACTCGATGATCATCGCGGCCCTGGCCTCGCTGCTGCTCACCGTCGCCTGATCGGGGCCTGCCACAGGCCCCTCAGCTCTGACAGGTGAGGCACCGGTAGAGCTTCCGGGCCGCCATCTCCTCCACCACGATCGTCTCGCGCCCGCACACGAGGCAGGCCAGGCCCTGCCGCTGGTACACGTAGTTCGCGTGCTCGGGCCAGGCCGCTTCGGCAGGGATCCCCGGCCGATGCTCGGGCCGCGTGGTGACGATCCGCCCGAGCCGCACGCCCTCCCGCATGAGCGCGGCGTTGTCCGCCCAGAGGAATGCCAGGTCCGGTGCAGAGACCTCCCGGGCCGGCCGCCACGGATCGATGCCGGCGCGGAACAGGGCCTCGGCCCGGAAGATGTTGCCGATCCCGCTGACGGCCGCCTGGTCCATCAGCACGACGCCGATCGGCCGCCGTGTCCGCCGGGCGAGGTCGTAGAACGGCGCGGGGTCGTCGTCGTTGAGCGGATCCGGGCCGAGACCGGCGACGACGTCGGCAGCCTCGGCCGGGGTGAGTGCGCGGCACCGGCTCGCGCCGATCAGGTCGGCCCAGCCGTGCTCGGCGCGCAGTCGCAGCCGGACCGTGGCGGCCGGCGGCGGGGGCTGGACCCAGCCGTCGGCGTCGCGGGAGGGATCGGAGGCCGGGGCGCCGTCGTCGTGGACCTCCCGCTCGCCGATCCGGCGGGGGGCGCCGATCGAGGACGCGGCCGCGAAGTCCTGATCCCCGCCGAAGGTCCACGCCCCGTACATGCCCAGGTGGACGTGGAGCACGTGGCCACCGGAGACGTCGGCGAAGAAGTGCTTGCCGTGGGCCCGGGCGCGCTCGAGGACCTGGCCGTCGAGCAGGGCGGCACCCTCGGCGAAGCGGCCCTGCGGACTCGTGGCGCGGATCCGGCGGCCGCCGAAGACGTCGGTGAACTGGCGCGCGAGACGATGGACGGAGTGGCCCTCAGGCACTCACATCAGCACCTCTCCGGTGGTCTCGTAGTGCGCGATCTTCCCGATGCGGCGCACGTGGCGCTCGTCCTGGGAGAACGGTTCGGCCAGGAACGCTTCGATGAGCTCGGTGGCCTCCTCGAGCGAGTGCTGCCGACCGCCGACGGCCACGACGTTCGCATCGTTGTGCTCGCGGGCCAGCCGCGCGGTGTCCAGGTTCCAGGCCAGGGCGGCGCGGACGCCGACCACCTTGTTGGCGGCGATCTGCTCGCCGTTGCCGGAGCCGCCCAGCACGATGCCGAGCGAGTCCAGCCCCTGCTCGCGGTCGGCGACGACGGCGCGGGCGGCGTTGATGCAGAAGCCCGGGTAGTCGTCCTGCGCGTCGTACTCGGTGGGTCCGTGGTCCACCATCTCGTAGCCGGCGGCGGTGAGGTGCTCCACCAGGTGGGCGGACAGCTCCATGCCGGCGTGGTCGGTGGCGATGTGGACGCGCATGCGCGGACTCCTCCAGAAGGACGACGGTCGGGTGGGGTCAGTCTACTGACGGCCCCACCCGACCCCCTGCCCCGGGCCGGCTCAGATCAGCGCGACCGATCGCTCGGGTTCGCGCACCGGCATGGGCTCGGGCTCCCCGCTCGCCGAGGAGAGGAAGCCCTCCCCGGTGAAGTGGCCGTTGCGGGCGCGGAAGTCGTAGGCGTAGTCGGGCCAGATCAGCGTCAACTTGCCCGAGCGGGGGTCCACGTACCAGGAGTGGCAGCCGCCGTCCACGAGCCACACCGAGGTGGCGGCCCGCTCCTGGAGACGGTCCACGTACTCCTCCTGGGCGAGTGTCTCGGGGACCATCGTCCGGATTCCCTCGTGCTCCGCCCGGTCCAGGGCCTCCAGGATGTACGCGATCTGCGACTCGATGATGTAGACGATCGAGTTGTGCCCCAGCGAGGTGTTCGGCCCGTTGATGGCGAACAGATTCGGGAATCCCGCCACGGCCGTGGAGTCGAACGCCGCCATGCCGCTGCTCCAGTGATCGGCCAGGGAACGGCCCTCACCGTCGTGGACGCGGTCGGCGAACGGCGGCTCGGCCGCCTCGAAGCCGGTGCAGAGGACGACGACGTCGACCTCGTACCCGTGACCGCTCACGCCGAACAGCCGGCTCCCCTCGACGCGGTCCAGCGCGCTGTCCTCCAGGGTGACGTCGTCCCGGGCCATGGCCGGGTAGTAGTCGTTGGAGACGAGCACGCGCTTGCAGCCCGGCAGGTACCGCGGCGTGAGCCGCTCACGGAGCTCGGGGTCCGAGACCGCGGCGGCCAGGTGCCCGAGGGCCTGCGCCCGGACCTGGTCCAGCGCGGCCGGCACACCGCGGCGCTGGGCGTAGCTCGACTCGGCGAACCAGAAGATGTCGTCGCGCTCGCGCTGCATGGTGTGCGGGGCGCGCTCGAACATGCGCCGCACGGCCGCGGAGTACGGCTTGACCACGCGCGGGGTGACCCACGCGGGGGTGCGCTGGAAGACGACGAGCTCGGCCGCCGTCGCCGCCAGCTCGGGGATGACCTGGATCGCGGAGGCGCCGGTGCCGACGACGGCCACACGCTTGCCCTTCAGGTCCACCGTGTGGTCCCAGCGGGCGGAATGGATGACCTCGCCCTCGAAGGCGTCGAGACCCGGGACGTCCGGCAGGCGGGGGTCGGCGAGGTGCCCGGTGCCCGTGATCAGCCAGCGTCCCGTGTAGGCCCCGCGCGGAGTCCGCACCGTCCACCGCTCGGTCTCGGGGTCCCAGCGCGCTTCGAGCATGTCCGCCCCGAGGCGCAGGTGCGGGATGAGGCCCTCGTCCTCGGAGAAGCGCACGAGGTAGTCCTGGATCTCCGGGCCCGGCGTGTAGAAGCCCGACCACTGCGGGTTCGGCGCGAACGAGAAGCTGTAGAGGTGGCTCGGCACGTCGCACGCGGCGCCCGGATAGGTGTTGTCCCTCCAGGTCCCGCCGACCTGCTGGGCGCGGTCCAGGATGAGGAAGTCCTCGCGGCCGTGACGCCGCAGCTGGGCGCCCATGCCGAGGCCGGCGAATCCGGAGCCGATGATCAGGATCTCGGCGGACTCGTCGCGCGGTGCGGGGCGCACGTCGGTGGTGGTGGTCGTGGTGGTGGTCATGGCCGGCCCCTCTCTCAGGCGTGGGTCTCGGGGATGATCGCGCCGGCCGGGTGGCGGTCGGGCTCGCGCAGGTGCAGGTCGACGATGTGCATGAGTTCGGCCGGGCGCTCGAGGAAGAAGGCATGGCCGCTCGTCATGGTCGTCAGCCGCGCGTCGTCGATGATGCCGAGCAGCTCGTACTGGTGGTGGGACGGGACCATGATGTCCTCGGCGCAGGAGACGATCAGTGTCCGCGCGGTGACCGCGGAGAGCCGGTCGGCGACGTCCACGCGGGCGTTCAGGTCCATCTGCCGGGCGGTGAACTCGTCCGCGGTCAGGGAGGCGAGCGCTCCGTCGAGCATGGCCGGGGCCAGGGAGCGCAGGGCCAGCGGGGACAGGCCGCAGAAGGCCGTGTAACGGGCCAGGGCATCAGGGCTCGTGGCGTACAGGTGCCGCCAGACCTCGTTGCGCAGGCGCTGGTGGACATCCGTCGTCGCCCAGCCGGCCACGAGCACGAGGTTCTCCACGCGGCGACCGAGGTCGGCGGCCAGCTGCCCGGCCACGACGGCGCCGAGCGAGTAGCCCAGCAGGTCGAAGGCGGCGTCGGGGCCGAGGAGCTCGTCGACGGCGGCCCGCACCTGGCCGACCAGCAGGTCGACGGTCAGGTCCGCGGCGGGGTCGGCCGTCGGCGCCCAGTCGACGGCGATGACGCGCGTCCGCGTGGCCATCATCGGGAACAGGTGGCCGAAGTGCGAGGCGGTCGTCCCGCCCGTGCCGTGGACCAGCACGAGAGGCCGGTCGAGCTCCCCGGGTGTCACTGAGTCGTGGCAGGTGACGGAGGCACCGTCCACGCTGACGGTGCGCGTGACGGTCGATGCGGTCAGTGGCATGGGGCTCCTCCTGGAAACCGATATGTGGACTATTGGGCGCGACATCTGCGATGTGACGCGCCCTACATTTCCCAGCATGGCGCGTGCATTTCTCAAAATGCAAGCGGTGCAGCAACCACTGAGTCCATCAGATGGAACTGGCTCCGACACCGGAGCTGCGGCACGATGGACCGGTGACCCCTATGACCCCGCCCACCGGCGTCCTGCCCCGTGCCGCCCTCGTGATGCGCCTGCTGCACGAGGCCGGACCCGCCGGCCTGCGGCTGAGCCAGCTCGTCCAGCGGACGGGCCTGCCCCAGCCCACCGCCCATCGACTGCTGGCCGACCTGGCGGAGGAGGGTGCCGTGACCCGGCGCGGGGCCGCCTATGCACTCGGTGATCGGTGGGGCCCCGTCGGGTTCGAACCGGTGACGCCGCGGTGCCTGATCGAACGCGAGGCCAGCCGGGCCGTGGTCCAGGCCGCCGCGGACGAGCTGGGGGACACGGTCTACCTGGCGGCACGGGCCGCGGGCGGCGTGGCCTACCTCCTGCGATGCGACGGCGACTCCCCCGTGCGCGTCTTCACCGTGGAGGTCGGCGAGGTCAAGCGGCTTGCCGCCGGGTACGCCGGCATCGCGCTCCTAGCCCCCCTGCCGCCCGAGCGCCGGCGAGCAGAGGTGGACGCGGTCGTCGCCCGGCCTCCCCGCCGCTGGAACCTGACGGATGACGGAGTCCTGCACGACCTGCTGGACACCCTGCTGCGTCAGATGGACGAGCAGGGGTGGTGCGGCGGTGTGCCGGTCGTGCCCGGGGTGGCCGGAGTCGCCTGTGGCGTTCCGGCGCGGACGGGAAGCATCCCCCAGGTGTCCCTCACGGCCTCGGCGGCCGAGCAGCGGATGCCGCCGGCACGCGTGCCCGAGGTGGCTGAGGTGCTGCGTGCGGCGGCGACCCGGCTGGCCGAGATCGGGGGCTGAGCACGCCGGCCGGCCCGCCCTCCCGTGCGCCGTCCACGACGCCCGGGCCAGGTGGCACACTGGGGAGCACCGTGCCATGGCCCCCGTCACAGGCGCCCGGCCGTGCCGCATCCACCCGACCCCAGGAGGAGTCCGACCGTGACCACCGCCGCCGCCATGAACATCACCCGCGAAGAGGCCGCCGCGCGCGCGGCCGCCCTCACCGTGGACGCATACGAGGTGAGCCTGGACCTCACCCGTGGAGCGGAGCACTTCCACACGGCCACCACCGTGACGTTCGCGGCCACGCAGGACGCGGTGGGCACCCACACGTGGATCGACTTCGTGGCCGAGCAGGCTCCCACGGTGACCCTCAACGGCCACGCGCTGGACGTGGCGGACTTCGACGGCGCCCGACTGCGGATCGGCCCGCTGGCGGCGCAGAACACCCTCGTGGTCGACGGGCTCGGGGACTACAGCAACACCGGCGAGGGCCTGCACCGGTTCGTGGACCCCGTGGACCAGGAGGTCTACCTCTACACCCAGTTCGAGGTGCCGGACTCCCGCCGCATGTTCGCGGTGTTCGAGCAGCCCGACCTCAAGGCCGCGTTCCGCTTCACGGTGACCGCGCCGGCGCACTGGGCCGTGGTGTCCAACCAGCCGGAGGCCTCCCGCCGCACCCTCGGCGTCGTGGCGAACGAGGAGAACCCGCAGGGCGTGGACGCCGCGGTCTGGGAGTTCACCCCCACCCCGCGCATCTCCTCCTACATCACCGCGCTCGTCGCCGGCCCGTACGCCTCCGTGCACTCGGAGCTGACCAGCGCCGACGGCCGCACGATCCCCCTCGGCGTCTACTGCCGCGCGTCGCTGGTGGAGCACCTGGACGCGGAGAACGTCTTCGAGCTCACCCGCCAGGGCTTCGAGTTCTTCGAGGCCCAGTACGGCCACGCCTACCCGTTCGAGAAGTACGACCAGCTGTTCGTGCCCGAGTTCAACGCCGGCGCCATGGAGAACGCCGGCTGTGTGACCTTCCTCGAGTCGTACGTCTTCCGCGGGACCGTGCCGGAGGCGCTGACCGAGCGCCGCGCCATCACGATCCTCCACGAGCTCGCCCACATGTGGTTCGGCGACCTGGTGACGATGCGCTGGTGGAACGACCTGTGGCTCAACGAGTCCTTCGCCGAGTTCATGTCCACGCTCGCCGCCGCCGAGAACACGCAGTACACCGGCGCCTGGACCACCTTCTCCTCCATGGAGAAGAACTGGGCCTACCGCCAGGACCAGCTCTCCTCCACGCACCCCATCAAGGCCCGGATCCGCGACCTGGACGACGTGCTCGTCAACTTCGACGGCATCACCTACGCCAAGGGCGCCTCCGTGCTCCGCCAGCTCGTGGCCTGGGTGGGCCAGGAGAACTTCATGGCCGGCGTCCGCGCCTACATCGCCCAGCACGCGTGGGGCAACACCGAGTTGCCGGACCTCATGTCCGAGCTCGAGGCGGCTTCCGGCCGCGACCTGTCCGAGTGGACCCGCCTGTGGCTCGAGACCTCGGGCGTGAACACGCTGCGCACCGAGGTGGAGACGGATGAGGCCGGCACCATCACCGCGCTGCGCCTGCGCCAGAGCGCCCCGGACGGCTCGCCGTCGGCGCCCGGCGACGACGTGCTCCGCCCCCACCGCCTGGCCGTGGGCTTCTACGACGTGGACGAGGCCACCGGCCGCCTGACCCGCACAGAGCGCTTCGAACTCGACGTGGCCGGTGAGGTGACCGAGGTCGCCGAGGCCGCCGGCCGCCGTCGTCCCGCCGTGATCCTGCCCAACGACGACGACCTGGCCTACGCCAAGCTGCGCCTCGACGACGCCTCGTGGGAGGCCGCGTCCACCCGTCTGAAGGATGTGGACGGCTCCCTGGCGCGCACGCTGCTGTGGGGGGCGGCCTGGGACACCGTGCGCGACGGCGAGGCCTCCGCCGCCTGGTTCGTCGACCTCGTCCTGGCCAACGTCGGCCACGAGCGGGACTCGTCCGTGGTGCAGACGCTGCTGCGGCAGCTCGCGACGGCGATCGGCCTGTACCTGCCCGAGGACCAGGCCGAGGCCGTGCGGGTCGCGGCGGCCGACCGTCTGTGGGGCCTCGTCGCGGAGGCCGAGGACGGCTCGGACAACCAGCTGCAGTTCGTCAAGGCGTTCGCCCTGCACGCGCGCACCACGGCGCAGCTGGACCGCCTGGCCGCCCTCGTGGACGGCACCCGCACCGTGCCCGGGCTGGACCTCACCACGGACCTGCGCTGGGAGCTGCTCACCGCGCTGGTGGCGGCCGGCCGGGCCGGAGAGGCCGAGATCGCCGAGGCCGAGCGCGCCGACGCGACCGCCACGGGCGCGCTCGCCGCGATCCAGGCCCGGGCCGCCGTGCCGACGGCCGAGGCGAAGCGTGCGGCCTGGGACCGGGTGATGGCCGGCGAGCTGTCCAACACGGAGCAGCGCCAGGCCCTGATCGGGTTCGCCCGGGCCCACGACGCCGCGCTGATCGCGCCCTTCGCGGACGCCTACTTCGAGGGCGTCGAGGCGATGTGGGACTCCCGTTCTCACGAGATGGCCGAGACCGCCGCGACGCTGGGCTACCCGACCGCCCAGGTCACCCGGGAGATCGCCGACCTCGCCACCGCCCTGTCCGAGCGGCTGGCCGACACCCGCGCGGGGCTGTCCCGCGTCCTCGCCGAGGGCCGGGACGAGACGGTCCGCGCCCTGGCCGCGCGCGAGCACGCGACGGCGCACGTGCATCAGGTCCACGCCGGGGCCTGAGCCGGGCGGCGGCTGCAGCCGCGGCTGACGCCTCTGCTGGCGCTTCCGGGGGCGGTGCCGGTGGGCATTCCACGCAAGATGCCCTCCAGCACCGCCCCCGCCGCCGTCGAGACGCGGGCTGGCTAGGCTGGAACCCATGAAGCACACCTTCTCCCTGCGCACCGAGTGGACGGGCGACCGCGGCACGGGCACCTCCGGTGTCCGCGACTACGACCGCTCCGTGGTGATCCAGGACGCCGCCGTCGGCGAGATCCAGGCCTCGGCCGCCCGCCCCTTCCGCGGCGACGACTCGAAGTGGAACCCGGAGACCCTCCTGCTCGGCGCGCTCGCCGAGTGTCACGTGCTCTCCTACCTGCACGTCGCGGCGACCTCCGGGGTCGTGGTCACGGGGATGACGTGCGGGGTCGAGGGCGAGCTCGAGGTGGACGGCGACGGCGCCGGGCGGTTCACCGCGATCACGCTGCGGCCCGAGGTCACGCTGCAGGACGAGGCCGACCGGGAGCGGGCCGAGGCCCTCCACGCCGAGGCACACCGGCTGTGCTTCATCGCGAACTCGCTCTCGGCCCCGGTCGCCGTCGAGCCGGCCCGCCCCGAGGCCCCGCCCACCGGCACGCCGACGCTGCCGGACCACTCCGCGCGCCTGGGCGCCCCCCTGGCGGTGCTGCGGCCGCGCGTCGCCAAGCGCCCGTCCCGTGTGACGGGCCTGACGGACCGGCCCACCGAGGTCGAGCCGGTGATGCAGGAGGGCACGCCCGCCCCGGCGGACCAGGTGCGCGCCCGCGACGCCGCGGCGGGCCCCGCCGGTGCGACCCCGGGAACCCCGGCCGCGCCCGGTCAGGCCACCAGCTTCTACGACGCCGTCGGCGGCCGCCCGACCTTCGACCGGCTGACCGCCGAGTTCTACGCCCGCGTGCGCGAGGACGAGATCCTCGCCCCGATGTATCCGCAGGACGACTTCGAGGGCGCCCAGCGCCGGCTGCTCATGTTCCTGGAGCAGTACTGGGGCGGACCGCGGACGTACTCCGAGGAGCGCGGCCACCCCCGCCTGCGCATGCGTCACGCCCCGTACCGGATCGATCCGGCCGCGCGCGACGCCTGGCTGCGGCACATGCGCGCCGCCGTCGACACGCTGGAGCTGTCACCGCTGCACGAGGCCGAACTCTGGGACTACCTGGAGCGGGCCGCCCACTCCCTGCAGAACTCGGCCTGACCGGCCGCCAGGCTGCGAATTCGACGCGCCGGGCGCGGGCTCACACCGCCATGGCGGGGCGGCCCAGCACGAAGCCGCCGGGGGTGTCCAGGCGCGTCCACGGCCCCGCCGTGCTGAGCCGGGCACGGCCGCCGGGCCGCAGGAAGCCCAGCGCGTGCGCGCCGAAGGCCATGCCGGCCGGGAACTGCAGCGCCTCGCCCCCGAGCAGGGGTCCCCACATCTGCGCCCGGACCCTGCGGACCAGCGCCTCCCCCGGGTTCTCGGGCAGGGCGTCCCGCACGGCGTCCGCGCCGCGCGTGGCCACCTCGGCCAGCTCCTCGTCGGCGACCTCGGCCACGGGAGTCCAGCCGCCGCGGGGCGGGGTCAGCGCGGTCCAGGTGACGTGCTCGCGGCCCGGCGGCACGGCGAACGCCAGGTCGACGGGGTCCTGGCCGCGCATCCGGGCGGTGCGCTCGGTGACGGAGCCCAGGGCGACGACGGCGTCCAGGTCCGCCACGCCGTCGGCGGTCGCCAGGGGCACGGTGCGCAGCCCCAGGACGACGGGCACCCCGTCTCCGAGCCCGGCCGGCTGCAGCACGGAGACCCACTGGGCGAGCATCGGGGTGCGGGAGCGCCCCGCCTCGGGCACCACGTGCAGGCGCATGCCCGTGTCAGCGACGCGACGGGCGCGGGTGGCCAGCTGCTCGAGGTCCCGCACAGCGCGGTCGTCGACGAAGCGGAGGACGGGGGCGGCGGCGGAGTGCTCGGTCATGCAAGCATTGTCCCAGGTCCGTCGCGTCCCGGACCGCCCCGCCGTCGCGGGGTCCATTCACCTCGAAGGAGCCGTTCGTGCCGCAGCGCCATCCCCGTCCCCGCCCCGGTCGCGCACCGGTCCGCCCGGCCTCGGCCCCGAAGGACCCCACCGACATGCTGCGCGGGATCCTGGAGCTGACGCCGGCCGCGCCGGACCCGGTGACGGGTCAGGTCCGCTTCACGGGCACGACCCCCCGCCAGACGCACGGCCGGGTGTTCGGCGGCCAGGTGCTCGCCCAGGCGCTGGCGGCCGCCTCCCGCACGGTGCCGCCCGCCCGTCCCGCCCACTCGCTCCACGGCTACTTCATCCGCCCCGGGGACGCGCTGCAGCCCATCACGTTCACCGTCGAGACGCTGCGGGACGGCCGCTCCTTCTCCGTCCGCCGGGTCCTGGCCTCCCAGAACGAGAAGGCCATCCTCGCCCTGACCTGCTCCTTCCAGGAGCCCGCCGGCAGCGCGCTGGACCACCAGGTGGCCATGCCGGAGGGAGTGCCCCGGCCCGAGGACCTGCCCACGACGGCGGACGTGCTGGGCGCCATCAACCACCCCGTGGCCCAGGAGTGGGCCTGGTCCCGGCCGTTCGACATCCGCCACGTCACCCCGGCCGTCTACGTGGACCCGGCCGCGGACACCGAGAACCGCAACATGGTGTGGATGAAGACCTTCACACCCCTGGCGGACGACCCCGCGCTGCACCTGGCGGCACTCACCTACGCCTCGGACTACACGCTCCTCGAGCCGATCCTGCGGCAGCACGGCGTCGCCTGGATCCAGCCCGGCATGTCCGTGGCCTCCCTGGACCACGCGATGTGGTTCCACCGGCCCGCCCGCGTCGACGAGTGGCTGCTCTACGTCCAGGACTCCCCCAGCGCCCAGGGCGCGCGCGGCCTCGGCACGGGCGCCGTGTTCGCCGAGGACGGGACGCTCGTGGCCACGGTCGCCCAGGAGGGCATGATCCGCCTGCCCGAGGGGGCCGCCGCTCGGCGGGCGCGGGTCCGGGGCGCGGCCCAGCGCATGGCCCTGCGGACGGTGCTGCGCCGCAGCTGGCGGCGCTGACCCGGCAGTCCGCGCGGGTGAGGCTGCTGATCGGGCCTTGCCACGGGTGAGGCGGCTCGACCACCATCGGCTCCCATGACGCCTCATGCGACCGGCCCCGCCCACCCCGCCGCGGTGGACACCGTGTCCACCCGGACGCACGACGAGCCGTTCTCCGCCGTCGGACCCTGGAGACACGACCCGGCCGCCGCCGGGCAGGTCGTCTTCACCACCGTCCACTCCGGGCACGACCTGCGCCCCGAGGTGGCCGAGCGGATGGCGCTGACGGAGGCCGCGCGCTTCCGGGAGGAGGACCCGTTCACGGACGCGATCGCCCGCGGCGTGGGGTCCGGGATGATCATGCACCGCTCCCGGTTCGAGGTGGACCTGAACCGGCCGCGTGCCACGGCCGTCTACATGGAGCCGGCGCAGTGCTGGGGCCTGGACGTGTGGCGCCAAGGCCGGCTCGACGACGCCGTCGCCGAGCGCAGCCGTGAGGTCCACGACGCCTGGTACGCCGAGCTCGGGCGGCGGCTCGACGTCCTCGCCGCGCGCGGACCGTTCGTGGTGTTCGACGTGCACTCGTTCAACCACCGCCGCGACGGCGCGGACGCCGTCCCCGCCCCGCAAGCCGGGAACCCGGACGTGAACGTGGGCACCGGCTCCCTGGACCGCGAACCCTGGATCCCCGTGGTGGACGCGCTCATGGACTCCCTGGCCCGTCCGCTGATCAGCGGGGTCGGCCGGCGCCTGGACGTGCGCGAGAACGTGCGCTTCTGGGGCCAGAACGAGGCGCGGTGGGCGCACCGGCGCCACCCGGACACCGCGTGCGTGCTCGCCCTGGAGTTCAAGAAGGAGTTCATGGACGAGTGGACCGGTGAGCCGGACCCCGCCGTGATCTCGGAGCTCGCAGCCGCCCTGACGGACGCCGCCGACGCCGTCGCCCAGGCGCTGCCCGACGTGGAGGTGCCCACCCCGTGACCGCCGCACAGACCCCCGAGCCCGATGCGGCCGCCGAGACCGCCACCGAGCGCCGCGCCACCACCGAGACCGCCGCCCCGGACCCCGCCCGGGGCCCGACGACGGCCGGGCAGGTCGCCGTGGGCGCCGCGGACGGGGCGGGCCCCGACGTCCCGGACACGCACGGGACGATGCCGGCCGAGCACCCGGACGACGACGTCGAGCCGCTCGCCACCGGCCCGCGCGGCACCGGACGCGTGGTCGCCTCGCGCATGCTCTCCCGGTGGAGCGGCGACCGCCCGGACACGGGCCTGTCCCTGGCCGACCGCGCCGTCGACCACGAGCTGGGCATGCTGGCGGCCACGTTCCGCTTCCTGCTGGACGTGACGCCCACCAACGTCGAGACCGCCCGCCGGGCGTTCCTGGAGCGCGCCGAGATCGAGCCCTTCGAGTACCGCCGCCTCGAGGACGACCCCGACGTGCTGCGCCAGGTCCTCTACGACATCCCCGTGCAGGCCGTCGAGGACCCCGTCCTCGGAACCCTGCTGCGGAACAAGCAGCGCGAACTGGACCTGCAGCTGGAGATGCTCCAGGCCCGCGACACCGCCGACTTCATGCCGCTGTCCATCACGCTGTACGGGGCCATCACCCCCGCGCTGCGGGAGACCGCCGAGCACATCCTCGCCGCCGTGCCCGTGCCCGAGCCCGGCGGCGAGGACGCCCTCACGGCCCAGGAGTTCCTCGGCCTGGCGCAGGAGGAGATCGAGCGGTACCGGGACCAGGACGCGGACATCGAGGCGCACGCCGAGATCCGGCGCGACGTCTCCGGCGTGATGGTCTCGGGAGACACGCTGCTCGTCGGCCCGGAGTCCCGCGTCCAGCGGGCCCGCGCCGACGCGCTGCTGCAGCACGAGGTCGGCACCCACCTCGTGACGCACGTCAACGGCTCCGCGCAGCCCATCGCCTGCCTGGCCACCGGCCTGGCCGGCTACGACGAGACCCAGGAAGGCCTCGCCGTGCTCGCCGAGGCGGCGTCCGGCCAGCTCACCCCGTTCCGCCTGCGCCAGCTGGCCGCCCGCGTGCTCACGGTGCACCGCATGGTGGCCGGCGCGGACTTCCACGAGTGCCACCGCGCGCTCGTGGAGGACGGGATCCCGCCGTCGTCGGCGTTCACCACCGTGATGCGCGCGTTCCGCTCCGGCGGCATGACGAAGGACGCCGTGTATCTGCGCGGCGTCCTGGACCTCGTGGACCACGTCCAGCGCGGCAACGGACTGGAGCTGTTCCTGCTCGGCAAGTTCGCGCTCGCGGACCTGCCCCTGCTGGAGGACCTGCACCGCCGCCGGATCCTGCGCGAGGCGCGCATCCACGCGCGCTGGCTCACGGAGGAGGCGTGCCTCTCCCGCGTGCGGGCGCTGCATGACATCGTGGACCCCGCCCAGCTTGTCAGCGCGTGAGCCCCCTCGGTCGACCCCAGGAGAGAGCATGAAGATCGGTTTCGTCGTCAACGACGTCGCCACGGAGAAGCCCGTGTACACCACCACCCGCCTGGCGATGGCGGCGTCGCACGCCGGCCATGAGGTGCACCTGTTCGGGACGGGGGACTTCGCCTACGAGCCGGACGGCTCCCTGTCCGTGCTCGCCCACGGCCCGGACAAGAACCACCGCTCCCTCGAGCGCTACCTCGAGGCCGTGCAGCACGAGGACAGCGCGGTGCAGACGCGGGTGGACGACTTCGACGTCGTCATGCTGCGCAACGACCCGGCCGACGACGCCGCCGACCGCCCCTGGGCGCCCACCGCCGGCGT
The DNA here is from genome assembly GCF_053627595.1 of Micrococcus sp. 140720015-1. Classification (NCBI taxonomy): domain Bacteria; kingdom Bacillati; phylum Actinomycetota; class Actinomycetes; order Micrococcales; family Micrococcaceae; genus Micrococcus; species Micrococcus sp. 140720015-1. The sequence continues at coordinate 121,859 of NZ_JBSEYC010000002.1, forward strand.
CTCCTTCGGCCAGCTCATCGCCGCCGCGGGCGTGCTCGTGGTCAACGACCCGCACACCCTGGCCAACGCCCTGTCCAAGGCGTACTTCCAGCACTTCCCGGAGATCGTCCGGCCCACCACCCTGATCTCCCGCGACGAGGACCTCATCTCCGACTTCGTCGACGAGATGGGGGGCAAGGCCGTCCTGAAGCCCCTGCAGGGCTCGGGAGGCTCGGGCGTGTTCCTGGTGGACCGGAAGGAGTCGCGCAACCTGTCCCAGATCGTCGAGGCGATCGCGCGGGACGGCTACGTGGTCGCCCAGGAATACCTGCCCGAGGCCAAGAACGGCGACGTGCGCATGTTCCTGATGAACGGTCGGCCGCTGCAGGTGGACGGTCAGTACGCCGCGTTCCGCCGTCGCGCCTCCGCCGAGGACGTGCGTTCCAACATGTCGGCCGGCGGCCAGGCCGAGAAGGTCACGGTCACGGACGAGATGCTCGAGCTCGTGGAGGCCGTGCGGCCCAAGCTGCTGGCGGACGGGATGTTCCTCGTGGGCCTGGACATCGTGGGCGACAAGCTCATGGAGGTGAACGTCTTCTCCCCCGGCGGCCTCGGCTCGTGCCAGGCGCTCTACGACGTGGACTTCGCCCCGGCCGTCATCGCCGACCTGGAGCGCAAGGTCGCCGTGGACCGGCACTACCGGGGCCGGATCGAGAACGCGCACCTGGCCACCATGTGACCCCGCCCCGGCACGACGACGGCCCGTCGCGATCGCGTGATCGCGGCGGGCCGTCGTCGGCGCGGCGCCCGGGGGCGCGTCGGCCGGCTCAGTCGCGCGTGAGCTTGCGGTGCGTCACGCGGTGCGGGCGGGCGGCCTCGGGGCCGAGCCGATCGACCTTGTTGGCCTCGTAGGACTCGAAGTTGCCCTCGTACCAGTACCAGTTGGCCGGGTCCTCCGCGGTGCCCTCGTAGGCCAGCATGTGGGTGGCCACGCGGTCCAGGAACCAACGGTCGTGCGAGACGACCACCGCGCAGCCCGGGAACTCGAGCAGCGCGTTCTCGAGGGAGGTCAGGGTCTCCACGTCGAGGTCGTTGGTGGGCTCGTCGAGGAGCAGCAGGTTGCCGCCCTCCTTGAGGGTCAGGGCCAGGTTCAGGCGGTTGCGCTCACCGCCGGAGAGCACGCCGGCCTTCTTCTGCTGGTCCGGGCCCTTGAAGCCGAACGCGGACACGTAGGCGCGCGAGGGCATCTCGACGTTGCCGACCTTGATGTAGTCCAGGCCGTCCGAGACGACCTCCCACAGCGACTTCTCGGGGTCGATGTTGGAGCGGGACTGGTCCACGTACGAGATCTTCACGGTCTCGCCGATCTTCAGCTCGCCGCCGTCCAGGGGCTCGAGGCCGACGATGGTCTTGAACAGGGTGGTCTTGCCGACGCCGTTCGGGCCGATCACGCCGACGATGCCGTTGCGGGGCAGGGAGAAGGACAGGCCGTCGATGAGGACGCGGTCCCCGAAGCCCTTCTTCAGGTCCTTGGCCTCGATCACGACGGTGCCCAGGCGCGGGCCCGGCGGGATCTGAATCTCCTCGAAGTCCAGCTTGCGGGTCTTCTCGGCCTCGGCCGCCATCTCCTCGTAGCGGGCCAGGCGGGCCTTGGACTTCGCCTGACGGCCCTTCGTGTTGGAGCGGACCCAGTCGAGCTCCTCGGCCAGGCGCTTGGCGAGCTTGGCGTCCTTCTTGCCCTGCACCTCGAGGCGGGCGCGCTTGGTCTCCAGGTAGGTGGAGTAGTTGCCCTCGTAGGGGTAGAGGCGGCCGCGGTCGACCTCGGCGATCCACTCCGCGACGTGGTCGAGGAAGTACCGGTCGTGGGTGACGGCGATGACGGCGCCCGGGTAGGTGGCCAGGTGCTGCTCGAGCCACAGCACGGACTCGGCGTCCAGGTGGTTGGTGGGCTCGTCGAGCAGGAGGAGGTCGGGCTTCTCCAGCAGCAGCTTGCACAGCGCGACGCGGCGCTTCTCGCCGCCGGAGAGGTTCGTGACCGGCTCGTCGGCCGGGGGCGTGCGCAGGGCGTCCATCGCCTGCTCGAGCTGGGAGTCGATGTCCCACGCGTCCGCAGCGTCGATGGCGGACTGCAGCTCGCCCATCTCCTCCATGAGGGCGTCGAAGTCCGCGTCCGGGTTCGCCATCTCCTCGGAGATCTGGTTGTAGCGCTGGATCTTGCCGTAGATCTCGCCGACGCCCTCCTGGACGTTCTCGAGCACGGTCTTGGACTCGTCCAGCTTGGGCTCCTGCATCAGGATGCCCACCGAGTAACCCGGAGAGAGACGCGCCTCGCCGTTCGAGGGCTCGTCCAGCCCGGCCATGATCTTCAGGATCGTCGACTTGCCGGCGCCGTTGGGGCCGACCATGCCGATCTTCGCCCCGGGGTAGAACGACATGGTGACGTCGTCCAGGATCAGTTTGTCGCCCACCTTCTTGCGGGCCTTGACCATCGTGTAGATGAATTCCGCCATGCGGCCCAGGCTAGTCGGTGGCCGCGGGATTCCACTCATCGTGCCGATCCCGCGACCACCGAGCCCGCTCCCCCTCCGTGCTCCGTGCCGCCCCGTGGTCAGGCGACGCCGGCCGCCGCCGGCTCGCGCTCGGGGGCGCCCGCGTCCGACTCGTCCGGGCCGGGCGAGGCCGGGGCGTCGCCACCCTGGAACCCGTCCGGCAGGCCCGCGCTGAACCCGTCGCCGACCGCGCCGGCCCGCCCGCCCGACGCGTCGTCGTCGCGCGGGGCCGACTCGGGGCGCGGCACGGCCGCGCGCTGGCTGCGCTGGAACGCCGCCGAACCGAAGCCGAGGTCCAGCCCGACGGCGTCCGCCACCACGTCCACGGACGTGCCGGAGCGCTCGCCCGAGGACCAGTCGCGGACCCGGAGCCGACCGGTGACGATCACGGGGTTGCCCTTCTTCACGGACTGGGCGGTGTTCGAGCCGAGCTGGCCGAACGCCGAGATGCTGTACCAGTTGGTGTGGGCGTCCACCCACTCGGCGGTCTCGCGGTCGAAGCGCCGCTCGGTGGTGGCCAGGCGGAAGCCGGTCACGGCGGCCCCGGATGCGGTGTGGCGGGTGGCGGGGTCCGTGGCCACGAAGCCGCGCACGGTGATGAGGTCCTGCATGGTGTGCCTCCTGGGCTGGGCCCCGGTGGGCGCCGGGGCGGGTCGTCGGCGCATCGGCTGATCCGCCACGGCCAGACAACCCCGCCGCGGGGCGCCCCGGCAGGATCGGGGGCCGGCCTGGGGACACGTGGAGGTCCCCGGGCGACTGTGCAGGAGCCGACGGCGCCGCCGTCTGCGGCCGTTAGACTGACACGGCCCAGCCCCAGTAGCTCAGCTGGACAGAGCAGCGGCCTTCTAATCCGCCGGTCGGGGGTTCGAATCCCTCCTGGGGCACCCAGACCAGGGGCGGAGCCGTCCGAGCACGCCCGACGCCCGCCCGAAGGAGACCGTCCTGGACCGTCTGCGCTCCTGGCTCCGTGCCCCGCGACCCACCGTCCCCGAGGTCCGTGTGACCCGTCGCGAGGGCGTCCAGCTGGCCGCCCTGCTCGTCGCGGCCGCGGTCCTGTACGTGACGCACTCCTTCCTGCGGTACGCCACCTACGAGGCCAAGGGCTACGACCTGGGCATCTTCGACCAGGTGGTGCGGCAGTACGCGCTGTTCAACGCCCCCCTCAGCTCCGTCAAGGGCGTGGACTTCCACATCCTCGGCGACCACTTCCACCCGATCCTCGCGCTGCTGGCCCCCTTCTACTGGGTGTGGCCGGACCCCCGCATGCTCGGCGTGGTCATGGCCCTGGCCCTCGCCGCGTCCGCCGTGCCGGTGTACCTGTTCGCCCGTCGTCGCACGGGACACGGGGTGGCCCTGGCCGCCGTCGCCGCCCTGCTGCTCTCCTGGCCCTTCCAGGCGATGGTGAACTGGGACTTCCACGAGGTCACCCTCGGCGTGCCGATCCTCGCCTGGCTCGTGTGGGCCCTGGACGGGCAGCGGGCGTGGCTCGCCACCGGCCTGGCGGCGCTGCTGCTCACGGTCCGAGAGGACATGGGCGTGACCCTGCTGGCCGTGGCCCAGGTGCTGGCGATCCGTCGCTTCTGGCCGCAGGCCGCGGTCACCGCCGTGCTGGGCGTGCTCGGCTACTGGTTCGCCACGTCCGTGGTGATCCCCCACTACTCCCCCACCGGCGCGTTCGGCTACTGGCAGTTCACCGCCCTGGGCCCGGACATGCGCAGTTCGGTCCTGTTCCTGCTGACCCAGCCGTGGAACGCCGTCGCGGTGCTGTTCGACCACCCGCTGAAGGTGGCCCTCTGGCTCCTGCACTTCGTCCCGCTGCTGTTCCTGCCGGTCCTGAGCCCGCTCACGCTGATGGCCCTGCCGATCCTGCTCTCGCGGCTGTTCAACGACCGGCTCAACGTGTGGGCCCCCGTCTACCAATACGACGCGATCCTCGCCCCGCTGCTGCTCATGGCCGCGCTCGAGGCGGCCCACCGGCTGGCCGGACGCCGGGACGCGCTGCGCCGGCTGCCCGCCGTCCTCGTCTCCGCGGCACTGGCCGCCGGTCTGATCGGCACCGCGTTCTTCCCGCAGGTGTACCCGCTGCACCGCACGATCGTCGGCGACATGACGACGACGCAGCACGCCCGCGACCTCGACCACGCGGTCGGGCTGATCCCGGACGGGGTGTGCGTCGAGGCCGCCGACAACGCCGTGCCGCACCTGACGGCCCGCACCCACGTCGGGCTGCACGGGGACATCGGCGACGAGCTGGCCACGTGGATGATCGTGGACACCTCGGTGCCCGAGCTCGGCGGCTGGGACCCCCTCACCCCGGAGCAGGCACTGGACCGCGCCGAGCGGCTCGGCTTCGAGCGGGTCTGGTCCGCGCGCGACGTCGTCGTCCTGCACCACCCGGACCGCGCGGTCTCGCCCACCTGCACGACGTACCTCGAGCACCGCTGAGCGGCACCCCACCGCGCCGGCGGACCCGCTCCGCCGTCAGCGGCCCTCGGACTCGCCGAGTGGCTGCAGGCCGCGTCCGGCCGGGGGCAGGAGCAGTCGGTCACGGGCACCGGTGAAGACGCCGGCGTGCGGGTCCTCCGCCACCCCCGGGGCGATCTCGGGGGCGCCCTGGTCGAGGGCGGTGCGGCGCACCGGGTCGCGGGCGGGGTCCAGGATGTCCTTGACCACCGTGGTCATGAGCCACACGAGGGCGACGATGTGCGCCACGATGCCCGAGGCGTACCAGGCGGTGATCCACCAGGCGCCGCCGGCGAACGCCCCGTCGGAGGTGATGCGGGCCGACTCCATCCACACCCCGCCCCAGTGGTAGACCTCCACGGCCTGCCAGATCCAGAACGCGCGCCACCGCGGGGTCGCGAGGACCACGAGCGGGATCAGCCACATCACGAACTGCGGCGAGTACACCTTCCCCCACAGGATGAAGGACGCCACGATCAGGAAGCACAGCTGGGCCATGCGCGGACGGTGCCGCGCCGCGAGGGCGAGGTAGGCGATCCCCACGCAGCACACCAGGAACAGGCCGTTCTGGAGCGTCGTGAACGTCTCCCCGGACCATCCTGTCCAGGCCAGCGCCAGCCAGGTCGAGGAGAAGGAGACCGCGCGGTCCCCCGAGAACGTGTAGAAGCGCGACCACTGGTCGAACGCCGTCAGCATGAACGGGAGGTTCACGGCGAGCCAGGCCGCCGCCCCGGCCACGGCCGCCTTCAGGAACCCGGCCCAGCGGCCCGTGCGCAGCGCCAGCACGAAGATCGCGCCGAAGAAGAACAGCGGGTACAGCTTCGTGGCGGTGCCGAGCCCGATGAGCAGGCCGGCGAGGGTCGGACGGCCCGCCGTCCACGCCCACAGGGCCAGGGCGGCCAGCATCACGGCCCACAGGTCCCAGTTGAGCATCGAGGTGAGGATGATCCCGGGGGCCAGGGCCACGAGCAGGGCGTCCCGGGAGCGGCCGCGCGCGGTGTACGCGGTCGCGACGACCAGCACGATCCAGCAGAGCACCACGCCGATCGCGTTCACGTCGAAGTAGGTCACGGTGCGCTCGTGCAGGTCGCCGGAGGCGGGCACGAGCCACATGGTCACGCCCGCGACCACGGCCAGCAACGCCGGGTACTCCATCCACTGCTCGGGCGGCAGCGGCGTGTAGAAGGGGAAGTGGCCGTCGGAGAGGCCGCGCGTGGGGAACAGCTGGGCGAAGTCCGAATAACACATGTGCGCGTGCACGCCGGGGGCCGCCCAGCCGTTCACGCGGCACCACTGCTTGGTCAGCACGCCGACGGCGGCGGCCGCCACGGTCAGGCCCACGAGCAGGCCGACCCAGCGGGCGCTCGGACGGGTCGGGGCGGGGCTGCGGGGGTGGGAGGTCACGGTCTCTCCTGGGGGATGCGGGTGGACGAGGTGGCGGGGTGCGCGGCGGTCGACGGCGGCCCGTCGGGCGGTGCGTCCGGCGGCACGCCCGCCTCCGGAGGCGTCGGCGACGCCGCCGCGGCCCGCGGCTCGACCACCTCCAGGGGTGGACGCCGCCGCCCGGGGAACAGGGGCGCGGTGACGGGATCGCGGTGGATGATCCATCCGATCCCCGCGAGCATCAGGACGAGGGTGAACACGCGGACGGCCAGGACGGGCAGCCACTGCGCCACGGAGAGCTGGTCCACCACGCCGACGCCGGTGAGCAGCAGCACCGCGAGCGCGGTGACCCACCCGAGCCAGCGGGGATGGTCGGCGCCCCACGGCAACGGGCGGAGGGCGCACGCCAGCAGCGGCAGGACCCAGAGCAGGTACCACGGCTGGATGATCGGGGCGGTGGCGACGGCCACCACGAGCACGGCCGCCGCGCTGAACACCGGGTCCAGGGGGCGGCGGCGCAGGGCCAGCCACGCCGTGAAGCCGAGGGCCGACACCGTCATGACGGTGTAGAAGGCCGCGGCCACGTCGCGCGCCCCCAGGGGCGTCACGGCGTCGACGCCCGCGCCGAGCAGCAGGCCGAGCAGGCCCACGGGAGCGTACGGGAACGCCGCGTCCCCGCTCGTGAGCATGGCCGGCACCCAGCCGAACCAGAGGCCGGAGCCGGCGCCGAGGATCGTGAGGACGGCCAGGGAGATCACCACCGTCGTGAACCACGGGCCGAGCCGGTCCCGCCGGCGCAGACGCGGATCGGCCGCGCGGAACCGGGCCCAGCCGGTGGGCAGGAGCAGGGCCACGAAGGGCAGCACCAGGGCCGTCAGGGGCTTGATCGCGACGGACAGGGCGATCAGCACGATCCCCCACAGCGCATGCACGCGGCGGCGGGGCGGGCGGACCATGAGCAGGATGCCCGCGAGCATCAGCCCCGACATCAGCGCGTCGTTGTGCGCGCCGGCGATCATGTAGAGCAGGAACAACGGGTTCGCCACGGCCACCCACGTGGCCCACGGCCCGCAACGGCCCGCGACGGCGGCCAGCCGCGGCACCGCCCACAGGCACAGTGCCAGGCCCGCCAGGGCGAGGAGGCGGAACGCCGTGACGGACAGTTCGATGGTGCCGCCCGTGGCCCGCCACGTCGTCTCGGCGAACAGCAGGAACAGCGGCCCGTAGGGGGACGGGGACTCGGCCCAGATGGAGTCCGCCCCCTGCATGAACCAGCCGGGCAGGGCGGACACGCCCTGGGAGTACGGGTCGAGACCCGACGCGAGGAGCCGGCCCTGCTGGAGGTAGGAGAACACATCGCGGGAGAAGATCGGCAGCGCGAGCATCAGCGGGGCGGACCACCACCAGGCGGCCCGGGCCACCAGGCGGCCGTGCTCCTCCCAGCGGTCCCGCAGCGCGCGCCCCAGCTCGAGCCAGGATCGGACGAGGAGCAGCGAGCCGGCGGCCAGCAGCACGGTGCTGAGCAGCACGCCGGGCAGGTAGACCCGCAGCGGGTTGAGCAGGGTGGTCCCGGAGAACACCGAGTCGGGCGTCATCGGCAGCCACCCCACGCCCCAGGAGCCCACCGTGATGAGCACGGACGCCCACGTGCCCCGGCGGACGGCCGCGCCGGGCTCGGGCTGCGCCGCCGCACGGGTCGGACGGGGCCGTCGGGCGCCGGTCGTCGCGGGGGCGGCGGGCCTCACTCCCCCGGCTCCACGGGTCGAGGGGCGCCACGGAGCCGGGCCAGGCCGGCGCGCACGGCGGGGCGCACGTGCCAGTGGTCCTTCACGAACCGGCTGGTGCGGCGGTCCACGACGAGGATCCACAGCAGACACACGGCGGAGACGATCAGGGACAGGGCCTTGACCTGGTCCTCGATGTCCAGGAACTGCCAGGTGAAGAGCTGGTCCGACGCGCCGAACGCCAGGAAGTAGCCGACCGTGAACACGACCCACTTGATCTGCCAGTTGTCCCGGATGCCGATCACGGCGAAGAACGGCAGCAGCCACAGCAGGTACCAGGGCTGGATGATGGGCGAGAGGATCACCAGCGCGGTGAACGCCCAGGTCATGCGCGTCATCACGCGGTCCTGGCGGCCGAGGAACATCAGGGCCAGCACGATGAGCACCGAGAGCGCGCGTCCGGCGGTCTTGTACACGCCCTCGACGGCCTGCACGTCCGCCCCCTGTCCGAGGAGCTCGCTCGCCCCCACCGTGATGAGGGACAGCATGCCGATCGGCCCCCACGGCACGGTGCCCGTGCCCGTGCCGACCATGACGGCCACCCAGCCGAAGCCGAAGCCGTTGAGCACGCCCACCAGGGCCATGAGGCCGAAGGAGATCCCGGCGGTGAGGGCCCAGAAGGCGAACCGGCGCGGCCATCGGGCCGTCGGGCCGGCCCACAGCAGGCCGATGAACGGGAGCAGCACGAGGGTGATGGGCTTGATGCCCAGGGACAGGGTGACCAGCACGACGCCGGCCACCCCCCACGCGGCGGACTGCCCGGGCCGCTGGGGGCGGAGCGGATGCCCGGCGCGCAGCGCGCACCACGTGCCGGCCAGGGCGAGGCCGACCATGAGGGCGTCGTTGTGCCCGGACGCGACGAAGCTGATGGTGAAGAGCGGGTTGGCGGCGCTGATCCACTGCGCCCACGCTCCGTTGACGCCCAGCCGGCGGGCCAGCAGCGGCACGAAGACCATGCTCAGCGCGACGCCGGCCACCGCCACCAGGCGGAACAGGAAGATCGCCAGGTCCGGGTTCATGTCCCCCGAGATCGCGACGACGGCCTGCTCGATCCAGAGGAAGATCGGACCGTACGGGGTCTCGGAGTCCGCCCAGGTCGCGTCCGCTCCGAGCTGGAACCAGTTGGACAGCGAGGAGATCGTGTCCACGTAGGGGTCCTGCCCCGCCTCCATGAGACGGCCCTGTCCCACGTAGGCGAAGATGTCCCGGCTGAAGATCGGCAGGGCCACGACCTGGGGCAGGCACCACAGGACGGTGGCGAGGTTGACCGTGCGCAGGGCGCCGCGGCCGAAGGGGCGGATCGTCTGGCCCAGGCGCAGCCAGGCCCAGAACATCACCCAGCAGCCGAGGGTGAGGAGCGCCGTGCCGGCGAGCACGCCGGTCTCCTGGGTGCGCCACGGGATCAGCCACTGCCAGCGGTTGATCGGGGAGGCCGAGGCCAGCCAGCCGACGGAGTACGAGCCCACCACCAGGAGGAGGGAGCCGAGGGTCCCCACCAGGATGGGCCACCAGTCCGCACCGGCGACCTGGGGGTCCGCGCGGAGGCCGCCGACACCGATGTACTCCGGCCGGTGGGCCGTGGACCCGGACGGACGCGGGGTCGACACGCTCATGCGACGGGTCCTTCCGTGCGGTCCTGCGAGGGCGCGCGAGGGCGCGGCTCGCTCGAATCTACCATCGTGACACGCGAGTAGCCTGGGGGCATGAGCGAGACGAGCACCCCCACGCCGGAGAGCGCCCCCCTGGTCTGGATCGACTGCGAGATGACCGGCCTGCACCCCCAGGTCGACGAGCTCGTCGAGGTGGCGGTGCTCATCACGGACGCCGAGCTGAACATCCTGGACGAGGGCATCGACCTGGTGATCCGTCCCTCCGCGGCGGCCCTCGAGCAGATGGACCCGTTCGTCCGGGACATGCACACCACCTCCGGCCTGCTGCCGGAGCTGGCGGAGGGCCTCGAGCTCGACGACGCCGCCGCGCGCGTTCTCGAGTACATCGCCGCCCGTGTGCCCGCCGGCAAGGGCCTGCTGGCCGGCAACTCGGTGGGCCAGGACAAGCTGTTCCTCGCCCGCTACATGCCCGCCGTCGTCGACCACCTGCACTACCGGATCGTGGACGTGTCCACCGTGAAGGAGCTGGCCCGGCGTTGGTACCCGCGCGCCTACTACCAGGCCCCCGCCAAGACCGGGGGCCACCGCGCCCTCGGGGACATCAAGGACTCCATCACCGAGCTGCGCTACTACCGGGCCGCCGTCATGGCCCCCGCCCCCGGCCCCACCACGGAGGAGGCCCGCGCCATCGCGCAGGTGGTGTCCGGGGCGCAGGCCTGACCTCCCTCCCGAGGGGTCGGGGGGCCGGATTCGGCGCCCCGGCCGAACTCGTGTACAGTGGAGCCCGCTGCGTCGCGCGGGGAGCCCCCGCAGGACGCGTATGGTGGGTGTAGCTCAGTCGGCAGAGCGTCTGGTTGTGGTCCAGAAGGTCGCGGGTTCAATCCCCGTCACTCACCCCGAAGGAAGGCCCGGAATCACGCGAATGATTCCGGGCCTTCGCGCATCCCGGACGCGCTGGCGACGAGGGACGCCGGCGGCCGGGTCGTCGCGGCCCTCCCCCGGGCGTAGCCTGGCGGGACGGCGTCGTCCCGACGCCGCCCCGTCAGCGAAGGAGAGCCCCGCCGTGTCCGTCGTGAAGATCAACGCCATCACCGTCCCCGAGGGCGCCGGCCCCGAGCTGGAGAAGCGCTTCGCCGCCCGCAAGCACGCCGTGGACGCCGAGCCCGGCTTCGAGGGCTTCCAGCTGCTGCGCCCCACCGCGGGCGAGGACCGCTACTTCGTGGTGACCACGTGGGCGACCGAGGAGGACTTCCAGAACTGGAAGGGCGGGCGCATGCCCGCCGCTCACGCCGCCGAGTCCGAGGGGCGCCCGGCGCCCGTGGCCACGGGCGCGGATCTGCTCGAGTTCGAGGTCGTCGACCTGGACTGAGCCGCCCCCCGGGGGGGGAGCGGAAGATCCGGGACCGGGCCCTTCTGCCCGCCGCGCCCGAGGCCTACCGTGGCGGGCAGGGCGGTCCTGGACCGACCAGGGCGGCCCGACCGATCCGATCGAGGAGAGACGAGGACGCCATGACCCACCACGTGAGCGCGATGCTCGAGACCCACCCGAAGGACCTCGGCGGCGTCGACCGCCGGAAGCTGGCCGAGTGCATCGAGGCCTGCCTCGCCTGCGCCCAGACGTGCACGGCCTGCGCGGACGCGTGCCTGTCCGAGGACATGGTGGCCGAGATGCGCCGGTGCATCCGGCTGAACCTCGACTGCGCCGACGTCTGCGGGGCCACCGCTGCGGTGCTGACCCGCCAGACGGGCGAGGACGCGTCCACCGTCCGGGCCCTGCTCGAGGCCTGCCGGACCGCGTGCCGGGCCTGCGGCGACGAGTGCGCCTCCCACGCCGAGATGCACGAGCACTGCGCGGTGTGCGCGGAGTCCTGCCGGCGCTGCGAGCAGGCCTGCGCCGACCTGCTGGCCTCGCTCGGCTGACGGGCGGCGGCGCGGCGCGCGGCGGTAGGCTGGAGGCTCCCCCTCATCCCTCCACGCAGGCCCTCCCCCGGGCCGGGAAGCGCAGTGCCATGGCCTCCATCCGTCCCATCACCGTCTACGGCGAGCCCGTGCTGCACCGGCGCGCGGCCGAGGTGGAGGTGATCGACGACGAGATCCGCGAGCTGATCGAGGACATGTACGTCACCCAGGACGCCGCGCATGGCGTGGGCCTGGCCGCCCCGCAGGTCGGGGTCGGGCTGCGGATCTTCACGTGGACGTTCCCGGACTCCGGCGACGCACCGAACGTGGGACACGTGATCAACCCCGTGCTGACCCACCTGGACAAGGCGCCGCGGGAGGACCCGCACCCGGACGAGCACACCGAGGGCTGCCTCTCGGTGCCCGGGCTCGGTTTCCCCCTGCAGCGCCCGACCCGCGTGCGCCTGTCCGGCCAGCGCGTGGACGGCGAGATGTTCGAGTTCGAGGCCGAGGGTTGGTTCGCGCGCATCATGCAGCACGAGTACGACCACCTCAACGGCACCCTCTACGTCAACCGGCTCGAGGGGAAGTGGCAGCGGCGCTGGAAGCGTGCGCAGCGGGCCGAGCGACTGAACGTGCCCGGTGTGACGTGGCTGCCCGGCACGGACGAGGATCCCTTCGGCCACGACGCCGACGACCACGCGGACCACGAGCACGGCCCGGACTGCGACCACGGGCCTGAGGAGGCCTGACCGCCAGCCGGCTCAGTCCAGGCCCAGCTCCGTCACGACCGCGGCGCACCGGCCACGCTCCCCCGCCGCCAGCGGCCGCAGCGGACGCGGCAGGCAGTCCACGTCCGCGAGGCCGAGGTGGGCGGCGACGGCGGCCATCACCCGCAGGGACCCGTGCGCGCGCATCATCGCCCACAGCGGCTCGAGGCGGGCCGTCGCGTCGCGGGCCCGGTCGCGCAGCGCCTCGTCGGCGGCCGCCGCGTCACGGGTCAGGGAGGCGGCGGTGCGGGGCAGGGTCCCGCCGAGGACGGAGTGCCAGGCGTCGCACCCGGCGAGCAGGCCGGCCGTCGCGACCGCGTCCCCGGAGATGCCCACGCCCGTCCCCGGCGGCAGCGCGGCCCGGATCCGGCCGACGCGCGCCCGGGTCGCGGCCTCGTCGTCCTCGGACCGGCCGGGGATCTTCACGTCGCACACGGGCGCGGCGGCGGCCACGCGGGTGTACATGCGCTCGGTCATGGCCACGTGCGTCGTGGTCGGGTTGTCGTAGAGGACGACGGGCAGGCCGGTGGCCGCCCCGACGTCGGCGAACAGACCGACGACCTCGTCCTCCGTGAGCGGCTGGTAGGTCATCGCGGACAGCAGCAGCCCTGCGGCGCCCGCCGCGGCGTGCCGGACGGCGTCCTCGGTCCGCAGCGCGGAGACGCCCGCCAGCACCGGTACGGGGCCGGCCGCGGCGACGGTCCGCCGGACGGTCTCCGCCCGGTCCGCCCGGCCCAGGTACGCCCCCACCCCGGTCGAGCCCAGCACGGCGACGGCGTCGACGCCTGCGTGGACGGCCCGGCCGGCCAGCCGTTCGAGGGCGCCCGGATCGGGCCGCCCGTCCCGCAGCGGGGTCAGCAGGTACGCGTTCAGTCCGGGGAACTCCATGGGACAGGACTACCACGCCGGGCCGACCCGGTCGGCACACGACGACGGCCCGTCCCCTCCGCAGGGACGGGCCGTCGGTCATCGGCGGGTCAGGCCTGCGGGAAGGCGGGGACCTGCTGGCCGGCCATCTTCTCCACCACGCGGATCACCTGGTGCGAGTAGCCGTACTCGTTGTCGTACCAGACGTAGAGGATCGCGTTCTTGCCGTCGTTGTTCACGAGGGTCGCCAGGCCGTCCACGACGCCGGCGCGGTCCGAGCCGACGAAGTCGGTGGACACGACCTCCGGGGAGTCCACGTAGCCGACCTGCCCGCGCAGGGGGCCGGTGAGGGACTCCTGCTTCAGGCGGGCGTTGAGCTCCTCCACCGAGGTGGGCTTGGTCAGCTCGAGGTTCAGGATGGCCATGGACACGTCCGGGGTGGGGACGCGGATGGCGTTGCCGGAGAGCTTGCCCTTGAGCTCGGGCAGGGCCTTGGCCACGGCCTTGGCGGCGCCGGTCTCGGTGAGCACCATGTTCATGCCGGCGGCACGGCCACGACGGGCGCCCTTGTGGAAGTTGTCCACGAGGTTCTGGTCGTTGGTGTAGGCGTGCACGGTCTCCACGTGGCCGTGGTCGATGCCGTAGTCGTCCTGGATGACCTTGAGCACCGGGGTGATGCCGTTGGTGGTGCAGGAGGCCGCCGAGACGATCGTGTCCTCGGGCGTGATGTCGTCCGAGTTCACGCCGAACACGATGTTCTTCATCTCGCCCTTGCCCGGGGCGGTGAGCAGGACCTTCTTGGCGCCCTTGGCCTGCAGGTGCTGGGACAGGCCCTCGTCGTCGCGCCAGCGTCCGGTGTTGTCGACGACCAGCGCGTCCTTGATGCCGTAGGAGGTGTAGTCCACCGTGGTCGGGTCGTTCGAGTAGATGACCTGGATCTCGGTGCCGTTGGCGGTGATCACGTCGCGGTCCTCGTCCACCACGATCGTCCCGTCGAACGGGCCGTGGATCGAGTCGCGGCGCAGCAGGGAGGCGCGCTTGATCAGGTCGTCCTCCGAGTTCTTGCGCACGACGACGGCACGCAGGCGCAGCTTGGAGCCACCGCCGGCGTGGTCGAGGAGGATGCGGGCCAGCAGGCGGCCGATGCGACCGAAGCCATAGAGCACGACGTCCTGGGTCTCGCCCAGGCCCTCACCGGCCTTGCCCTTGACCTCGGCGAGCTCGGCGTCCAGGAAGGTCTGGACGTCCTGGCCCGAGGCCTTCTGCTTGGCGGCCAGCTCGGCCAGGTCGACGGTGGCGGCGCCCAGGTCCATCGCAGCCATGGCTTCGACCAGGGGGTAGGTGGACTCGACACTCAGCGGGGCCTCCTGCACGCGGCGGGCGTAGCGGTGGGCCTTGATGATGTCGATCACGCCGCGGTTCACGAGGGAGCGCCCGTAGATCGAGGTGACCACGTTGTGCTCGCGGTACAGGGTGCCCAGCAGGGGGACCATCTTCTCCGCGAGCTTCTGCTGCGTGTTCCACTCGGGGGTCTGGGTCGAGGCGGTGTCTGCCACGGGAGTCCTTCCTTGAAACCTGGCGGGGCCGTCCTGGGCAGGCCCCGTCCCCCGACCTCGTTGTCGGCGGACGCATCCATTCTAGGCGAGGACGCGTCCGCAGCGGCCCCGTGGCCTCGGCGGGGCGTAGACTGGTCGGTCGGGACGGATCGGCGGACGGCCGCGTGCCCCTGCGGGGGTGCGAGGAAAGTCCGGGCACCGCAGAGCAGGATGGTGGACAACATCCACCCGGGGCGACCCGCGGGCCAGTGCCACAGAGAGAAGACCGCCTCCGCGCCGCTGGCGCGGCGGTAAGGGTGAAAGGGTGGTGTAAGAGACCACCAGCGGCCCCGGTGACGGGGCCGGCTCGGTAAACCCCATCCGGTGCAAGGCCGAACAGGACGCGTCACGAGGGCTGCTCGCCCCAGCGTCCGGGTTGGCCGCTCGAGCCCGTCAGCGATGGCGGGCCCAGATGGATGGCCGTCACCTCGCGCGGAGCAACGCGCGCGAGGCACAGAACCCGGCTTACAGCCGGTCCGTCCCGCCTCACGGCCCCCGGCTGGGGTCAGAACCCCTCGTCGTCGAGGATCCGCTCGAACTCGAGCTCCACCACGTGCTCGCGCTCCCGCTTGTCCAGCAGCCGGTATCCGTACGACTCGCCGATCGAGACGACCTTCGCCAGGCTCGGGCGTCGCCGGTCCCGCGGCCATCCGAGCGTCACCCGGTCCTGCCCCGTGAACGTGCGCTCCCGCAGGCGCTGCTCCACGGCCGAGGCGTGCGTGCGCTCCCGCCCGCTGGAGCGGACCCCGAGCCACACGGCGGCCGCGATCACGAGCAGGACGAACGGAAACACCACGCCGAACACGTTCATGGCGGTCATCGGGCGACTCCTGGGATGCGGGGCGGCTGTGCGGACCCCACCACTGTGCCAGGTCCGGACGACGACGTCGGCCCGGCCCGGCCGCGCGTCGGCCCGGGGCGCCTGGCTAGGCTGGCCCGGTGCTGATCCTGCTGCCGCCCTCCGAGGGCAAGACCGCACCCCGCTCCGGGGCCCCGCTCGACCTCGACTCCCTCGCCCTGGCCGACGACGCCGCGGTGACGGGCGCCCGCGCGGACCTGCTCACGCGGCTCGCCGCGGTCTCGGCCGCCCCGGATGCCCTGACGACCCTCGGCGTCGGGGCGTCGCTCGCCGGCGAGGTCGAGGCGAACACGCGCCTGGCCGTCGCCCCCGCCGCGCCCGGTCACCGGGTGTTCACGGGCGTGCTCTTCGACGCGCTCGACCACGCCTCGCTGTCGGCGGCGGCGAAGCGCCGCGCCCGCGCGTCCGTGCTGGTCTTCTCCGCGCTGTTCGGCGCCACCGCGCTGACGGACCGGATCCCCGCCTTCCGGCTGTCCGTCGGCGCGAAGCTGCCGGGACTGCCCGGGCTGGCCGCGCACTGGCGCCCCGTCCTGACCCCCGCCCTCGACGCGCTCGCCGCACGGGACGGTGGGCCCGTCGTCGACTGCCGCTCCGGTGGCTACGCGGCCCAGTGGCGGGCACCGGCGGAGCGGACCCTCGCGGTCGACGTGTTCCAGCTGCGCGACGGCGAGCGGACCGTCGTCTCGCACTTCGCCAAGCACACCCGCGGCCTCGTGGCCCGCGCGCTCCTGGAGGCGGGGGCGCGGGAGACCTCGACGCTGGACCGCGTGGCGGACGTCGTGGCGCGGGCCGGGGACGGCCCCGGCTGGGAGGTCGAGCTGGCCCGGCCGTCCGGCGGCAAGCCCGGCGCGCTGCGGGTGATCCTGCCCGAGGGGTGACCACCGCCGAGGCGCGGGCTGCCCGGACGCGGCCTCAGTCCTCGACGGCCACCAGCTCCACCTCGAAGCCGTCCGCGGTCTCGAGGTAGGCGGCGTAGTGGTCCGCGCCCCCGGCGTGCGGGTGGCGGTCCTCGAAGAGCAGGCGGAACCCCCGGCCGCGCGCGGCGGAGGTGAGCTCGTCCACGCGGGCGCGCGATCCGGCCCGGAAGGCAAGGTGGTTCAGGCCCGGGCGGGTGCGCTCGTGGGCGCCCGCGGCGACGTCGGGCCCGGCCTCGAGCACGAGGTACTCCCCCGCGCCCTGGTAGGTCCGGCCCTCGGCCCACCCCTCCCCGGGCACGTAGCCGAGCTCGCCGAACAGCCAGCCGAGGCTCGCCTCGGCCGCCGCCAGATCCGCGACCCAGATCTCCACGTGGTGCAGCCGTCCCGTGGGCGCGGGCGCCGGGGTCGCATCATCCGGCGGAGCGACGACGTCGGGGGCGTCCGCCTCCACGGCCCGGACGTCCGCGTCGGCGTCGAGGCCGGACTCGGCCACCGCCGACGTGGAGGTCGTGGACGCCTCCGGGGCGGTCGACCCCGCGGCCGCGGGGGCCGCAACGGGCACCTCTGAGGCACCGGCGTCCCACTGCCCGCCCCGCGCGCCGGCGTCCATGGCCTCGTTGGAGAGGCGGTCGGCGTCCTTGTTCCGGTTGCGCGGGATCCACTCGTAGCTGACGCGCTCGGGGGGCAGCACGGCCCGGGCCTCGGCCGCGAGGCGCCGCATGTCCTCGTGCTTGATCTTCCACCGCCCGGACATCTGCTCCACCACGAGCTTGGAGTCCATCAGCACGTGCACCCGGGCCTCCGGGTCGAGCTCCCGGGCCATCCGCAGCCCGGCCACGAGCCCGGAGTACTCGGCCACGTTGTTGGACGCCTTCCCCAGCGGGGCGGCGTCGGTCCGGAGGATCTCGCCTGTGGCCGGGTCGCGCACCAGGGCGCCGTAGCCGGCGACGCCGGGGTTGCCCCGCGACCCGCCGTCGGCCTCCACCTGCAGGACTCGTCCGCTCACCGTGCGCCTCCTCGTGTCCGTGGTCGCGCCGTCCGACGCGGCCCCCCACTCTACTGACCGCGCCGGGGGCGGGGCCCGGGGTCAGTCCCGGATGAGGATGGCGCCGGACTCGGGGCAGCGGGCGACGGCGGCCGGCGGGAGGGCCCGGATGCGCGCAACCTCCGCGGGCGACAGCTCCGTGCCCGCGGCCGCGGACCGGTTCCCGACGAGCCGGGCCGCGCCGATGCCGCCGTTGCGCTCCCGCGCCTGCTCGTACAGGGCCAGCAATGACGCGGGGAACACCGCGGCCATCGCCGCCCGGCGCTGGATGAGGTCCCGGCCACGCTGGGTCACGGCCTGCCCCTCGCGGCGCACCTCCGCCGCGCGGGCCTCGACCTCGGCCCGTGCCTGCTCCAGAGCGGCGTGGCCCTTCGCGAGCCGGGACTCGGCGGCGTCGGCGGCCTCCATGGCCTCGAGCGCCGCGGCCTCGTGGTCGTCGAGCAGTGCGGTGAGCGTGTCGTCCTCGTGCTGCATGGCCTGCAGCTCCTTGGACCCGCCCTGGCCCGCTTCGAGCCGCTCCCGGGTCCGGTCCCGACGGGCGCGGGTGGCGGCGGCCTTCTCGGTGGCCTCGGCCCCCGCCCGGTCGGCGGTGCGGGCGGCGTCCTGCAGACCGGGCAGCGCCTCCTCGAGCTCCTGCGCACGGGCGCGCAGCCGGGCGTGCTCCGGGTCCGCCTTGAGCCGACGGACGGCGGCGCGGGCCTGATCCAGGGCCGTGTCGAGCTCCTGCAGCTCCAGCAGCCGGGCCTGGACGGCCGGCGGTGCGGTGACCTCACTCATGCGTGACTCCCCTCGTCGGCCCGCTCTCCCCCGACCAGGAAGTCCCAGGGGTCGCTGCGGTGCTCTGAGAACAGGGTGGTGACGCCCAGTCCCCGCTCCGCCAGGGCGGCCTCCAGGGCGCGGGCGCCGTGTTCGAGCCACAGGGACTCGCTCGCCCAGTGCGAGACGTCCACGAGCGCGGGACGTCCCTCCCCCGACGCGGCCGTCTCCCGGGCCTCCGAGGCCGGGTGGTGGCGCAGATCGGCGGTCACGTAGACGTCCGCGCCGGACGCGCGGACCGCGTCGAAGAGGCTGTCTCCGGCGCCGCCGCACACGGCGACGCGGCGGATGCGCTGGGCGGGGTCGCCCGCCACGCGCACGCCGCCGGCCGTGGCCGGCAGCGCCGCGTGCACGGCCCGGGCGAAGGCGGCCAGGTCGGTCTCCTCGGGCAGGTCGCCCACCCGGCCGATGCCCTCGACCCCGGTGCCGGCGGCGGACACCGTCAGGGGCGAGAGCGCTCCGGTGACGCCGACGGCACGGGCCAGCACGTCCGAGACGCCGTCCACGACGGCGTCGGCGTTGGTGTGCGCGGCGAGCAGGGCGATGCGGTGCTCGATCAGGGTGTGCAGCAGGCGGCCCTTCGCGGCGGCGGCGTGTCCGACGGCGGCGACGGACGAGGTCCCGCGCAGCAGGAGCGGGTGGTGGGTGACCACGAGGTCGGCCCCGCGGGCGACGGCCTCGTCGGCCACGGCCTGCACGGGGTCCAGCGCCCACAGGACGGTCCGCACCGGCGACTCCGGGCGCCCGGCCACCGGCCCGACGGCGTCCCACGGCTCCGCCAGCTCCCGCGGCCACAGCCCCTGGACGACCTCGAGGACGTGCCCGAGCGTCGGTGGGGCCAGGGCATGCTCCGGCGAGGCGGGGACGGCGGGACGGGACACGGTCATACCGGCCATGATGGCCCACCCGGCCCGGGCACGCACGACCCGGCGGCCCTGGGTGACGGCACGGGGCGGCGTCGTCGGGAATGAAAAGCGCGGCCCGCGTTGCTGTGCCTGCCATGACCGACTCCCTCCGTACCGAGCCCCTCGGCGCCTCCGACGCGCCCGCCGACGTCCGCGAGCTGACGCTCGCCGGCGGCTGCTTCTGGTGCCTCGACGCCGTCTACCGTCGCGTGCGGGGCGTGCTCGCCGTCGAGTCCGGCTACACCGGAGGCGACGACCCCGCCCCGAGCTACGAGTCCGTGTGCACCGGGACCACCGGCCACGCCGAAGCGGTCCGCGTGCGCTTCGACGCCGCCGTCGTGCCGCCCGAGGTGATCATGGACCTGTTCTTCACCGGCCACGACCCCACGTCGTTGAACCGCCAGGGAGCCGACGTCGGCACCCAGTACCGCTCGGCCGTCTTCGCCCACGACGAGGCCGAGGCCCGGTTCTTCGCGGACGAGATCGCCCGGGCGCAGGCGAACTATGACAGCCCCATCGTCACACGCGTCGAGCCGGCGTCCGCGTGGCACCCGGCCGAGGACATTCACCAGGACTTCTATGCGCGGCGCCGTTCCAACGGATACTGCCGTGTGGTCATCGATCCGAAGCTCGCGAAGGTGCGCCGGAACTACTCCGCGTGGCTCGTGGACGCCTGAGCGGCGCCGCGGCTCGATAGCCTGACGCAGGAACACCCACTAGATCGCCCGCGCCCCGAGGCGCACCACCACCGGAGGTATCACCATGGCCCGCATCCTTGACGACATCACCCAGGCGGTCGGCAACACGCCCCTGGTCCGGCTGAACCGCCTCGCGAAGGACCTGCCCGGCGACGTCGCGGTGAAGGTCGAGTTCTACAACCCGGCCAACTCGGTGAAGGACCGCATCGGCACCGCCATCGTCGACGCCGCGGAGGCGGCCGGCGAGCTGACCCCCGGCGGCACCATCGTGGAGGGCACCTCCGGCAACACCGGCATCGCCCTGGCCATGGTCGGCGCGGCGCGCGGCTACCGCGTGATCCTGACCATGCCCGAGACCATGTCCACCGAGCGCCGCGTGATGCTCAAGGCGTTCGGCGCCGAGATCGTGCTGACCCCCGGTGCAGACGGCATGCGCGGCGCCCTCGAGCGCGCCCAGGAGATCGTCCGCAGCACCCCGAACTCCATCTGGGCCCAGCAGTTCGCGAACCAGGCCAACATCCAGGCCCACTACACGGGCACCGGCCCGGAGATCTGGGACGCGTCCGAGGGCGCCGTGGATGTGTTCATCGCCGGCGTCGGCACCGGCGGCACCATCACGGGCGCGGGCCGGTACCTGCGCGAGCAGAAGCCGGACGTGAAGCTCATCGCCGTCGAGCCGGCCGACTCCCCCATCCTCTCCGGCGGCCAGGCCGGCCCGCACAAGATCCAGGGCATCGGCGCGAACTTCGTGCCGGAGATCCTGGACACCGACCTCTACGACGAGGTCTACCCGGCCACCTTCGAGGAGTCCATCGAGACCGCCCGTCGGCTCGGGACCGAGGAGGGCATCCTCGGCGGCATCTCCACCGGCGCGATCATCTCGGCCGCCCTCAAGGAGGCAGCCAAGCCCGAGTCCGAGGGCAAGCTGATCGTCGCCGTCGTGTGTGACTTCGGCGAGCGCTACATCTCCACCGCCCTTTTCGAGGACATCCGCGGCTGACCGCCGCCCGCTCACCGACCGCACCGACCCGAAGGGGCCGCCCGTGGGACTGTTCTCCCGCATCAAGGAAGACATCGCGACCGTCCGCAGCCATGACCCGGCGGCGCGCGGTGACCTCGAGGTGGCCCTCGTCTACTCGGGTCTGCACGCCGTGTGGGCGCACCGCGTCGCGCACCGGATGTGGCGGCATGACCGGCTGAAGATGCCCGCGCGCGTGCTCTCGCAGGTCACGCGCGCGGCCACGGGGATCGAGATCCACCCCGGCGCGTCGATCGGCCGTCGGTTCTTCATCGACCACGGCATGGGCGTCGTGATCGGCGAGACCGCGGAGATCGGTGACGACGTGATGCTGTACCACGGGGTCACCCTCGGCGGCCGCTCCCTGGCCAAGGTGAAGCGGCACCCCACGCTGCGCGACGGCGTCGTGGTGGGGGCCGGCGCCAAGATCCTCGGACCCGTCGAGATCGGGGAGGGGACGGCGGTGGGCGCCAACGCCGTCGTCGTGAAGGACACCCCCGCCGACGCGATCGCCACCGGCGTGCCGGCCACCGTCCGTCCGCGCAAGGGCCCGGCCGAGGGCAAGCCGCTCGTGGACCCCGCGGAGTACGTGGACCCGGCCCTCTGGATCTGAGGGCCGGGTCCTACCGGGTCAGTCCTGCGTGGGGTCGCCCTCGGTCGGCTGCGGCATGACCACGGGCACGCCCTCGCCGTCGACCTCGGTGCGGTCACCGGACCACAGCGTGTGGAACGAGCCTTTGCGGTCGACGCGCAGGTAGGTGTGGGCGCCGAAGAAATCGCGCTGACCCTGCACGAGGGCGGCCGGCAGGCGGTCAGCCCGCAGGCCGTCGTAGTACGCCAGGGCCGAGGAGAACACCGGCACCGGCACGCCCGCGGCGACGGCGGTGCCGACCACGCGACGCCAGGCCGGCAGGGCCTCGGCGATAGCCTGCGCGAACTCGGGGGCGAAGAGCAGGTTGAGCGGCTGGCCGGGGGCACGGGTGCCCGGTGCCGGGTGGCGGGAGGTGTCGCGACCGCCGAAGGCCTGCATGATCACGTCGAGCAGGTCGGCGCGGATGATGCAGCCGTCCCGCCACAGCGAGGCGATGGTGCCCAGGTCCAGCGCCCAGCCGTACTCCTCGGCGGCGGCGGCGAGCATGTCCATGCCCTGCGCGTAGGCCACGAGCTTGGAGGCGAACAGCGCCTGGCGCACGTCCTCCACGAACGCGTCCGTGTCCTGCGGGGCGCGCTGCGCGTCCTCGTCGACGCCGGCCGCGAGGGTCTCACGGGCGGCCTCGCGCACCGCGCGCTGGGAGGACAGCGAGCGGGCGAAGACGGACTCGGCGATCGCGGCCACCGGGGAGCCGACGTCGAGACCCGAGATCGCGGTCCAGCGGCCGGTGCCCTTCTGGCCGGCCTCGTCCACGATCACGTCCACGAGCGGACGGCCCGTGGCCGCGTCCACCTGGGCGAGCACCTCGGCCGTGATCTCGATGAGGTAGGAGGCCAGGTCGGTCTGGTTCCACGCCGTGAACACCTCGGCCTGCTCGGCGGGCTCGAGGCCGCCCACGCGGCGCAGCAGGTCGGAGGCCTCGCCGATGACCTGCATGTCCGCGTACTCGATGCCGTTGTGGACCATCTTCACGTAGTGGCCGGCGCCGTCCGTGCCGACCCAGGCGCAGCACGGCTCCCCCTCGAACTGCGCGGAGATCTTCTCGAGCATCGGGCCGAGGGACTCGTAGGACTTCTCCGGACCGCCGGGCATGATCGCCGGACCGTGCAGGGCGCCCTCCTCGCCGCCGGAGACGCCGACGCCCACGAAGTGCAGACCCTTCTCGGCGAGGGCCGCCTCGCGGCGGCGGGTGTCCTCGTAATGGGAGTTGCCGGCGTCGATGACGATGTCGCCCTCGTCCAGCAGGGGGACGAGCTGGTCGATGACGGCGTCCACGGGGGCGCCCGCCTTGACCATGATGAGCACCCGGCGCGGCACGGCGAGGGACTGCACGAGCTCGGCGAGCGTCTCCGTCGCGATGAACGCGCCCTCGTCGCCGTGCTCGGCCACGAGCTGGTCCGTGCGCGCCCGGCTGCGGTTGTGCAGGGCCACCGTGTAACCGTGGCGGGCGAAGTTGCGGGCGAGGTTCGCGCCCATCACCGCCAGGCCCGTGACGCCGATGTCGGCGGCGCCGACGGGGACGGTGGTGGTCTGCTCGGTCATCGCGGGTGGCCTCCTGTGGCTCGGACGGTGGGACGGGGCCGTGCCGGACACGGACCCGCCCCCCAGCCTACGTCGACCGCGGTCAGTCCCCCACGGCGTCGCGGCCGCGGCGCACGATCAGCGGGTCCGGGGTGCCGACGACCTCGTGGTCCTTGCCCTCGTACTCGAACTGGGACAGGAAGTAGCGCATCGCGTTGAGGCGGGCCCGCTTCTTGTCGTTGGAGCGGATGGAGATCCACGGGGCGTGGTCCGTGTCCGTGTGGAGGAACATGGCCTCCTTGGCCTCCGTGTAGGCCTCCCAGCGGTCCAGGGACTCGAGGTCCATGGGCGAGAGCTTCCACTGGCGGACCGGGTCGATCTGGCGGATCGCGAAGCGCGTGCGCTGCTCGGTCTGCGTGACGGAGAACCAGAACTTGGTGAGGTGGATGCCGTCGTCCACGAGCATCTTCTCGAACAGCGGCACCTGGTTCATGAAGCGGCGGTACTGCTCGTCCGTGGAGAAGCCCATCACCCGCTCGACGCCGGAGCGGTTGTACCACGAGCGGTCGAACAGCACGATCTCGCCCGCCGTGGGGAAGTGCTGGATGTAGCGCTGGAAGTACCACTGGCCGAGCTCGCGGTCCGAAGGCTTGTTGAGGGCCACGACGCGGGCGGTGCGGGGGTTCAGGTGCTCGGTGAAGCGCTTGATGGTGCCGCCCTTGCCGGCGGCGTCGCGGCCCTCGAAGACGATGATGTGGCGCTGGCCGGTGTCTTCGCCCCAGTACTGCAGCTTGAGCAGTTCGATCTGCAGGCGGTACTTCTCCAGCTCGTACTCCTCGCGCGTCATGCGCGTCTCGTACGGGTAGTCCTCCTTCCACGTCTCCACAGCACGGCCCTGCGGATCGATCAGGTCGGGATCGTTGGTGTGTCCGTCCGAGACGGTGTAGCCGCCGTCGCGCAGCTTGTCGATGAACTCGCGGAGGTTCTCGCGGGGGGCGTCGGGCTGCAGCAGCTCCATGGACCGTCTCCTTCACTGGGTGCGTCACCGTGCCCGCCCGTCCCCTCCTCGGTACGACGGCGGCGGGCCGCGGTCTGTGCTCTGTCCACCATTATGGGCGGACGGCGGACGAGGAAGCCGGGCCCGGCAGCGCAGCCGGGTGAACAGCAGGTGAACCCTGGGAGGCGAACGGTCGCGGCCCCGGGCCGGCGAGGACCGGCCGGCTCAGCCGCGCGGGCCGACGCCCAGGAGCTCGTCGATCGCCGCGACGGCGGCACGCGCCGCGTCGACGTCGGCGAACTGGGCGACGGCGTCGTCGTACCGGCGGTGCCCGGGAAGCTTGAGACCGACGGAGGCGCCATCCGTGGCCGGGAGGATCCAGATCCGGCCGCGCGGCTCGACGTCGCGCTGCTCGGCCACGTCGGCCTCCTCGAACTCGCGGTCGTAGCCGGCCCACTCGACACCGGGCCGCGGGGTGTCGGCGCCGTCGAGGACGTCGCGGCCGCCCATGCGCAGACAGGTGACGGACTGCAGGAGCGCGTCCAGGGTGCGGGCGGTGGCCTTGCCGGCCAGCTCGTCCTGGAAGAGGGCGAGGATGGACCACTGCCCGTCCTGGAGGAAGAGCATGGTCTGCTGCGCCTCGCCCCCGGTGATGACGGCGAGGTGACGGGCGGCGCCGTCGGGACGTGCGGGCAGCTTCCAGAAGCCGAGGGGGGTCGCGGACATGCGCTCCACCCTAGTGCGCCCCGGACGCCGACGACGCGCCGCCGCCCGGCCCCTGCCCCGCATCCCGGGTTGAGTTGTCGCGGGTGCGGGGGCCCGTCACCCGCGACAACTCAACCCGCGTTGCGGGAGGGTGGGCCGATGGGCCTGCTCCGCGACCTCCTCACCCTCCGCCCCGCCCGCGACAGCCCGTCCGACCCGACGGCGACGCTCGGCCGGCACCTCGACAACGCCGCGGCGATCGTGGCCGCCGCACGCCGGGCGGACGTGCCCCTCCCGGTGGCGGCGGCCCTGGCCGAGCTCGAGTCCGGCGGCCGGAACGTCTTCGGCCACGACGCCGGCGGCGTGCACAGCGCCCCGCCCGGGACGGACGTCCCCGTGACCCGGGAGCGCTACGAGGAGCTCGTGGCCCGGGTGGCGCAGGGTGAGAAGTCCAACGGCGTGGGGCCCGCGCAGATCACGTGGCCGCCGTACTTCGCGCAGGCTGCGGAGCGCGGCCTCCGCCTGTGGGAGCCGGAGGACAACCTGGCCTTCGGGCTGGAGATCCTGCGCGCGCACCTGCGCGGCGACCTCTCCGCGGAGGGGATCGCCCGGGCGGGGACGCTGTACAACGCCGGGACGCTCGCCCACGGGGTCACCGCCTACGGCCGGCGCCTCGCCGCGGCGACCCGCGCGTGGGCCGAACGCCTGGGCGAACCCGCCCCGCCGCCGGTCAGGCCAGGTTGACCAACAGCACGTAGGCCAGCGTGCCGGCGGCGATCGAGACCAGGGTCCGCCGCCCGGCCACCAGATGCACGACGACTGTCACCGCCGCCGCGATCAGCGCGTGGGTCACCCGCGTCCCGTCCACGGGCTCTCCGGGGGCCAGGGCCGCGGCGTCGAGCAGCATCACGAGGGCCAGGATGGTCAGCACGCCGGCGGGCATCCACACCGCCAGCCGCGCCGCGAGCACGGACTCCCGCAGCGGCTGCAGCAGGGCGAACGGCAACGCGCGCAGGCAGAAGGTCACGAGGCCCGCGACGACGGCTGCGGCCACCAGGTACGCGGCGCCGGTCATCGGGGGTCCTCCTCGGCGTCGGGCTCGGCTTCCGTGACGGCCCGCTCCCCCGCCGCGGCGACGACGGGCACCGGTCCGGTGACGGGCACGGGCTCGGGCAGCGGCAGGGCGGTCCCGCGCGCGGCGAGCACGTGGAACGCGATCAGCACCGCGGCGTAGAGGGCGAAGGCGACGACGAGCACCTGTGCCGGCGCCAGCAGGAGGGCCACCCCGACGGCGACCGCGGCCGCCAGCACGAGGGGCAGCTGGGCCCGCGTGCGGGCGGCGTCCATGGCGAGCACGATGAAGAGGGCGACGAGCGCGAACTCCAGGCCCTCCACCGGCCCGGGCAGCAGCCAGGCCACGGCCACCCCGGCGAGGCCCCCGAGCACCCAGTACGCCTGCAGCGCGACCTGCATGGCCACCAGTCGGGGGCCGGTCCAGCCGCGGGGCTGGGCGGCGGCGATGGCGTAGGCCTCATCGATCAGGGCACCCATCGAGTAGATCCGCGCGAGGCGCCCCCGGACCACGCGCAGCGGGAAGCTGAACGCATAGAACACGTGGCGGAAGTTCACCAGGAACACCGTCACGGCGATCGTGAGCAGCGGTGTGCCCGCCACCACCAGCGAGACGAGCAGCAGCTCGACGGACCCGGCGAACACGACCACGGAGAACAGGGGTGCGACCCACGCGGGCAGCCCGGCCTGGACCACGAGCATCCCGAAGGCCATGCCCAGGGGGAACAGGCCGAGGCCGGCGCCCAGCGTCACGGCGACACCGGAGCGCACCTCGGCCCACCGCGATGGCGGAACGGGGGCGCGCGAGGAGCTCATGATGGTGAGCATGGTCTCACACGCGCTCGGCGGGCCGTCGACATGACGGGTCAGGTCGTCACGCCGTGTCATGGCCCCGCGATCGGTGCACCCGGAGGGACTCGAACCCCCGACCCTCTCGGTGTAAACGAGATGCTCTGACCGACTGAGCTACAGGTGCCGGTGTCCGTCCAGGCTACCGGTCCGCCAGCAGGTCGCGCGTCGCGGCCTCGTGCTCGCCCCGGGTGCGTGCCTGCCCCGGGGCGGCGACCACGCGCGCGGCCTCGACCCCGTCCGCGTCGAGCAGCACGGAGACGCGGCGGGGCCGGCCGGTCTCCGCATCGAAGACGTCGAGGGCACGGCAGGCCGCGCCGTGGGGCCAGAAATCGGAGAGCAGGATGAGCGGCTCCGGCAGTGCCAGCTCCTCGCGGACGCGGCGCAGCACGGGGGCGGCGTCACACGAGACCACGCGGACGGCCACCTCGTCGACCGCGACGTCCTCGGCGAGCGCCCCGAGCCAGCCGAGCTCGTCCGTGCACACCGGCGTGAACGCCCCGGGCAGGAAGACGAGCCACGTGCCCCGCGGCGCGGCGGCGTCCTCGGGTCCGCGCGTCGGAGGCCACGGCCACCTCTGGCCGTGGTCGTCGCGCAGCGCGGGGGCGACGTCGGCGCCCCGCGTCCCGCCGGACGGGGGCTCAGCCACCGCGCTTCTGGACGAGCTTCTGAGCGGCCCAGTCCTCGGAGGCGCCGGCCCCGGTGGTGGCGTGCAGGCCTGCGGTGGAGGCGGCCTCGGCGACGTCCGCCGGGTTGACGTGGCCGGGGCGCCCCTTGCGGGGGGTCATGATCCAGACGGGGCCGGCGTCGAGGGAGCGCTGGGCGTCCACGAGGGCGTCCGCGAGATCGGTGACGTCGCCGTCGTCCGCGCGCCACCAGAAGAGGACCGCGTCCGCCGGCTCCTGGTCGTCCTCGGTCAGCAGCTCCTCGCCGAGCGCGTCCTCGAGCGCGTCGCGGAAGGTGACGTCGACGTCGTCGTCGTACCCCCACTCCTGCACCAGGTCGCCCCTCGAGAGGGCGAGCTCCGCCAGCAGGGCGCTGTCCGTCGCGGTCGGCGTCGACCCAGCCTGCATAGTGTCCGGTCCTCCTTGATGGTGGCGGGCACTGCGGCCCGCGCCGTCGAGCGGGTGATGATGACCACCATACGCCGTGGAGGCCGCCGTTCCGGGGCCTCCGGCCGGGCGGACGCGGCGGCTCCGGTCTACTCTGGGGAGGAACAGACGCACTCTCCGGGCGACGCGCCCGGCTCGGCGTCGCGGGCCCGGACCGGATCGTCTGCCCGCAGCCCACCGCGGAGCACCCCTCCGCACGAGAACCAGGAGGCACCGTGAGCGCAGCCGAAGAGAGCTCGCAGATCCGCAGCGGTCTGACCGACCAGCTCCCGGACAAGGATCCGCAGGAGACGTCGGAGTGGATCGAGTCCCTCGACGGACTCATCGAGGAGCGCGGCACGGAGCGGGCGCAGTACATCATGCGCTCCCTCATGCAGCGCGCGAGCGCCCAGTCCGTCGCCCTGCCCTACGTGACCACCACGGACTACGTGAACACGATCCCGGCGGACCAGGAGCCGGAGTACCCGGGCGACGAGGAGCTCGAGCGCCGCTACCGCAACTACCTGCGGTGGAACGCCATGGCCCTCGTGCAGCGCGCCCAGCGCGACGCCGTCGGCGTCGGCGGCCACATCTCGTCCTACGCGGGCCAGGCGACCCTCTACGAGGTGGGCCTGAACCACTTCTTCCGCGGCCAGGACCACCCGGGCGGTGGCGACCACATCTTCTTCCAGGGCCACTCCTCGCCGGGCAACTACGCCCGCGCGTTCCTCGAGGGCCGCCTGACCGAGGAGGACCTCGACGGCTTCCGCCAGGAGAAGTCCCGCCAGGGCCACGCCCTGCCCTCCTACCCGCACCCGCGGATGATGCCGCACTTCTGGCAGTACCCCACCGTGTCCATGGGCCTGGGGCCGATGAACGCCATCTTCCAGGCGCAGACCAACCGGTACCTGCACAACAACGGCATCAAGGACACCTCCGACCAGCACGTGTGGGCCTTCCTCGGCGACGGCGAGATGGACGAGCCCGAGTCGCGCGGTCAGCTGCACGTCGCGGCCAACGACAAGCTCGACAACCTCACCTTCGTGATCAACTGCAACCTGCAGCGTCTCGACGGGCCGGTGCGCGGCAACGGCAAGATCGTCCAGGAGCTGGAGTCCTACTTCCGGGGCGCCGGCTGGAACGTCATCAAGGTCCTGTGGGGCCGCGAGTGGGATCCGCTGCTCGAGGTCGACGACGAGGGCGAGCTCGTGCGCATCATGAACGAGACGCTCGACGGCGACTACCAGACCTACAAGGCCGAGTCCGGCGGCTTCGTGCGCGACCACTTCTTCGGCCGGTCCTCCGTCACCAAGGAGATGGTGGCGGACATGACCGACGACGAGATCTGGGGCCTCAAGCGCGGCGGCCACGACTACAAGAAGGTCTACGCCGCCTACAAGGCCGCCATGGAGCACAAGGGCCAGCCCACCGTCATCCTGGCCCACACCATCAAGGGCTACGGCCTGGGCAAGTCCTTCGAGGGCCGCAACGCCACCCACCAGATGAAGAAGCTGACGGTGGACGACCTCAAGGTGTTCCGGGACCGCCACCGCATCCCGATCTCGGACGAGCAGATCGAGAAGGACCCGTACAACATCCCGTACTACCACCCGGGTGCCGACGCCCCGGAGATCAAGTACATGATGGAGC
Source organism: Micrococcus sp. 140720015-1 (assembly GCF_053627595.1). Taxonomy (NCBI): domain Bacteria; kingdom Bacillati; phylum Actinomycetota; class Actinomycetes; order Micrococcales; family Micrococcaceae; genus Micrococcus; species Micrococcus sp. 140720015-1. The sequence continues at coordinate 151,552 of NZ_JBSEYC010000002.1, forward strand.
GGCGCAAGGAGCTGGGCGGCTTCGTGCCGGAGCGGCGCAGCGACTACCACGCGATCCCGCTGCCCCCGGAGTCCGCGTACAAGCAGGCCCGCAAGGGATCGGGCAAGCAGCAGGCCGCCACGACCATGGCGTTCGTGCGCCTGCTCAAGGACCTGATGCGGGACAAGAACATGGGACCGCGCTTGGTGCCGATCATCCCGGACGAGGCCCGCACCTTCGGCATGGACTCGTTCTTCCCGACCGCGAAGATCTACAACCCCAAGGGCCAGAACTACCTGTCCGTGGACCGGGACCTGTTCCTGTCCTACAAGGAGTCCCCGCAGGGGAAGATCTACCACGTCGGCATCAACGAGGACGGCGCCACCGCGGCGTTCAACGCGATCGGCACGGCATACTCCACGCACGGCGAGCCGATGATCCCGGTCTACATCTTCTACTCGATGTTCGGTTTCCAGCGGACCGCGGACAACATCTGGGCCGCAGGCGACCAGCTCGCGCGCGGCTTCATGATCGGCGCCACCGCCGGGCGCACCACCCTCGCCGGCGAGGGCACCCAGCACATGGACGGTCACTCCCCCGTCCTGGCGTCCACGAACCCGGCCGTGAAGCACTACGACCCGGCGTACTCGTACGAGATCGCCCACATCGTGCGCCAGGGCCTGGAGGACATGTACGGCGACCACGACCGCGGGGACGACGTCCGCAACGTCATCTACTACCTCACGGTGTACAACGAGCCGATCACCCACATCGAGGAGCCCGAGGGCCTCGACGTGGAGGGCCTGCTCAAGGGCATCTACCGTCTCTCCGAGGGCCAGGGCGACGGCCCGAAGGTCCAGCTCCTGGGCTCCGGCGTCTCCGTGCCGTGGGCGCTCGACGCCCAGCGGATCCTCTCCGAGGAGTGGGGCGTGAACGCCTCCGTGTGGTCGGTGACCTCCTACAACGAGCTGTACCGCGACGCCGTTGCGGCGGAGAAGGACGCCCTGAAGGACCCGTCCGCCACCCCGCGCGTGCCCTACGTGACGCAGGCGCTGCAGGGGGCCGAGGGCCCGATCGTGGCCACCTCGGACTACTCCACCTCGTGGACGAACCAGATCCGCCCGTTCGTGCCGAACCGCTTCTCGGCGCTCGGCGCCGACGAGTTCGGCTTCGCGGACACCCGCGCCGCCGCCCGTCGGTACTTCCTCATCGACACCCACTCGATGGTGGTCCGCGCGCTGCAGCTCCTCGAGGAGGAGGGCGAGGTCGAGCGGGGCACGGCCGCGAAGGCGCACGAGAAGTACCGCCTGGACGACGTCAACGCCGGCACCACCGGCATCGCGGGCGGCGACGCCTGACCCGCACGCCGCGGGGAGGCTGACGCCCTCCCGACCCGACGCCGGCCGCCCGCCTCCGCCACGGAGGCGGGCGGCCGGCGTCGTCGCTGTAGGAACCCCACAACACGCGCCTAGGATGGAGCGCATGCCCGAGCCCCGCCCCGCCGCCCCTCGCCCCGTGAGCACCGACGGGCTGGCCCGCCTCAGGAGCCACCTGGGGGCACTGAACACGGCGGTGCTGCAGCGGCTGGACGCCACCCTGCCCTGGTACCGCCGACTCACCCCGGACGAGCGCAGCGCCCTCGGGCTCGTGGCCCAGCGCGCCCTGCAGGGCTTCCTCACGTGGTTCGAGCGGCCCACCTCCACGGGCCACGTCCTGCAGGACGTCTTCGGGCCCGCACCCACCGATCTCACCCGGGCGATCTCGCTGCAGCGGGCCCTCCAGCTCATCCGGACGATGGTGGACGTCGTCGAGACGCGCGTGCCGGAGCTGCTGGCCGAGCGCGACCAGGCACCCGTCCGCGAGCACATCCTCCACTACTCGCGCGAGGTCGCGTTCGCGCTCGCAGACGTGTACGCCCGGGCCGCGGAGATGCGCGGAGCGATGGACTCGCGGCTCGAGTCGGTCCTGCTGGACGCGGTGCTGCGTGGGCAGGACCCGGACGAGATCCGGCACCGGGCCACCGCGCTGGGCTGGCGTGGGGACCACGACGTGATGGTCATGGCGGGTCTCGCCCCGGGGCAGGACAAGCCCGCGTTCATCCCGGACCTGCGGCGGGCCGCGGCGAGGCTCGACTGCGACCTGCTCGTGGGCGTGCAGTCCGAACGGCTCGTCCTCGTGGTCGGCTCGGTGCAGGATGCGCGGGCGGTGGGCGAGGCGCTCGCGCCCTGGTTCGCGCCGGGACCGGTGATCGTGGGACCCGTCGTGGACTCGCTGGTCTCGGCGCACGTCTCGGCGCGGCACACCCTCGCCGGGCTCAGCGCCGCAGCCGCCCACCCCCGGGCGAGCCGGCCCACCCCGGCGGAGGACCTGCTGCCCGAGCGGGCGCTGCTGGGCGACCCCACGGCCCGGGAGGCCCTCGTGGACGGGGTGTTCACGCCCCTGGCCGACGCCGGCACCTCCCTACTGGAGACCGTGGACGCATACGGCGCGCTGGGCCACTCGCTCGAGGGCACGGCCCGCGAGCTGTTCGTCCACGCGAACACCGTGCGGTACCGCCTCAAGCGGGTGGCCGAGGTGACCGGCTGGGACCCGCTGGTCCCCCGCGACGCGTACGTCCTGCAGACCGCGATCACCCTGGGCCGGCTCGCGGGGGCGCGGCAGACGACCGGGGCAGGGTCGGACTGAGCCGGGGCGGCGCACACCCCCGCTTGTAGAAACCCTCCAAACCGACTCGCCGTGCTTCGTGGCGCGATCTGCCCGGATCGGAGGCCGATCCTGACACGATGGAGGAATGCTTGCCATCGTGTGCCCCGGACAGGGGTCCCAGACGCCCGGCTTCCTCGCCCCCTGGCTCGAGCTGGACGGGACCCGCGACCTGCTCGCGTCCCTCTCCGACGCCGCGGGCGTGGACCTGATCCGCCACGGCACCGAGTCGGACGAGGAGACCATCAAGGACACCGCCGTCGCCCAGCCGCTGATCGTGGCGGCCGGCCTGGTGGCCGCCGCGGCCCTCGAGGCGGACGCCGCCGCACCGGAGTCGACCGTCGTGGCGGGCCACTCCGTGGGCGAGATCACCGCGGCCGCCGTCACCGGCGTGCTGTCGCCCGCTGAGGCCCTCTCGCTGGTGCGCGTGCGCGCCACCGGCATGGCCCGGGCCGCCGCGGCCACGCCCACGGGCATGGCCGCCGTCGTGGGTGGGGACCAGGACGAGGTCCTCGCGGCCATCGACGCGGCGGGCCTGACGCCCGCCAATGTCAACGGCGCCGGCCAGATCGTCGCCGCCGGCACCGCGGAGGCCCTCGGCGCGCTCGCCGAGTCCGCCCCCGCCCGCGCCCGCGTGATCCCGCTCAAGGTGGCCGGCGCGTTCCACACGGAGCACATGCGCCCCGCCGTGGACGACCTCGCGGCCCACGTCGCGGACCTCTCCCCCTCGGACCCGCGCCTGCCCCTGCTGTCCAACCGGGACGGCGAGGCCGTCGAGTCCGGCACGGACGTGCTCGCCCGGATCGTGGACCAGGTCACCCGCCCGGTCCGCTGGGACCTGTGCATGGCGACCATGGCCACGCGGCAGGTCACGGGCGTCCTGGAGCTGCTGCCCGGTGGCACACTGACCGGACTGGCCAAGCGCGGTCTCAAGGGCACCGCGCAGCTCGCCGTGAAGACCCCCGAGGACCTGGACGCCGCGCGGGCGTTCCTGGCCGAGCACTCGGCCTGAACCCCGCGCACCGCCCGGCAGAGAGAAGCACCATGACCGTCACCCTGAAGCAGCACGAGCGCCCCGCGGCCAGCCGCATCGTGGCCGTGGGCGCCTACCGCCCGGCGAACCTGGTCCCCAACGAGGACCTCGTCGGCCCCATCGACTCGTCGGACGAGTGGATCCGCCAGCGCACCGGCATCGTCACGCGCCAGCGCGCCACGGCGGAGGAGACCGTGCCCGTCATGGCCGTGGGCGCCGCCCGGGAGGCCCTCGAGCGGGCCGGCCTGCAGGGCTCGGACCTGGACGCCGTGATCGTCTCGACCGTCACCTTCCCGCACGCCACCCCCTCGGCCGCGGCCCTCGTGGCGCACGAGATCGGGGCCACCCCGGCACCCGCCTACGACGTCTCCGCCGCGTGCGCCGGCTACTGCTACGGCGTGGCCCAGGCCGACGCCCTCGTGCGCTCCGGCACCGCGCGGCACGTGCTCGTGGTCGGCGTCGAGCGCCTCTCCGACGTCGTGGATCCCACGGACCGTTCCATCTCCTTCCTCCTGGGCGACGGCGCGGGCGCCGTGATCGTCTCGGCCTCGGACGAGCCGGGCGTCTCCCCCTCGGTGTGGGGCTCGGACGGGGAGCGCTGGTCCACGATCTCCATGACGCACTCGCAGCTGGAGCTGCGCGATGCCGTGGAGCACGCCCGCACCACGGGCGACGCCTCGGCGATCACCGGCGCGGAGGGGATGCTCTGGCCCACGCTGCGCCAGGACGGGCCCTCCGTCTTCCGCTGGGCCGTGTGGTCGATGGCGAAGGTGGCCCGCGAGGCCCTCGACGCCGCGGGCGTGGAGCCCGAGGACCTCGCCGCGTTCATCCCGCACCAGGCCAACATGCGGATCATCGACGAGTTCGCCAAGCAGCTGAAGCTGCCGGAGTCCGTCGTCGTGGCCCGGGACATCGCGGACGCCGGCAACACGTCGGCCGCGTCCATCCCGCTGGCCATGCACCGGCTGCTGGAGGAGAACCCCGAGCTCTCCGGCGGCCTGGCCCTGCAGATCGGCTTCGGCGCCGGGCTGGTCTACGGCGCCCAGGTGGTCCGCCTCCCCTGAGGCGGCGCCGTCTGGTTCACTGTCCACGTACACCCCACACCCCTACCGAAGGAGACGCCCCATGGCTTCCAAGGAAGAGATCCTCGCCGGCCTCGCCGAGATCGTGAACGAGGAGACCGGTCTCGACACCGCCGAGGTGCAGCCGGAGAAGTCCTTCACGGACGACCTGGACATCGACTCGATCTCGATGATGACCATCGTGGTCAACGCCGAGGACAGGTTCGGCGTGAAGATCCCGGACGAGGAGGTCAAGAACCTCAAGACCGTCCAGGACGCCGTCGACTTCATCGACGGCGCCCAGGCCTGATCGACCCGCAACGGCGGCGGGCCCGGCCCGCCCCGTCCCCTCGGTGAGCGCCGGGGGCGCGTGAGCGCCCCCGGCCCCCGACACCCTCGACTTCCGGCACCCCGGCGAGCGCCGCGCGTCGTGCCGACGACTCCCCCCTCCGCCCGATCCCCACTCGAGACCCAGAGGCAGCAGACCCATGACCCGCACCGCAGTGATCACCGGCCTCGGCGCCACCACGCCCATCGGCGGCGACGTGCCCACCTTCTGGTCCCACGCCCTGCAGGGCGTCTCCGGTGCGCGCACCATGGAGCACGACTGGGTGGAGAAGTACGAGCTGCCGGTCACCTTCGCGGCCGAGCTGGCCGTGCCCACCTCCGAGGTCCTCTCCAAGGTGGAGCAGAAGCGCCAGGACCCGGCCACCCAGATGGCGACCGTCGCCGCGCGCGAGGCCTGGAAGGACGCCGGCCTCGAGGGCGCGGAGGTCGACGGCGACCGGCTCGCCGTGGCCTTCGGCACCGGCATCGGCGGCGTGTGGACCCTCCTGGACGGCTGGGACACCCTGCGCGAGCGCGGCCCGCGCCGCGTGCTGCCCATGACCGTCCCGATGCTCATGCCCAACGGCGCCGCCGGCGCGCTCTCCCTCGAGTTCGGCGCCCGTGCCGGCGCCCGCACGGTGGTGTCCGCGTGCGCCGCCGGTACCGAGGCGCTCGAGACCGCGCTGCTGCTCGTCCGCTCCGGCCAGGCCGACGTCGTGATCTGCGGCGCCGCCGAGGCCGCCGTGCACCCGCTGCCGATGGCCGCGTTCGCCGCGATGCAGGCGCTGTCCAAGCGCAACGACGACCCGCAGGCCGCGTCCCGCCCCTACGACGTGGACCGCGACGGCTTCGTCCTCGGTGAGGGCGCCGGCGTCATGGTGATCGAGTCGGAGGAGCACGCGAAGGCCCGCGGCGCGCGCGTGTACGCCGAGCTGGCCGGCGCGGGCGTCAGCTCCGACTCCCACCACATCACCGCGCCCGAGCCCGAGGGCCTGGGCGCGACCCGTGCGATGCGCGCCGCCCTGAGGTCGGCCGACATCGCCCCCGAGGACGTGTGCCACGTGAACGCCCACGCGACCTCCACGCCCAAGGGCGACGCCCCGGAGTACCTGGCCATGCGGGCCGTGTTCGGCGACCACCTGGACCAGGTGCAGGTCTCGGCCACGAAGTCCCAGACCGGCCACCTGCTGGGCGCCTCGGGCGCGATCGAGTCGATCCTGTCCGTGCTCGCAGTGCACCACGGCCAGGCGCCCGTGACCATCAACCTGGACCACCAGGACCCGGAGATCCCGCTGAACGTGGTCACCGGCTCCCCCGCCCGCCTGCCCGAGGGGCCGCGCGTGGCCGTGAAGAACTCGTTCGGCTTCGGCGGCCACAACGCGGTGGCCGTGTTCCGCAGCGTCTGAGCCGGAGCGCCGCCGGCCGGACGAGGGCTCAGACGGCGCGGTGCAGCCAGCGCACGTTGGCGTGGGCGGCGGCCAGCCGGAACGGCTCGAGCTCATCGTCCCAGGCCTCGCCGAGCGCGAGGGAGAGTTCGTGCATCAGCACGCTGGGGTCGCCCGCGCCGGCCTCGTAGGCGTACCGGATGCGGTCCTCGGAGACCATGATGTTGCCGGAGACGTCCGTGGTGGCGTGGAAGATGCCGAGGTCCGGGGTGTGGGACCAGCGCGAGCCGTCGACCCCGGCGGACGGCTCCTCGGTGATCTCGAAGCGGAGGTGGGGCCAGCCACGCAGGGCGGAGGCCAGACGCGCACCGGTGCCGGCGGTCGCCGTCCAGCGCACCTCGGCGCGGTGCTGGCCGGGCGCGACCGGCTGCCCCTCCCACTCCACCGAGGTCGCGGGGCCGAGCACGGAGCTCAGCGCCCACTCCACGTGGGGGCAGAGGGCGGTGGGGGCGGAGAGGATGTGGACCACGCCGCTGGTTTGGGTGCTGGTCATGGATGCCTCCGGGTGTGCGATGCGGTGCGTCTTCCCCTACGACCACGTCGCGGCTCCGGTGGATCCTGGGGCCATTGTGCACCAGGGATGCCGAGCCGGCAACGAGGCGGTGCGCCGCCGCGCGTGTCGCGGTGGCGCAGTGGAGGGGCCGGGGGCGCTCCGGGGAGGCGTCAGGCGCGGGGGTGGGCCTGCCGGTAGCCCTCGCGGAGGCGATCGATCGAGACGTGTGTGTAGACCTGCGTGGTGCGCAGGGACGCATGGCCCAGCAGCTCCTGCACGCTGCGCAGGTCGGCGCCGCCGTCGAGGAGGTGGGTCGCGGCCGTGTGGCGCAGCGCGTGCGGCCCGCGCGCCGCGGTGTCCCCCAGGCCCTCGAGCGCCCGATCGACGACGGTGCGCGCCTGGCGCACCCCCAGCCGGCCGCCGCGTGCGCCGAGGAAGAGGGCGGGGCCGGAGTCCGGACGGGCCAGGCGGGAGCGGCCGAGCCGCTGCCACGCCTCGAGGGCGCGGCCCGCGGGGTCGCCGTAGGGGACGGTGCGCTGCCGGTCGCCCTTGCCGGTCAGCCGGACGACGCCGCGGCCGGCCTCGAGGTCGTCCACGTCCAGGGCGGAGAGTTCGGCCACCCGGGCGCCGGTGGCGTAGAGCAGCTCGAGCAGGGCGGCGTCCCGCAGGGCCAGCGCGTGGGCGGCGGGGTCGTCGCCCGCGGCGGCGGCGTCCACCCGGTCCTGGGCCGCCGCGAGGAGCCGGGTCGCCTGCTGCTCCTGGAGCACGTGGGGCAGCGTCCCCTCGGGCCGGGGCGAGCGCAGCCGCAGGGCGGGGTCGTCCGCGCGCAGGCCCTCGCGGCGCAGCCAGGCCGTGAAGGTGCGGACGGCGGCCACCCGGCGGGCCAGGGTCGCGCGGGCGAGGCCGGCCCCGCTCATGGCCGCCAGCCAGCCGCGCAGGTCCTCGATGTCCAGCTCGGCGAGGACGTCCGGTGCGCTGGGCGCGTGGCGGGCGGGGGCGTCGTCGTCCACGGCGGGCGTCGCGGCGGTGCCGGCTGCGCCGGCGACATGGTCGATGAGGGCGCGCAGATCGGCGAGGTACGCGCGCACGGTCTGGGGGCTGCGGTTCCGCTCGTGGCGCAGGTGCTCCTCGAACGCCTCGAGCCAGGCCGTGTCCCGGGGCGAGGGGGCGCGCGGGGCCGGGGCGGGACGGACGGAGGACGACGGGGCCATCCCCCCACTCTGCCATCCGCGCCCCGGGCGCCGCGGCCGGGAGCATGCGGCCGGAGGTCATGCGCGCCGCCACCGGTCCTCGACCCGTTCGGCCAGGCCCGCCCGCTGCAGCCGGGACAGGCACGCCAGGACGGTGGGCAGGGCGAGACCGGCGCTGACGGTGATCCTGTCGACGGGCACCGCCTGGCGCAGGGGCAGCGCCTCGTGGACGAGGGCCTCCTCCATCGTGAGCCCGTCCGTGGGCCGCGCGGCGGGCTCGGGAACCGCCCGGGTGAACGACGGCGCACCCGCGCCGCCGCTCCGGGCGGGCGCCTGACCGAGCAGGGCGAGGGCCTCTTGCTCGGTGGTCACGAGACGCGCGGGGCTCTCCTGCAGCAGACGGTGGCAGCCGGCCGAGCTGGGCGAGGTCACGGGGCCGGGGACCACGCCCACCTCGCGGCCGAGGCCGAACGCGTGGCCCGCGGTGTTCTGCGCCCCCGACCGCCAGCGCGCCTCGACCACCAGCACGGCCCCCGCGAGCGCGGCGATGACCCGGTTGCGCTGCAGGAACCGGTAGCGCGTGGGGCTCGCACCGGGCGGCATCTCGGACACGAGCAGCCCGGCGGCCATCACCGCGCGGAGCAGGTCCTCGTGGCCGGCCGGGTAGAACCGGTCGAGGCCGCCGGCCAGCACCGCCACCGTGGGCGGGACGCCGTCGCGATCCGCCACGTCTTCCGGTGCGGCGGGCGCCTGCAGCGCGGCCCGGTGGGCGGCGCCGTCGATGCCGTACGCGCCGCCGGAGATCACGCACGCGCCCTGCTGGACGGCGTGGGCGGCGCAGCGGGCGGTCACCGTCCGCCCGTACGCGGTCGCCTCCCGGCTGCCGACGACGGCGAGCATCCGGTCCGCGGGAGGCAGCGTTCCGGCGCCGCGGAACCACAGGCCCAGGGGCGCCTCCTCGCCCAGGTCCGCCAGGGCGGCGGGCCAGGCGTCGTCCTCGGGGATCAGCAGGCCTCCCCCGAGCCGGTGCAGAGCCACGAGGTCACGCTCCGGCTCCAGCCGGGCGGCCCGGGGCGCCCAGCGGGCCAGCCCCGCGGCCCAGCGCCGGGGCAGCGTGTCGGGCGCGCCGGCGAGATCGGCGAGCAGATCGCGCTCGGCGGGCTGGATCGTCTCCCGGCCCGTGAGCAGGGCGAGCGCCCGCTCCGGCCCCAGCGCCGTGACGGTCTGCACCGCGAGCGCGTCCCCGGGCTCGACCAGCCGGGTCAGGGCGGCGCGGGCGAGCCGGGCGGCGTCCGGCCGGCGCGACCGGGCGACGGGGACGTGGTCTGCTGCCGGGGTGACGTGGGTGGTCATGCGTCCTCCTCGTTCTGGTGGCGCAGCGTGAGTGCCACGTCGGTGTCCTCGGGTGCGGGCTGTTCGGCGCCGCGCAGGTCCGCCAGGGTCCAGGCGAGGCGGAGGACGCGGGCGTGGCCGCGCGCGCTCAGCAAGCCCTGGTCGACGGCGTCGTCCGCGGGCCGGCGGGCCGCCCGGGGCACGGCGTACGGGCCGTGCCGCAACACCCCGGCGGGGACGTGTGCGTTGCGGCGCAGGCCGGGCGGGACGAGCCCACGCTCTGCGGCGGCGGCCCAGCGCCGGGCCTGGCGGTCGGCGGCCGCGGCGACCCGGGCGGCCACCTGCGACGTGGTCTCGGAGGCGGGCGCCCCCGTGAGCTGCCGCGCGTCGACGGGCCGCACGGTGACCTGCAGGTCGACGCGGTCCAGCAGCGGGCCGGAGAGCCGCTGGGCGTAGCGGCGGCGTTCGGGCACGCTGCACCGGCACTCGACGCCCGTGCCGCCGCCCTTGCCGCACGGGCAGGGGTTCGCGGCCAGCACGAGCTGGAACCGGGCCGGGTAGACGACGACGCCGAGGGCCCGGTGCAGCAGCACCTCCCCGGACTCGAGGGGCTGGCGCAGCGCCTCGAGGGTGCGCCGCTCGAACTCGGGGGCCTCGTCCAGGAACAGCACGCCGCCGTGGGCGAGGGAGGCCGCCCCCGGCCGGGCGAGGCCGCTGCCGCCGCCCACGAGGGCCGAGCGGGACGCCGAGTGGTGGGGTGCCTCGAACGGCGGGGTCCGGTCGATCTCGCCGTCGAACCCCTGGGCCGTCCCGCCCCTGCGCCGGACACGGGCGTCGCCGCCGCGGAGGGAGCGCAGGGCGGCGCACTCGAGCGCGGTGCGCCGGTCCAGGGGCGGGAGGATCCCGGGCAGGCGCTCGGCGAGCATGGTCTTGCCGGCCCCCGGGGCGCCCATGAGCAGCAGGTGGTGGGCGCCGGCCGCGGCGACCTCGAGCGCGAACCGGGCCTCGGCCTGTCCGGCGACCTCGGCGAGGTCGGGCACCGCACGGGCCGGCTCCGGTTCCGGGGCTGGCACCTGCCGCCGGGACGGGCGGCGGGGCGCCTCTCCGTCCGGTTCCCCGCCGAAGGCGCGGATGACGTCGTGCAGATGGGCGAAGCCGCGGACTTCAGCGCCGGGGACCAGTCGGGCCTCGGCCTCCGCGTCCTCGGCGACGACCACCTCGGAGCACCCCGCGTCGACGGCGGCCATCACCATCGCCACGGTCTCCGGCGAGCGGTGCAGGGCGCCGTCGAGACCGAGCTCGGCCAGGAACACGGGCCCCTCGACGTTCCGCACCCGCCCGTCCGCGGCGTAGGCCGCCAGGACGATCGCCAGGTCGTGGCAGGCACCCCGCTTGTGCACCCCCGCCGGCAGCAGGTTCACGGTCAGGTGCCGCCGGGTCAGGGGCAGTCCGGCGTTGCGCGCGGCGGAGCGGATGCGGTCCCGGCTCTCCTGCAGCGCCTGGTCCGGCAGGCCGAGGAGGGTGAAGCCGGGCAGGGACTGGGCGATGTCCGCCTCGACGTGCACGACCTCCCCGCGCAGACCCGCCAGCGTGATGGAGCGGGTGCGTCCGATGCCGCTCACGGCCGCACGTCCTGCAGCAGGTCGAAGCGGATCCCGCCCGTGCGCGGCACCAGCACGGCGACGGCGTCGACACGCCAGGGCGTCCCCCGGCGGTCCGCGGCGTGGGCCCGCACCCACGCCGCGGTGAGGCGGTGCAGCCGGGTGAGCTTGCGCCGGTCGATCGACTCGAACGGGTCGCCGAAGGCCAGGCCCGAGCGGGTCTTCACCTCGACGCCCACCCACCAGCCCGCGTGATGGGCCACGATGTCCAGCTCTCCGGCCTCGCCCCGCCAGTTGCGGTCGGCGATCACGTAACCGCGCTCGGCGAGCCAGCGCGCGGCGGCGTCCTCACCGAACCGGCCCAGCGCCGTGTGCGCGCGGCTGGCGCGCCTCTCTCCGGGCGGCTGCGCCCCGATCCGTTCCGCGGTCCCCGTCATCCCGACCACCTCCTGGGCACCAGGGTGGTCCCGGGCGGGGTCGCCGGGTGGGTGGCGGCGGGGATTGTGCGGGGCCGGACGCCTGTGCAGGAGTGGACGTCGGCGCCCCGCCCTCAGGGCCGATCAGGGGTGGGTCAGCTCGGCAGCTGGCCGTCCGGCGGGACCGTCAGGTCCTCGGTGGGCAGCTCCTCGATGTTCACGTCCTTGAAGGTCAGCACCTTCACGCGCTTGATGAACCGCTGCGTGCGGTACACGTCCCACACCCAGGCGTCCTCGAGCAGGATCTCGAAGAACACGTCTCCGTCCGCCTGGCGGGGCGTCAGCCGCACGTCGTTGGCGAGGTAGAAGCGTCGCTCGGTCTCCACGACGTAGCGGAACAGGCCCACCACGTCCCGGTACTCGCGGTAGAGCAGCAGCTCGGCCTCGGCCTCGAAGTCCTCGACGTCGTCTGCGCTCATGACATGCCTCCTCAGTGTTCGCCGCGCACCCGCGACAGTCCGGGCACGCACGGCCTCCATCCTCCCCCGTCCGGGGGTCGCACGTCGAACGGGCGGCCGCGCCCGACCCCGGGGAGTCAGTCGAACAGCGTGGGCGGCGCCTGCGCGGGCGCGCCCGGCAGCCCGAGGTTCCAGCTGCGCCGGTGCTGCTCGCTCGCCCCGCGCTCGGCCAGGGCGGCCCGGTGCGCGGCTGAGCCGTACCCCTTGTTCCCGGCCCACCCGTACCCCGGGTGCGCCGCGTCGAGGGCGATCATGACGTCGTCGCGGGCCACCTTCGCGGCGATCGACGCGGCCGCCACCGTCGCGCACCGGTCCTCGGCCCGCACCAGCATCGTGGGCACGGGCGGCAACGGACGGGGCGCGGGCGCGGGGCCGGCGTCGGGATCGGAGCGGCTCAGCCAGTCGTCCCGGCCGTCGAGCACGAGGGCGACCGGCTCCTGCCCCACCGCGGCGCACAGCGCCGCCCAGGCCCGGCGCCCGGCGAGACCGAGGGCCGCCGAGATCCCGAGCGCGTCGATCTCCGCGGGGCCGGCCTCGCCCAGGGCCACCCCGGCCGCCCAGTCCTCGATCTGCGGGACCAGCGCGCGCCGGCGTCGGTCCGTGAGCGCCTTGGAGTCGCGCACCGGAGGGATCTGCCCCGCGGCGGGCAGCCACGCGGCGCACACCCCGACGACGACGGGCCCGGCCAGTGCGCCCCGGCCCACCTCGTCCATGCCCGCCACGAGCACCCGGTCCACGCCCCGCGCGGCGAGGACCGGCGCGGCCAGCCCCGCCTCGACGTCCAGGCCGGCGCGCACCGTCGGCCGGCCACCGCTCCCGCGGGGAGTCACGTGCGCTCCTCCGGCGCGGGCGCGTCCGGCACGGCGGCGAACGCGTCGGGGTCGGCGCCGGCGCCGCCGATCCGGTCCAGCGGCCAGACCACGAACCGGGCGCGGCCCACCACGTCGTCGAGGGCCACGAACCCGCCCCCGGGCCCGGCGCGGTGCGCGCGGGAGTCGGCCGACGCCGAACGATGGTCGCCGAGCACCCACAGCCGCCCCGCAGGCACGGTCACCTCGAACGCCTCCTGCGCGGGCGTCTCCCCCGGCGCGAGGTACGGCTCGTCGACGGGCACCCCGTTCACGCGCAGCGTCTCCTCGCCGGGCGTCCAGGAGACGGTGTCCCCCGGCAGCCCGACGGCCCGCTTGATCACGTGGCCGCCCCCGGGCAACCAGCCCTTCGTGTCCTCGAACACCACCACGTCACCGCGGCGCACCGGGAACGGGTCCGGGGTGAGCAACGTGGCGACCACGCGGTCGCCGGCCTGCAGCCCGGGCTCCATGGACGAGGACGGGATGGCGTACATGCGCGCCAGGAAGGCCCACGCCAGCACGCAGGCGAGCACGGTCACGGCGGCGGCGATCAGCGCGGTGCGGCGCCCCGTCACGGCGTGTCCCCGGCGGGGGCGTCCACGGTCCCGCGGCGGGCCAGTGGCCACACGATCTCCGCGGCCCGGCCCTCGACCCGCTCGAGCGGGATGAGCCCGCCGCCGGGGGCGCCCAGCAGTGCGCGGGAGTCCCGGGAGGCGGCGCGGTGGTCGCCCAGGACGACCATGCGCCCGTCGGGCACCTCGAAGGACCAGGTCCCCGCCGCGGCCGGCTCGTCCGCGGTGACGGGCCTGCCGAGATACGGCTCGTCCAGCGGCTCGCCGTTGCGCAGCAGCCGGCCGTCCGGGGCACAGCACTCGAGGCGGTCCCCCGGCAGGGCCAGCACGCGCTTGACGAACACGTCCTCGGCCGCGCCGACACCCCACCACCGGGCGACGTCCTCGAGGCCGCGCTCGAGCGATCCAGCCGAACGGTACGGCGCCAGGCTGCCGGCGCCGTCGAACACCACCACGTCGCCGTGGTGCAGGCCCTGCCCGCCGACCGCGGCGGCGTCCACCCGCACGCGGTCGCCGGGCTGCAGCGTCGGCTCCATCGACCCGGAGGGGATGAGGTAGACGGGGCCGGTGAGGGCCCGCAGCACCGCGGCCACCACGACGGCGGCCACCACGGTCAGGCCGAGCCTCGCCCACCAGCGGCTCGCGCCGGAGGCGGGGGTCGCCGTCGGGCCCGAGGAGGAGCCGGCCCCGGACGCGACGGAGCCCCGTGACCGGCGGGGGTCACGGGGCTCCGAGGCGCGCATGGGTCGATCACCGGTCGGCGGGGCCGACCGGGATGATCACTTGGCGTCGGCGCGCTTCTCGCGGATGCGGGCGGCCTTGCCGTGGCGGTCGCGCATGTAGTACAGCTTCGCGCGGCGCACGTCGCCCTTGGTGACGACCTCGATCTTGTCGATGACCGGGGAGTGCACCGGGAACACGCGCTCCACACCGATGCCGAAGGACACCTTGCGGACGCGGAAGGTCTCGCGCACGCCGTAGCCCTGACGGCCCATGACGTAGCCCTGGAACACCTGGACGCGGGCGGTCTTGCCCTCGATGATGTTCACGTGCACCTTGACGGTGTCGCCGGGGGCGAACTCCGGGATGTCGTCGCGCAGCGTCTTCTTGTCGAACGAGTCGAGAATGTGCATGTCGTCTCTCCTGGCGGATGCCACAGGTCAACCGCGTGGTATGCGGGCGCACGGCCCGTCCACGTCCGCATGACGAGGGGGCCGGGTCCCGAGCCGAGGGCCGGGCTCCGCACGTGGGGTGCGGTCCCGGGGTCCGATCCGTTGACGCGCGCCCCCTGTGGCAGGTCGGGCGTCCGGCGGACACGAGGATCCATTATGCCACAGCCGACGACGTCGCGACGCCCCGGCCCGTCGGGCGCGGCGGATCAGGCCTCGGAGCCGTACGCCGCCCACAGGTCCGGTCGCCGCTCGCGCGTGCGCTCCTCCTGCTGGGCCCGACGCCAGGCCGCGACCTTGCCGTGGTCGCCCGAGAGCAGCACGGGCGGCACCGCACGGCCCCGCCAGTCCGCGGGCTTGGTGTAGACCGGGTACTCCAGCAGGCCGTCCTCATGGGACTCCTCGACGAGCGAGGCCGGGTTGCCCACGACGCCCGGCACGAGGCGGCCGACGGCCTCGATCATCGCCAGCGCCGCGACCTCGCCGCCGTTGAGCACGTAGTCGCCCAGCGAGACCAGCCGCACCTCGAAGAGCTCCTCGGCCCAGCCGAAGACGCGCTCGTCGATGCCCTCGTAGCGGCCGCACGCGATCGCCACGTGCTCCCGGCCCGCCAGCTCGCGGGCGAACCGCTGGGTGAAGCGCTCCCCCGAGGGCGTCGGCACGAGCAGCACGGGGCGGTCCCCCGGCTCCGCCGACACCGGATCGGCGGGGGCCGGCGCCGCGGGCCCCTGGGCCGCCACGTGCTCGAGCGCGAGCGCCCACGGCTCGGGTTTCATCACCATGCCGGCGCCGCCGCCGTAGGGCGTGTCGTCCACGGTGCGGTGCCGGTCGAAGGTGAAGTCGCGCAGGTCGTGGACGTGCACGTCCACGAGGCCCTCGCGGCGGGCACGGCCCAGCAGCGAGACGTCGAGCACCGCGAGGTACTCGGGGAAGATCGTGACGACGTCGAAGCGCACCGCTCAGTCCTCCGCATCCGCATCGGCGGGCCCGTCTGCGGCGTCCCCGTCCTCGCCGGCGGCGAGTTCGAGCAGCCCCGGCGGCGGGGTCAGCACGAGCACGCCGGCCTCGGGGTCGATCTCCGGGACGATCTCCTCGACGAAGGGCACCAGGGCCTCCTCCTCGACGCCGTCCAACGCGACGTGCAGCAGATCCTGGACCGCCCCGGTGGTCAGGGCCGTGACGACGCCGACGCGCTCGCCGTCGACCCGCACCTCGAGGTCCACGAGGTCCTCCTCGTACCACTCGTCGGACTCCTCGGGCGCGGCGGGAACGGCGAACAGCTGGGCGCCGCGCAGGGTCTCGGCGACGTTGCGGTCCGGCGACTCCTCGAAGCCGACCACGAGGATCTGCTTGTTCCACCGGGCCCGGGTGACGGTGAGCTCCGCCGGAAGGCCCGGGGCGCCGTCGCGCACCACGAGGCGCTCGCCGGGGGCGAAGCGGGCGTCCGGGTCGTCGGTGAAGACCTGCACGGTCACCTCGCCGCGGATGCCGTGCGGCTTGCCGATGCGGGCGACGCGGACGAGCGCGTCGGCTGCGGATGGGGTGGGGCTGTGGCCCATGCGTTCTCCTGCCGGTCGGGGGACGGATTCGACCCCCCTCAGTAGATCACGCGAGGCCGCGCGCCCCCGTCCGGGCTGCACACCCGCGCCGGGCAGAGCTGAGGCGGACAGGCGCTCGCGGAGCCCAGTCCGCCTCCGGGGCCGGCCGCAGCAGCAGGCGCACCCGCGTCCGGCCGTCCTCGGTCTCCGCCAGGCGCAGCCGTCCACCCATCCCGGCCAGCAGGCCGGCGGTGATCGGCAGGCCCAGGCCGTTGCCAGGATCGGGGTCGTTCGACGCGGCCGCGAGGCGGCGCAGCACCAGGTCGCGCTCGTCCTCGGGCACGCCGCGGCCCTCGTCCTCGACGTCGACGGCGACCCACCGGTCCTCGTCCTCGCTCACACTGTGCACGCGCAGCCGGATCCGGGCCTGTACGGGGTCCGGGGCGGCGTCGCGGGCGTTCTTCAGCACATGCTCGAGGGCCTCGACGAACGCGGGCGCGTCCGCGAGCGCGGTCTCCTCCCCTGCCGTGTCCACCTCGGGCTCGGGGCCTTCGGCGGCGGACCGGGCGTGCCAGGACTGTGCGGCGGTGGCGGCGAGGGCGGCGACGTCGACCGGCCCGGGTTCGGCCCCCGTGTCCTGCCGGTCGAGGCGGACGAGGGTGACGAGTCCGTCCACGAGTTCGCGCACCCGCGTGGCCTCCGCGGCGAGCCTGTCCCGGGTGGCGTCCCGCTGCTGCGGGGTCGCGCCGGGGTGGCGCAGACCCTCCTCGAGCACGGTGAGCGGGGTGCGCAGGGCGAAGGCCACGTCCTCGGTGAAGCGGCGCTCCTGCCGCAGCCCCTGCCCGGCCCGGCGCAGCAGCGCGTTGGTCCCCCGGGCGAGCTCGCGGTACTCGGCGGAGCCCTCCTCAGGCAGCGGCCGCGGCTCGGGGGTGTCCAGGGCGCGTCGCACCGCGTCGTCGAACTCGGCGGTGTGGTCGAGGAATCGGCCGGCGGCGGCCCAGGCGGCGGCGCCCGTGGCGGCCAGGGACCCGAGGGCGAGCAGTCCCAGCAGCAGACCCTGACGGGCGAGCACGTCGTTGCCGGTCTGCCGGAACACGGCCACGACCACGTGCCCGGTGCGGTCCCCGGCCTTCACCTGCACGTTGGTCCAGGTCACGGGCCCGTGGACGGGGTCGGTCATGGTGCCGCCTCCGTCCGGGGCCAGCAGGGCCTGGCGGGTGTCGGGCGCGAGGTCGGCCAGGGACACGGCGTCGACGCCGACGCTCTCCCGGCGGTCCGGGTCCCCGGCGGTGCCGCCGATGACCAGTTCGGTCGGATCGGCCCGGTGGCGGTCGACGTAGAGGTCCACGAAGCGTTCGGGGTCGGTGGCCGGTTCCCCGGTGTGGGGGTCGCGGCCCTCGCGGGCGAAGGCGGCCACCGCCTCGTGGTCCCGGGTCAGGGCGCGGTGGACGTCCTCGTCGGCGGTCCAGCGCAGGGCCAGGGTCAGGGTGGTCAGCAGCAGGGCCGTGCCGACCGCGGCGGTGAGCACGGTCCAGCCCACGATGCGGAACCGTCCGCCGGTGGGGATCCGGCGGGTCGTCGTCGTGCGGGTCATGCGTCATCGTCCTCATCGTCGGGGCGGTCGTCCACGGTCGCGTGCCGCAGGCCTGCGAGCTGGGCGGCGGAGTGCTGCGCCGGCGGGCCGGAGGGGTCGCGTCC
The DNA here is from genome assembly GCF_053627595.1 of Micrococcus sp. 140720015-1. Taxonomy (NCBI): domain Bacteria; kingdom Bacillati; phylum Actinomycetota; class Actinomycetes; order Micrococcales; family Micrococcaceae; genus Micrococcus; species Micrococcus sp. 140720015-1. The sequence continues at coordinate 169,478 of NZ_JBSEYC010000002.1, forward strand.
GGAGCCCGCGAGCCACGTGGTGGGCCGCAGCCCGTGGGTGTCGGTGCCGCTGCGGGGCAGGGCGCGCACCCGGGTGCGGGACAGTTCGTCGACGTTCCAGACGTCGTAGTGGTCCAGCAGCTGCTCGGGGTGGGTGCTGCGCAGGATCACGCAGCCGGGGTAGTCCCGCAGGATCCCGGCCAGCACCTCGCGGTCCTCGGCGTCCAGCGGGTCCTCGATGTGGTCGAGCACGAGCAGGGGCGGGTCATCGGCCACGGCCCGGGCGAGCTTCAGCAGGGCCCGTTCGCCTCCGGAGAGGGGCTCGCCGCCGCGGCGCAGGGTGGTGCGGTGGCCCTGCGGGAGTCGGTCCACCCGCTCGGCCATGCCCACTCGTTCCAGCAGGGCGTGCGTGGTCTCGTCGTCGCCGGGCACCCGGTAGCGGACCGTCCGGTCGATCGAGCCGCGCGGCAGGGGCACGTCCCGGGCGGCCACGCCGACGAGTGTGCGGCGGTGCCGGGTCGGCATGGCGTGCAGATGCCGCCCGGCCACGGTCACCCAGGCCGTGGAGTCGGCCACGTCCCCGGTGATCTCGCGGCAGACCCAGTCGATACGCTGCGGGGAGGCCCCGGTGAGCAGCACTCGGGAGCCGGGCATGGCCACCAGGTCAGGCACCGTCCCCTCGGCGTCCCGCAGGTCTGCCACGTGGACGGCGCCGCGGGTGAGTCCGGGCTGGTCACCGTGGTGGCGCAGCCGGTCGCGCTCCCGCTTCCGGCGGCGTTCGCGCCGCTCGTGCTCCCGGGCGTTCTCGATCACGGGCCCGATGATCCGCGCCGCGGCGTTGAAGTTCGGGCGGTGCTCGCCGACCCGGCCCAGTTCGGTGACGGGGGGTCCGAGCATGCCGGCGATGAACACGGCGGTGGTCACCTCCGCCCCGGTGGCGCCGACCACGCCGCCGACGACGGCGACCAGCACCCCCAGCAGCGTGGTGATGGACGCCGCCGAGCCGCGCATCGCGCCGGAGACCACGGCCCGCCGGTGGGCGGCCTCCTGCAGCTGTTCGGAGATCCGGTCTACGCGCCCGACCTCCCGCTTGACCCCGCCGGAGGTGCGGATCGCCTCGGCAGCGGTGACGGTGTCCGCCACATGACCGGCCATCCGGCCGCGCACCCGTCGCACGGCCACCGCCCGGCGGTAGAACACCCGGGAGAGCAGCCACAGGGCGAGGAAGTGCACGGCCAGCACCGCGGCCGCCGCCAAGCCCAGCGGCGGCAGCAGCACGAACAGTCCGCCCACGGTCCCCAGGATCAGGGGCGCCCCGACCACGATGGGGCTCACCCCCAGGGCGATCCAGTTCCGCACCGCGGTCAGGTCGTTGGTCGTGCGGGCGATCGTGGTGCCCAGACTGGTGGAGCCGGCCGGCACGAGGGCGCTGGTCACCAGCAGCCGGCGGGTCTCCCGCACGTAGTCCTGGCCGAGGTCCTCGGCGAGCACCCGCTCACCGATCCGGGCGGCCCCGACCAGCAGGGCCGCCCCGAGCAGGCTCGCCGCCAGACCCCAGGCCCCCGACCCCGCGGCCAGCAGCCGCGGGGTCAGGACGGCCACGAGGACCGAGATCGCCGCCTGGACCAGGCCGAGGCCGGCGAGGGAGGCCAGCAGGATCCGGCGTCGTCCGCTCAGCAGCGAGGGGAGCACGGAGCTCACGCGAGCTGGGCCGTCCGGTCGGCGCTGATGACCTGCCGGGCCACCTCGGCATCGCACAGGTCGTAGGTGGGGATGATCGGCACGGAGACGACCTCGGCGGCCTCGCGGGTGATCAGCGGCGAGGACGTGAGCAGCCCGGAGACGGCAGCCAGAGGCAGCCCGGCGGCGGTGAGCACCCCGGCGCCCGCGGCGGCGGACAGGGCCTCCCCGCAGGCGAACAGCACGACATCCGTGAGCCGGCCGAAGTCGGGGTCGGCCACGAGACCGGCAGTCTCCCCCTGGTAGATGCCGTCGGCGATCTCGATGACCACCACATCCGGGTCCCCCTCGGCGAGGGTCGCCGCCATGGAGAACACCACGTCCTTGATCTGCAGCAGCGGCAGCTTGAACGTGGAGGGCAGGCCGAAGTCGGTGAAGTCCACGACGACGTCGGCCCCGGAGTCCCGGAACAGGCCGGCGTCGTTGCCGGCACCGGTGCCGGTGGCCTTGCCCGCGTGCACCTTCAGCCCGGCGTGGACGAGGCCGTTGACCAGGCAGCCGACGGTGGTGGACTTGCCGGAGTTCATGGACGAGCCGAACACGACCACCACGGTGGGTCCGTCCTCGGCGAGCGCGTCCCGACCCCGGGTCCAGTCCTGGACCTCGTGCTCGGCGTTCCCGGTCATCGTGACGACCTCCCCGCCGTGGGTGATCAGGCCGATCGGCTCCAGCATGGTGGCCGGGTCGATGCGCTCATGGCGCTCCACGACCTTGCCCGCCACGCCGCCGGCGGCCACGAGGTGGGTGTAGCACAGGTCCTCCGGCGTCTCGGCCAGGAACTGGTCCGGGGCGTAGCGGGCGCCGTAGGCCACGATGACCTCGTCCCCGAGGAAGAGGCTGCGGCGGCGCGAGTTGTGGGACTCCAGGCGCTTGTGCTGCCCGATGGCCACGACCCGGGCGAGCACGAGGTCACCGGAGCTGGGCCGGACACCGCGGCCGCGGCGCACGCCGTAGCCCTGGTAGGCATCCGCGCGGGCGGAGCTGTGGAGGGCACGGGCGTTGTAGGAGATCTTGGCTCGGCGCAGGCGCTCAGCCTGCAGCGGCATGTCCTGGACGCCGTCGTCGCGGACGCCCTCGGCCGGGCGGTCGACCAGGTGGCGGTACTTCTCCTCCAGCTCGGCGGACAGGGTGGTGAACAGGTCGGACGTCGCGGTCTTCACGGTGACTCCTCGTCGCGGGGGTACCGCCGGCCGGCGCGGCGGGCGGGCCGTCCGTGGGAGACCGCCTCGGCGGCCACCGTCCGGCGGCAGAAGCATCACAGCAAGCCCACGTGAAAGCCGGATGAGAAGGGGCATCGCTCTCATCCGTTCCTCACGATCGAGGGCGATCATGGGACGCATGTCCCGCTCCGCCCGTCTCGCCCTCGCCCTGGTCCTGTCCCTTGTCGCCATCGTCGGCGCGGTCCTGCTCCTGGGGCCTTCCGATCGGTCCGGCAGAGAGGTTGTCGGTCCGCAGATCGTGCTGGAACCGACCCCGTCGGCGTCCTCGGCGTCCCCGTCCGAGCAGGCCTCCGGCACCCCGGGCACGTCCTCGCCCTCCTCGACGTCCGCGGCGCCTCGCACCGATCGGCCGGCCACGTCCACGCCGGCCCCGACGTCGGCCACCCCCACCCCGGCCAGGACCGCCCCGACGACCACCTCTGCCCCGGCGAAGTCCGCCGATCCCGCCGGCTCCTCCCCCAGGACGCCGGCGGCGCGCACCGCCGCGTCGTCCACCCGGCAGGCCTCCCCGTCCCTGCCCCGGGTGCCGGCCCAGGTGTCCTCCCCCACACCGTTGGACGGGACGGCCGCCGGTGGGGAGGATGACGGAGACGACGACGGCCCGGAGGACGACGACGATGACGATGATGACGATGATGACGACGAGCAGGACGACGACTGAGCCGCGGCTCGCACGGGGGCGCTGAGCCCGTGCTGAGGCGCTGGCGCCGGCTGCCGGTCCGGACCCGGCTCACGCTGCTGCTGGCCACGGTGCTGGGGATCGCCCTCGCCGTCTCCGGGGTCACCGCGTACCGGTTCCTGCGCGTCGGGCTGCACGAGCAGGTGGACGAGAGCCTGGAGCGCAGCGTCGAACAGGTGCAGCTGCTGGCCTCCACCGGGGTCGTGCCGGAGACGGGCGAGCCGGTGGACGAGGCCGAGGAGCTGATCCGGGTGGCGATGGTGCGGGTGGGGACCCTGGACAACGAGGGGATGCTCGGCCTCGGTGAGGGACGCGCCACGCTCGGGGCCTCCGACGCCGTCGAGCTGCGCCTGGAACGAGACCCGGAGCTGGTGGCCTGGGGGCTGGATCGGGTGCGGTCCGAATCGGTGATCATCGACGACGTCCAGACCGCGACCGCGCTCTACCGCGCCGTCGTCGTCCCGGTGGGCGGGCGCACCCCCGACGACGTCGGCGCCCTGCTGCTGGCCTTCGACATGGACGCCGAGGCCCAGCGCCTGAAATCGATCTTCCAGGGCTATCTGGCGGTGGCGGCCCTGTCCACGCTGCTCTCCATCCTGCTGGGCGTGCCCCTGCTGCGCGGTGTCTTCGCGCCGCTGGAGGCCCTGCGGGACACCGTGGCCGAGGTCTCCGAGCACGACCTGGGCCGGCGGGTGGCCGTCGCCGGCGAGGACGACGTCGCCGCGCTCGGCCACAGCTTCAACGCCATGCTGGGCCGGCTCCAGGCCTCCTTCGCCTCCCAACGGCGACTGCTGGACGACATCGGACACGAGATGCGCACGCCGCTGACGATCGTCCAGGGCCACCTGGAGGTGATGGACCCGGACGACCCGCAGGACGTGCGGGACAGCACCCGCCTGGCCCAGGACGAGCTGGAGCGCATGGGCCGGCTCGTCTCGGACCTGGTCACGCTGGCCTCGACTGAGCGCCCGGACTTCCTGCGTCCGGCACCGACCGACGTCGGCGACCTGACCGCCGCGGTGGTGGACCAGGCCCGGGGCCTGGGTGACCAGCAGTGGCGGCTGGAGGGCGTCGCGGAGACGGTCGCGGTGCTGGACGCGCAGCGACTGACCCAGGCGTGGCTGCAGCTGGCCTCGAACGCGGTCCGCTACTCCGCGCCCGGTTCGACGGTGGGGTTGGGCTCCGAGATCGTCGGCGACACGCTGCGGATGTGGGTGCGTGACGAGGGCGTCGGCGTCCGGCCCGAGGACCGCGAGGTGATCTTCCAACGCTTCTGCCGCGGCGCCCACGGCCGGCGCGCGGACGGGTCCGGACTGGGACTGTCGATCGTGGCCTCGATCGTGGAGGGTCACGGAGGACACGTGCGTTTGGACAGCATCCCGGAGACGGGGAGCATGTTCACCATGGAGATCCCGCTGCGGCCGGCAGCCACCCAGGACGAGCGCCCGGCCGGGCAGGAGGGGGCGCGCCCGTGATCCCGCTGCTGCTGATCGAGGACGAGGAGCGCATCGCCGCCTTCGTCACCAAGGGCTTCACCGCGGAGGGCTATGCCGTCACCACCGCGACCACGGGCACCGAGGGCATCGCCCTGGCGATGACCGGCGCCTTCGACCTGGTCATCCTCGACCTCGGCCTGCCGGATCTGGACGGCTTCGAGGTGCTCGAACGGATCCGGCGGCAGGAGCCGGAGCTGCCCGTGATCATCCTCACGGCCCGCTCCTCCACCCAGGACACCGTGGCCGGCCTGACCTCCGGCGCGGACGACTACATGCCCAAGCCGTTCCGCTTCGCCGAGCTGCTCGCCCGGGTGCGGCTGCGGCTGCGTGCGGCCGGGTCCGCCCCGGCCCCGGCCGACGCCCCGGTGACCCGGCTGCGGCACGGCGACCTCGAGCTGGACACCGCCCGCCGGCTCGTCACGGTGGCCGGTGCCACGGTGGATCTGTCCGAGCGGGAGTTCGCGCTGACCGAGGAGTTCCTGCGCAGCCCCGCCCTCGTGCTCAGCCGCGCCCAGCTGCTGGCCGCGGTGTGGGGCGGCGAATCCGAACCAGGATCGAACGTGGTGGACGTGTACGTGCGGTACCTGCGCGCCAAGCTGGGCGCACACCGGATCGTCACCGTCCGCGGGCACGGCTACCGGCTGGCCACCGAGCGGGAGCTCCAGGCTCGGGGCTGAACGTCCAGGCCGGAGGACGACGACGGCCCGCCGGCCCGGTGAGGGGCGGGCGGGCCGTGCGTCACGGGCCGTCAGGAGCGGCGGTCGGTCTCCACCACGTCCACGCGGACGGGGTGGCCGGCCAGGCCGTCCAGCACGGTGCGCAGCGCGGTGGCGGTGCGACCCTGGCGGCCGATCACGCGACCCAGGTCCTCGGGGGCCACGCGGACCTCCAGCATGTCGCCGCGCCGCTGGGAGCGGGCGTCCACGCGGACCGCCTCGGGCGTGTCCACGATGCCGCGCACCAGGTGCTCGAGGGCCTCGGTCAGCATGGTCACTCGGACTTCTCGGCGTCCTCGGCCGGCGCCTCAGCGGCCTCCTCGGCCGGGGCCTCGGCGGCCTGCTCGGACTCGGCCGGGGCCTCCTCTTGCTTCGGCTCCTCCGGCAGGATGACCGAGCCCTTCTCGGGGGCCACGAAGGCCTCCTTCTCGGACTTGGACTTCAGGGTGCCCTCGGCGCCCGACTCGCCCTTGAACTTCTGCCAGTCACCGGTGACCTTCAGCAGCGCGGCGACCTGCTCGGTCGGCTGGGCGCCGACGGAGAGCCAGTACTGGGCGCGCTCCGAGTCGATCTCGATGAACGAGGGCTCCTCGGTGGGGTGGTACTTGCCGATCTCCTCGATGGCACGGCCATCGCGGCGGGTGCGCGAGTCCATGACGACGACGCGGTAGAACGGGGCGCGGATCTTGCCGAACCGCTTCAGACGAATCTTGACAGCCACGAGTGTGGTTCTCCTTCAGTGGATCTGGGGGGCCGGGGCACGACGCCGCGTGGGGGCAGCGGGCGTCGACGACCTGGCACACGGAACGGAGCGCAGCGGAGGATAGAGGGTCGTCCGGGCTCACGCTCAGTACCGTGCCATTCTGCCAGATCGGGCGGGCCGGTGCACACCCGGCGCGCCGCGACCGGGCAGCGGGCGGCTCAGCGGTCCTTGAGGTACTTCTCGAAGCCCGCCGGCAGGTTGAGGGTGGACGGGTCGAAGCCCTCCATGCCCGCGCCGTCGCGGCCGAACACCGCCCCGGCCTGCGCCTGGGCGGCGCGGGCGCGCCGCTCCTCGATCGCCTTGCGCTCGGCCGCAGCCTTGGCCGGGTTGCCGGACTTCACGCGATCGCGCTTCGCGTTCTTGCCCTTGCCCTTCGCCTTGCGGGAGGCGCCGCCCGGCATCCCGGGCATGCCCGGGATGCCACCGCCGGCGGCCATGCGCTTCATCATCTTCTGCGCCTCCGCGAAGCGCTCGAGCAGGCCGTTGACCTCCGACACGCTCACGCCCGAACCGCGGGCGATGCGGGCACGGCGCGAGCCGTTGATGATCTTGGGGGCCACGCGCTCGTGCGGGGTCATCGAGTGGATGATCGCCTCGACGCGGCCGATCGACGACTCGTCGAACTGCTCGAGCTGCTGCCGCATGCCCTGGGCGCCCGGCATCATCATGAGCATCTTCTTCAGCGAGCCCATCTTCTTGAGCTGCTGCATCTGGGCGAGGAAGTCGTCGAGGGTGAAGTCCTCCTGGTCCGCGAACTTGCGGGCCATCTTCTCGGCCTCGCTGCGGTCCCAGTTCTGCTCGGCCTGCTCGATCAGGGAGAGCACGTCGCCCATGTCGAGGATGCGCGAGGCCATGCGGTCCGGGTGGAAGACCTCGAAGTCCTTCAGGCCCTCGCCCGTGGAGGCGAACATGATCGGCTTGCCGGTCACGTGGCGGACGGACAGCGCGGCGCCGCCGCGCGCGTCGCCGTCGAGCTTGGTGAGCACGACGCCGGTGAAGCCGACGCCCTCGTTGAACGCCTGGGCCGTGGCGACGGCGTCCTGGCCGATCATCGCGTCGATGACGAAGAGCACCTCGTCCGGGTCCACGGCGGCGCGGATGTCCGCGGCCTGCTGCATGAGCTCGGCGTCCACGCCGAGGCGGCCGGCGGTGTCGATGATGACCACGTCGTGGTACTTGGTGTTGGCCTCGGCGACGCCGTCGCGGGCCACCTGCACCGGGTCGCCCGTGGCGGCCTCGAACTCGGAGGAGACGCCGGGGTGCGGCGCGTAGACCGGGACCCCGGCGCGCTCGCCGCCGACCTGCAGCTGCTTCACGGCGTTCGGACGCTGGAGGTCGCAGGCCACGAGCAGCGGGGTGTGGCCCTGGGACTTGAGCAGGTGGGCGAGCTTGCCGGCGAGGGTCGTCTTGCCGGCGCCCTGCAGGCCCACGAGCATGATGACGGTGGTGCCCGTCTTGGCGTGCTGGATGCGCCGGGTCTCGCCGCCGAGGATGCCCACGAGCTCCTCGTTGACGATCTTCACGACCTGCTGGCCCGGGTTCAGGGCCTGGGCCACCTCGGCGCCGAGGGCGCGCTCCTTGATCTGCGCGATGAACTGGCGGACCACGGGCACGGCCACGTCGGCGTCCAGGAGGGCGCGGCGGATCTCGCGTGCGGTGGCGTCGATGTCCGCCTCGCTCAGCCGCCCCTTACCCTTGAGGCTGCGGAAGGTGGCTGTGAGGCGGTCGGACAGGGAGTTGAACACGGCGGGTGTGATCCTTCGAAGCGGGGTCGACTGATCCGGACGCGGTCGGTCGCGGGCGCCGCGGCATCCACCGCGGCGCCCGCCAAGCCTAGCAACCGACCGGCCTCACCCGTCCGCGGCGGCTCACCGCGCCTCCGCGGGGACGGGCACCCCGCCGAAGCCGACGTCGTAGGCCGACTCGTCGTGCAGGGTCAGATCGACGCCCCGCTCCTCGTCCTCCTTGCTCACTCGCAGGCCCATGGTCCCGCGCAGGACCAGGGCGATGACCGTGGTCACCACGGCGGTGAAGACCACGGCGACGAGCACGGCCACCGTCTGGGCCACCAGGAGACCGGCGTCTCCGCCGTAGAACAGGCCCGCCCGGCCCTCGTCCGGCAGGGCGAAGAAGCCGATCAGCACGGTGCCCAGGATGCCGGCGGTGAGGTGCACGCCGACGACGTCGAGCGAATCGTCGAAGCCGAGGCGGTACTTGAGGTTGACCGCGAGCGCGCTGGCCGCACCGGAGACCAGGCCGATCACCACGGCCCCCAGGGGGCTCACATAGGCGCACGCGGGCGTGATGGCGACCAGGCCCGAGACGATCCCGGAGGCGGTGCCGATCGAGGTCGGCCGGCCGCGGCGCAGCCACTCCACGAACACCCAGCCGAGCATGCCGGCGGCGCCGGCGGCGAGGGTGTCCACCCAGATCAGTCCGAGCTCGTCGACGCCGCCCGCCGCGCCCCCGTTGAACCCGAACCAACCGAACCACAGCAGGGCCGCGCCGAGCATGGTGAACGGGACGTTGTGCGGCCGGTGGCCGGGGTCCACGCCGAAGCCGTGGCGCTTGCCCAGCAGCAGCGCGAGCACGAGGGCGGCCACGCCGGCGCTGATGTGCACCACGAGCCCGCCGGCGAAGTCGAGGGCCTCCCCCAGGCGGGCGCCGATGGCGCCGTCCGCGGAGAGGAGCCCGCCGCCCCACACCATGTAGGCCAGCGGGGCGTAGACGACGGTGGTCCAGACGGGCACGAAGACGCACCACGTGACGAACTTGAACCGGTCGGCCACCGCGCCGGAGATGAGGGCGACCGCGATGATCGCGAAGGTGGCGCCGTAGGCCGCGGCGACGAGCCCGCCCTCGGCCATCGTGCCGGTCAGCCCGAGGTCACCGGCGGGGTTCCCCACCACCCCGGCCCACCCGTCGCCGCCGGTCATCCCGTGGACCCACAGAACCCAGACGACTCCGACGAGGCCCATCGAGACGAAGGACATCATGATCATGTTGAGCGAGGACTTCGCGCGGGTCATGCCGCCGTAGAAGATGGCCAGTCCGGGTGTCATGAGCAGGACCATCGCCGCGCTCGTCATCATCCACACTGTCCCTGCGTCCAGGACGTTCGACTCCTCCATGGGGGTCTCCTTCGGTCCGGGCCGCGAGCCGGGGGGCGAACGCCCGTCCCGCGGCGTCGCTGCCCGGCCCCGATCGGGACCGATGGAGAGACGATACCGGAGGGGTGGGCCACGCCACACGTCGATGACGTCTCCGTGACAGAACAGGGCCCCTCCCGACGTCGTCGGGAGGGGCCCTGGACCGGGTGCGGGACGTCAGTCGGCCAGCAGCGCGTCCACGAAGCCCTCGGCGGTGAACGGCGCGAGGTCGTCGGGGCCCTCGCCGAGGCCGATCAGCTTGACGGGCACGCCGAGCTGGCGCTGGATGGCGATCACGATGCCGCCCTTGGCGGTGCCGTCCAGCTTGGTCAGCACGATGCCGGTGACGTCCACGACCTCGGCGAACACCTTCGCCTGGGTCAGGCCGTTCTGGCCCGTGGTGGCGTCGAGGACGAGCAGGACCTCGTCCACCTCGGCCTGTTTCTCGATGACGCGCTTGATCTTGCCGAGCTCGTCCATGAGGTTGGCCTTGTTCTGCAGGCGGCCCGCGGTGTCCACGAGCACGACGTCGACGCCCTCGGCGATGCCGCGCTCCACGGCCTCGAAGGCGACGGACGCCGGGTCGGCGCCCTCCTTCTCGGAGCGGACGGTCTCGACGCCCACGCGGGCGCCCCACGTGGCGAGCTGCTCGGCAGCGGCGGCGCGGAAGGTGTCCGCTGCGCCGAGCACGACGGTGCGGTCCTCCGCCACGAGCACGCGGGCGAGCTTGCCCACGGTGGTGGTCTTGCCGACGCCGTTGACGCCCACGACCATGGTCACGGCGGGTCGGTCGCCCCTGCGGGTCGCGGCGAGACGGCGGTCCATCGAGGGGTCCACCATCGCCACGAGCTCCTCACGCAGCAGGGTGCGCACCTGCTCGGGGTCACGCGTGCCCTCGACCGTGACGCGGGCCTTGAGGCGGTCGACGAGCTCCAGGGTGGGCTCGGTGCCGAGGTCCGCCATCAGCAGCGTCTCCTCGATCTCGTCCCACACGTCGTCATCGATGCGGTCCTGAGACAGCAGCGCCAGCAGGCCCTTGCCGAAGACGTTGTTGGACTTGAGCAGGCGGGCCCGCAGGCGGGCCAGGCGCGAGCCGGCGGCCTCGGGCCGCTCGTACTCGGGCTTCGCCGGGGCGGTCTCCACCTCCTCGACGACGGCGGGCTCCGGCTCGGCGATGACGGCCGGCGCCTCGTCGACCTCGGGGCGCTCCAGGACGGCGGTGGACCCCGACGGGGCCGCGTGCCGCGGACTCGGGCGCGGGTCGTCCGCGTCCCGCACTCCCTGGTACGAGCCCTTCGGCGGGGCGGGGCGCCGATCCAGCAGGCCGACGAGCACGCCGCCCAGCAGCAGGGCGGCCACGACTGAGACTATGAGCACGATTTCCACGGGCCCAGTCTGTCACACGGGCCCTCGCCCGCCCCGGGTCGCACCGTTCACGTCAGGCGGGAGAGGGTGCCGTCCTGCTGCACCGAGACTCGGGCGTGCCCATCCTCGCTCCGGACCGTGAGGATGACGGAGCCGTCGGGGGCGCTCTCACTGTCCACCCTCACGGCGTCACCGGCGGCGGCGGGGACAAGCACACTCACGATCGCGGACTCGGCTCCGGTCGAACGGAACGCGACCTGCGTCGCCTCCTCCCGTTCCTGCTCTGCGGGGTAGTGCCATCCGTGGTGGGCGTGGCCGCCCTCGACGTCGGTCTCGCCCCGGCGAAGGTGCACGCCGCCACGCGACACCGGCTCACCGTCCATGCGCACCTGCACCAGGGTCGTCGATTCGCCGGAGTCTGCGTCCACCGCCCGGACGGTGTCCTCGGAGACCCTCTCCGCCGAGAACTCCGCCGGCAGATTCCACAGCGTCTCGACCACATGGTCCGTCCGGCCGTCGAGGATGCGAGTGCGATCCACGATGACGGCGGCGTCCGGGTCGGTGAGCACGAGAACAGAACGGGCCCGCTCCCCGCCGACGTCCAGATTCTGGCGCGCCGTCGCACCGTCGGCAGAGCCATCCGACGACACCCACACATCACCCCGCTCGGCAGGACCCGCGCCCGGGTACTCGTCGAGCGTCGGAATGTGGATCACGTTGTGCGCGGTCGGCCCCAGACCCCACGGTCGCCAGCTGTCCTCGACGATGCCGGGATGTCCCCCGTCTTCGACGATCTGGCGACCGCGCGCCGTGTACAGGAACTGCATCAGATCACCGCGGTGGGACTTCGTCTCCCGCCCCGTGCCCGTGCGCAGCATCCATGCGGCGGCGTCCGCGAAGCCGTCGCCGGGAGTTCCCCAGGATGACCGGCCGAATACGGGGCCGGAGTCGAAAGCCCGGACACGGTCGGCAGACGCGACGCCCTCCGCGCCGTTGGTGGCCGCGTAGCGCAGCTCATCGCTCATGCCGTCGAATGGCTTGACAGGGAACTCCGCACTGTCCCCGTATTGCCAATATGAGCCCGTCGAATCAACCATATGAGGAAGGGCTTGACCCATTTTTTCCACCCCATCCTCGAAGGCGCTGGATTCGACCCCGCATCGGGCTGCCGTCTCGTCAATGGCTTGGAAGAGCACATAGTTGAATTGCGCGTAATGCGGTGCCGCTTCGTTACTGAGGCCCTGGTCGTCCACCTGGAAGGGGATATCTCCTTCGGCGCGCTCCATGGCGTGCTCCATCCAGTCCGGTCGGCCCAGAACGCACCCGGCGCCCAGAAGAGCCAGGTTCTCCATCGACCCGTGATTGTGCCGCTTCGAGTAGCGCGCCATGTTCTGCGCTGCGTGCTGGCCGATCAGATCATCCAGCCAGGCATACTCCTCCGGCAGACTGCCGTCCTTGGCAAGTTCAGCAGAACGTGCTGCGCGGTCGGCGACCACTTCACGGAAGCAGAGGAGGACGCCCATGCGATGATGGTTGGCCTCCGCATCATCATGGTCGCCGCCCCATCCGCCTTCGTGGTCAGCCCGCCAATCGCGTATGACCCGCTCAGCGACAGCGAAGGCCTCCTCGTCGCCTTCCCGGCCTGCTTCGATGCTGGGCCCGATCCACTTGAGGGAAGACAGCCACAGACGCCAGCCTTCGTCCTGGTAAGGATCTACATCCCAGTCGATGTCACCCGATCCGTCACCCACCGCGACGGGATCGAACTGGCGCCACCCGTAGACGTCCCGCGCATTGGTCTCCACCGTGTTGAATCTCTGGAGCTGCCCATAGGCTCGACACGGAGAGAGGCTGGCGCGCTCGACGGCGGTCATGGGGTGGCCAGCTGTCTGGGGAGGATCCCCGGACTCGCCGCCGGGCGCCGCGGCAGGTTGAGGTGCACAGCCCGCCAACCCGACAGCAGCGGTCAGCAGGCCGGCGCAGACGCGGAACATCCGGCGACGATGGCCGGAGGAAGACCGGTGGTCCATCTCACCAGTGTCCCACGCGGCGTGGCGGACGTCGCCCCGGGCCGCACGCCCGGCGCCGTGCGAAGATGGCGGTCATGCCGTCGTCGTCCGCCCGCTCCTCGCGGGTCCCCCTGCCCCGTGAGATCAAGGTCCTCGTCGCCGCCGCGTTCATCATCGCGATCGGCTTCGGCATCATCGCCCCGCTGCTGCCGCAGTACGCGGCGACGTTCGACGCGTCCGCCGTCGGGGTGGCCGCCGTCGTGTCCGTGTTCGGGCTGACCCGCCTCCTGTTCGCCCCGGTCTCCGGCAGGCTGACGAACCGGCTCGGCGAGACGCCCGTGTACATGACGGGCGTGCTCATCGTGGCCGCGTCCATGTTCCTGGTCGCCTTCGCGCAGACCTTCCCGCAGCTGCTCCTCTTCCGGGCGCTCGGCGGCGTCGGCTCCACCCTCTTCACGGTGTCCGCGATGGCGTTCCTGGCCCGCAAGTCCCCGCCCACGATGCGCGGCCGGATCTCGGGCGCCTACGCATCCGCGTTCCTGATCGGCAACATCGTGGGTCCGATCGTGGGCTCCGCCCTGTCCGTGTTCGGGTACCGGGCCCCGTTCCTCATCTACGGCAGCTCCCTGGTGGTGGCGGCGGCCCTCGTCTTCTTCCTGCTCAAGGACACCCGGCTCGCGGACCGCGCCGTCCGGGACGTGCGCCCGGCCATGCCGGTCCGGGAGGCCCTGGCCAACCCGTCCTACCGGGCCGCGCTGGTCTCCTTCTTCGCCAACGGCTGGGCGACGTTCGGGGTGCGCAACGCGGTGATGCCCCTGTTCGCGGCGAGCGCGTTCGCCGGCACGGGGCTGCTGGGCTGGCAGGTGGACGGCGCGCTCATGGCGGGCCTGGCCCTGTCCGTGTTCGCGCTCGGCAACGTCACCGCTGTGACGTTCAGCTCGCGGCTGTCCGACGTGCACGGGCGCCGGCCGCTGATCCTGACGGGCCTGCTCGTCATGGCCGTCACCACCGGGGTGATCGGCTGGATGAGCTCGCCCGTGCTCTTCCTGCTCGCGTGCCTGCTGGCCGGCGCCGGCACGGGCACCCTCAACGCCCCGCAGCAGGCGGCCATCGCCGACGTCGTGGGCCAGGGGCGGCGTGCGGGCGCCGTGATGTCCACCGCCCAGATGTCCGCGGACCTGGGCGCCATCTCCGGCCCGCTGCTGGCCGGGCTCGTGGTGGACACGGCCGGCTATGGGTGGGCGTTCGCGCTCACCGGCGGCGTCATCCTGCTCGGCGCGCTCGCGTGGTGGCGTGCTCCGGAGACCAATGTGCCGATCGTGCCTGGCGGTCCCCGCACCGGGTCCCTGCCGCTGGTCCGCCCGGAGGACGCCCGGGTGACCCCGCGCGAGGACGGGTGAAGTCGGGGGCACGCGCGAGGCCGCCGTCCCCGCGGGGACGGCGGCCTCGTGACGTCGACGGGGTGTCCCCGTCCGGGGGTGCGGTGCGGCTCAGGCGCCGTCGAAGGCCGGCAGCCGCTCGCCCACGCCGAGCAGCTCGGCGATCGCCGAGACCGTGCGCTCGGCCGCGCGGCCGTCGCCGTAGGGGTTCACCGCCTGGGACATCGCGCTGTACGCGGCCTCGTCCGTCAGCAGGCGGGTGACCTCGGTGACCACGACCTCCTCGTCCGTGCCGATCAGACGCACGGTGCCGGCGGTCACGGCCTCGGGACGCTCGGTGTTCTCGCGCATCACGAGGACGGGCTTGCCCAGGGACGGGGCCTCCTCCTGGACGCCGCCGGAGTCCGTCAGCACGACGGTGGCCACGGACAGCAGGTGGGTGAACTCGCCGTAGGCCAGGGGCTCGGTCACGAGCACGTTCTCGCGGCCCTCGATCTCCGGCAGGATCGCCTCGCGCACCACCGGGTTGCGGTGCGCCGGCAGCACGAAGGTGACCTCCGGGTGGTCCGCGGCCAGGCGGGCCAGGGCGCGCCCGACGCCGCGCATCGCGTCGCCCTGGTTCTCGCGCCGGTGGGTGGTCACGAGGACGACGCGACGGCCGGACGCCTCCAGCTCGGCCAGACGCTCGTCCTCGAACGGCACCTGGTGGCCGACGGCCTCCAGCAGCGCGTCGATCACGGTGTTGCCCGTGACGTAGACGTCCTCCGCGGCCACGGCCTCACGCAGCAGGTTGTCCCGGCTCACGGTGGTCGGGGGCAGGTGCAGCGCCGAGATCTGGCTGGTGATCTTGCGGTTGGCCTCCTCCGGGAACGGGGAGAGGATGTCGAAGCTGCGCAGGCCCGCCTCGGCGTGGACCACGGGGATGCCGCGGTTGAAGGCGGCGACGGCGCCCGCCGTCGAGGTCGTGGTGTCGCCCTGGACGACGACGGCGTCTGGCCGCTCCTGCTCGAGGACGGCGTCGAGCCCGTCGAGGGTGCGGGCGAACACCCCGTTGAGGGTCTGGCGGGGCTGGATGATGTTCAGGTCGTGGTCCGGGACGATGCCGAACAGCTCGTTGACCTGGTCCAGCATCTCGCGGTGCTGCCCCGTGACGGTCACCACGCACTCGAACCGCTCGTCGGCCTGCAGCGCCTTGACGATGGGGGCCACCTTGATGGCCTCCGGGCGTGTTCCGTAGATGGGCATGACCTTGGGCACAGTTGCTCCTCTTGAGTGGACGACGGACCGCGGCCGCGGCCCGATCAGGCTCGACGCGGGCGCGAGCTGTCGCCAGTCTACTGACGGCGCCGCCGCACCGCCGGTTGCTAGAGTGGCGACTCGCGGCGGGCCGCCCCGGCCCGCCTTCCCCGCCTGCATGAAGAGAGGCCGCGACGGCATGGCAGACACCGGCGACCCCCGCGTCCCGAGCGGCACCGCGGTCCTGACCGTGGACGGAGCCAGCCTGCGCCGAGTGGGCGCCCGCCCGGGCCTGGCGCGCTACCTGGCCTCCCTCTGGGAGTACCGCTCGTTCATCCTGTTCGACTCCCGCTCCCGGATCGCCGGGGCGAACTCCGTCAACGCGCTCGGCCGCGTCTGGATGGTCCTCAACCCGATCCTCGACGGCGCGGCGTACTTCCTCGTGTTCGGGCTGCTGCTCGGCACCGGCCGCGGCGTGCCGAACTTCCTCGGCTACCTGATCATCGGCGTGTTCCTGTTCCGCTACACCTCGAGCGCGATCACGGCGGGGTCGCGTTCGATCTCGACCAACCTCTCCATCGTGCGCGCCTTCCGCTTCCCGCGGGCCACCCTGCCGATCGCGACGAACATCCGAGAGCTGATGCTCTTCGGCCCGACGCTGGTGGTGATGCTGGTGCTGGTCCTGGCCATCCCGCCGATGGAGCAGATCACGTGGCGCTGGCTGCTGCTGATCCCCCTGCTGGCGCTGCAGACGCTGTTCAACGTCGGCGCCTCGCTCCTGCTGGCCCGCTACGTGGCCCGCTGGTCCGACCTGTCCAACCTCATCGCGTTCGGCACCCGGATCTGGCTCTACATCTCCGCCGTGTTCTTCAGCGCCGACCGCTTCGCGAACATCCCGCCGCTGATGACCGCCATGCATCTGAACCCCCTGTACTGCGTCCTGGACATCGCGCGTCAGTCCCTGCTGTACGCCTCCGACGCCGACCCGATGCGGTGGATCGTCCTCGCGGCGTGGACGGCGGCCCTGCTCGTGGTGGGGACCATGGTGTTCTGGCGCGCCGAGGAGACCTACGGGGAGGAACGATGAGCGCGGAGCCACTGACCCCCTCCGTCGTCGTCGACGAGGCGTCCATGACCTACCGCGTCCTCTCGGCCGACGCGGTCCAGCCCCACCGGGGCCTGCGGGGCCGGGTCCGCGCCGCCCGGGGCGTGCGCACCACGGAGGTCCAGGCGCTGCAGCCGCTGTCGTTCGTGGTGGGGCGCGGCGAGTCCGTGGGCGTGATCGGCACGAACGGGTCCGGCAAGTCCACCCTGATGAAGCTCATCACCGGCCAGATGCGCCCGACCACCGGCCACATCTACGCGACCTCCACGCCCGTGATGCTGGGCGTCAACGCCGCGCTCGTGCGCCAGGTCTCCGGCGAGGACAACATCCGTCTGGGCTGCCTGGCGATGGGGATGTCCCGCGCGGAGGCGGAGGCCAAGCGGGACGCCGTCGTCGCCCTGTCCGGCCTCGACGACCACGCGCTCCAGCTGCCGCTCAAGGCGTACTCCTCGGGCATGGCCGCCCGCCTGCAGTTCGCGATCGCCACCTCGGTGGACCCGGACATCCTCGTGATCGACGAGGCGCTCAACACGGGCGACGCCCAGTTCCGGGAGCGCACGCGCCAGCGGCTCGACGAGCTGCGCGAGCAGGCCGGCTGCGTGTTCCTGGTCAGCCACTCCCTCAGCACCATCCAGGAGATGTGCCAGCGCGTGATCTGGATCGAGCGCGGCGTCCTCACGATGGACGGCAGCCCTCGCGCCGTGACGCGCGGCTACAACCTCTACGCCCGGGCCATGGCCCAGGGGCGGACCGAGGAGGCCCAGGAGATCCTCAAGCGCAAGCGGTCGGAGCTCGTGCGGGAGCGCATCGCGTGGACCGGCGGCGAGCGGCCCACCGGGATCACCGCGCTGTGAACACGACCGGGGTCCGGCTGCGTCGCTGGGCGAGCCGGGCCCGCATCGTGGGCGAGCGCGCGGCCGCCACGGCCGGCGACGCCGGCGCCTCGGCCCTCCGCGCGGCGCGCGGCGCCCGGGGCGCGGCCACCCTCCCGGAGCGCACCTGGCGTGCGGCGGACGTGCACGTGCCGGACGCGGCGACCGCGCTCCCGCTCCCGGCGGCGGCGGCGCTGCGCCGCGCCCTGACGGGTGCGCGCGTCCCCTCCCTCGACGCGTTCTCCCCCCTCGGGCCCCGGCCGGCCGATGCGCCGGCCGTCCTGCTCCTGCCGGTGGCCGGGCCGGCGGCAGGCGGGTGGTCCGTCGAGGCGGCCGCCGAGCTGACCGCCCGGCGCTGCGCGGACCTGGAGAAGCCCGCCGGCGCGCCCGGCCTGCACACGGTCCTGGTGACTGACCCCGCTTCCCGCAGGGCTCTGACCGCCGCCCTGCACACTGCCGGAGCCCGCCTCCCCGGGGTGCTCGTCGTCGTGTGCCCGGACCCGGCGACGGCGGCCGGCCGGGCGCGGGTCCTGGCCGTGCTGGGGCTCGTCGACGCGGTCCTCGCCCCGGAGGGGACCCGGCTGGACCCCCCGCTCGCCCGCGTGGCCGCACGCGCGGGCCGCGCCGTGATCGGACCGGACCGGGCAGCCGAGACGTGGGAGCGCCTGGCCGCCGCCGGCCGGGCGGCGCGCCTGGACTCGCTCACGCCCGCCGAGGCCGCCGGCCCACCCGCCGCATCTGCGCCCCGGGTGCGGGTGACCGCGGAGCCGCGCCGCGTCGTCGTCGCCGGCCACGACCTGAAGTTCGCGGGCGCGCTGATGGACCGGCTGCGCGCCGACGGGCACGAGGTGCGCGTGGACGCCTGGCGCGGCCATGCCCGCCACGACGTCGAGCGCAGCCGCGCCCTGGCCGCGTGGGCGGACGTGGTGCACTGCGAATGGAGCCTCGGCAATCTCGCCTGGTACTCCCGGCACCTGGACTCTCCGCACCGCACCACGCGGTTGACCAGCAGGCTCCACCTGCAGGAGGCGGGCACCGCGTTCCCGTCCCGGGTGCGTCAGGACGCCCTGGACGAGTGGGTGTTCGTGGCCGAGCACGTGCGCGCCCAGGTGCTGCGGGACACCCGCTTCCCGGCGTCGCGGACCTCGGTGGTGCCGAACGCGGTGGCCGTGCCGCCCACGCTCCCGGACGGCGACGACGAGCGGCGCTTCGTGCTCGGGCTGGTCGGCGTGCTGCCCGAGCGGAAGGGGCTGCACCGCGCCCTCGACCTGCTGGCCGCGCTCCGCCGCACCGAGCCCCGCCACACGCTCCGGATCCGCGGCCACCACCCGGAGGAGGTCGGCTGGATGGCGCAGCGCCCCGCCGCGGCGGCCTACTACCGGGCGCAGCTGCGCCGCATCGAGACCGACCCGATGCTCGCCGGAGCCGTGGCCTGGGACCCCCACGGGCCGGACATGCCCGCGTGGTACGCCCAGGTGGGCGTCGCGCTCTCCGTCTCGGACTTCGAGTCGTTCCACTTCACGCTGCCCGACGGCGCCGCGCACGGCTGCCTGCCGGCCGCACTCGCGTGGGCGGGCGCCGACCTGCTCTACCCCGCTGCGTGGCTGAGCCCGGACGTGGCCACCATGGCCGACGGCCTTCGCCGTGCCACGGCCGACGCGCGGGCCTGGCGGTCCGCCGTGGCCCAGACCCGGCGAGACGTGGCACACACCTATGCTGAGGAGGACGTCGTGCCTGCCCTGGTCCGTCGGATCCTGGGAGGCACCGCCACCTGACCTCGCCGAGAAGGAGTCCCATGCCCGTCGCCACGCCCGCCCCCCGCCGACCCCGGATGGCGATGCTGGTGGGGAACCAGGTCATCGGAGACTCGCGCGTGGAGAAGGCCGCGGTCTCTGCGGTGCGCGCCGGCTACGAGGTCGTCGTGGTGGGCGTCTCCCACCGCACCACGTTCAACCTCGGCCGGTACGGGTCCGTGCCCATCCTGCGTGTGCCCGTGACGTTCCGGCGGCACCTGGCCTGGCAGACCCTGCACGGGACCGCCCGGCCGGACGCGACGGACTGGTCCGCCGTGCTGGACCCCGAGGAGGCCGCGGCGATGACCGCCTGGGACCTCGCCCACGAGACCGGGGCGGGCCTGCCCCAGGCCGTGGTGCGCGGGCTGTCGCCCCACGCCCTGCCTGACGGGGCCCGCGGCCGACTCGGCCGTGCCGCCCGTCGCCTGGACCGCCTCGGCCCGGCGCGGGGCCGCCGGGGCCCGGCAGCAACGCGGGGTCGGCGCGCACTGAAGAACTTCGCCGCCGGGCGGACCGGCGCCTGGCGCGAAGTCTGGCCCCTGATCGCGGACTACGAGGACGGCTTCCTGCGTGCCCTGATCGACCTCGCGCCCGACATCATCCACGTGCACGACCGCCATCCCCTGCCCGCTGCGGCCGCCTACGACCGCTACCGCGCTGCGCTCGGTCTGCCGCCGGTCCCGTGGGTCTACGACGCCCACGAGTGGTTGCCCGGCCAGATGATGCCCGGGCCCGTGGACCAGCGCATCGCGTGGAAGGCGGCCGAAGCCGAGCTGATCCACGAGGCCGACGCCGTCGTCGCCGTCACGGACGCACTGGCCGACCGGATGCGCGAGTACCACGCCCTGCCGGAACGACCCGTGACGGTGATCAACGGGCCGTGGGGCACGCAGGTCCCGATGGACCCGGCCGAGCGCCTGCCCCTGCGCACCGAGCTGGGCCTGTCCGACGACGTCCCCCTGCTCGTCTACGTCGGCAAGCTGGCCGAGGTCCGCGGCGTGGGCACGCTGGTGGACGCCCTGCCGCTGCTGCCCGGCGTCCACGTCGCGTATGTGGGCTCCCCCGACCCCGGCGCCCGGCAGGCCCTGCGCGACCGGGCTGCCCAGCTCGACGTCGCCGACCGGATGCACATCGTTGACTACGTGCCCTCGGCCTCGGTGACGTGGTACGTCTCCTCCGCCACCGCGGGCGTGAGCCCGCTGCTCCCCACCCCGGCCCACGAGAGCGCCGTCGCCACCAAGCTGCGTGAATGCCTGCTGGCGGGTCTGCCGCTGATCGTGTCCGACCTGCGAGAGCAGGCCCGTTTCGTCCGGGAGCAGGGAGTGGGGATCGTGTTCGCCCCCGGGGACGCGGCGGACTTCGCCCGGGCGGTGCGCGACCTCCTGGCACGCCGGGCCGAGCTGACCGCCGCCGCGCGCTCCCCGGAGATCACCGCCCGCCACGGATGGGAGGCCGCCGAGCGGGCGTTGCACGGCCTCTGGCGGCGTCTCGTGCCCACGCCCGCCGCGCCGCCGCCCGTGGAGATCGCCCCGGACCCCGCCCGCGATCCCCGGGCCCGCGGACTCCTGGTCGTGGGCGACCCGCCCACGGTCCGACCCCTCCTGGACGCCTGGCCCGTCGACGCCGGCCCCGCGACGCAGCGGCCGCCCCGGGAGGTCCCCGAGGGCCGCGGCCTCGCCGTGGGCGGCCCCGAGGCGGTCTGGGGCGTCCTGCAGGACTGGGTCACGGACGACCGTGCCCACGGCACGGTCCTCAGCGGGGGCGAGGGGCCGCTGTGGGGCCGGGCCGAGCAGTCCCCCGTCCATGAACTGCTCTCCCTCCGGGCTCGCGGACGCCAGGTCGCCCTCGTTGCCGGCGAGCGGATCCTGGCCGGCATCGACCGGCGGCTGACGGCCGTCCCCGGCCACCCCTGGGGAGGACTGGACCCGGACGCGCGGGCGGCGCTGGACCGCCGCATCCGGCGTCAGGGCCGCCCGTTCCAGGCCGCCCTGGCCGCCGGAGTCCCCGTGCTCTCCCACCGGCGCGTGGAGGCGCTGCTGACGCCGGGTGTGCTGTGGCTGCCGGCACCGATCCCGACGCCGACGGACCGGGGACCCGGCCCTGACGGCGCGTCCGCACCCCGCAGCGTGCTCGTCCTGCCCGGGGACCGCACCTCGGCCGAGTCGGCGGCGGTAGACGAGCTGGTCGCGGAACTCACCGCAGGCGGGATCCCGGTCGAGGCCCCGTCGGGTCCCCGGTTCCGCCGCCGACCCGCCGCGTTCCACGGCGACGTCGTCGTGGCCCCGCTGCACACGGGGGAACTGGAGGTCGCGGCCCTGCAGGCCCTGGCCGCGGGCAGCGCTGTGGTCGCCGGGCCGCCGGTGACTCCCGCGCCGGACGAGTGCGCCCCGCCGGTGACCGAGACCGACGACGCCACGCTCCTCGCCGCGGTGTTGAGCCTGCTGGAGGAGACGTCGGCGGCCGCACGGGAACGGCGGGAGCGGGCCCGCGCGTACCATGCGCGGCTGCACGCGCCCGAAGCCGTGCTGGTGCGGCTGCAGGCCCTGCTCAGCCCTGCGGAGACGAGGGACGAGCCCGCCGCGGTGTGATCCGTGGCGGGCCTCTCCCGGGTCCCCGGCCGGGCGCCCCCGGTGGGGCCGGGACTCAGTCCTCGGCCGATGCCCGGGCGGTGGCCACCCGGGCGGCCCAGGACTGCGTGCGCTGGGCCTCGGCCATGCCGGGCGCCCCGCCCCGCACGAGCGCGGCGATGCCGGCGCGGATCGCCTCCGAGGAGCGCGCGACGCCGAGCCCCACGCGGTTGCGCTCGAGGAAGTCCGCGATCCTCATGTCCGCGAAGCAGAGCACGGGGTAGCCGCGCTCGATCAGGGACATGGTCTTGTAGGGGAAGCTGAACCGGGCGTACTCGCCGCCCAGCAACACCACGCCCACCACGGTCCGTGTCGCGGGGACATACCACTCGAGCGGGACCGTGGTGATCCGCAGCCCGGGCCGGTTCGCCAGGCCGTGCTCGGCCAGCAGGTCCTCCAACACGGAACGCTCCCCCGCGCGCACGACGAAGTCGAGTCGCACCTGCGGGTCGAGCGTCCCGACGGCGGTGAGGTACTGGCCCAGACCGTAGATCCCGCCCACGCCTCCGGCGTACAGCAGGGTGACGCCCTCCTCGCCGATCGCCGGGGCGTCGGCGGGGACGGTGTTCGCCGGAGACGCGGCAGGCGGCAGCGGCAGCCAGTTCACGGGGTCGCGGCCGTGACGGGCCAGCAGGGCGTCGAAGCCCGCCCCGGACTCCGCGGACGGAGCCGCCAGCCGGTCCGCGGCCGCCGCCATCGCGTCGAACTCGGCGAGCCCACGCTCCTGGACGTCGCGCCGCGCGTCGGCATCCTCGAGGTACCCGTCGATCTCGTCCAGCCAGTGCAGGTCACGCACGAACCAGACGCTCGTGCCGCCGGCGGCCGAGAAGCGGGCCATGACGTCCGCGAGGGCGGCGGTCACCCGGCCGACCGGGATCGGCGACGTCGAGTTCTCGCCGTAGAGGAGTCCGAGGGGACGGCCGGCGGCGAGCGCCTCGTCCAGAACCCGGAGCCGCCGATCGAAGACGCCCGGGACGGAGGAGAGCCGCAGCGCCGCCGCAGGCTCGGAGAGGGCGTCGTTCATGTTGCGCACCCGCTGGGGACGGGCCCCGTCGGTGCGGTCCTCCAGCGGCGAGGTGGAGAAGAACACGTCCAGCGGGCCGTCGTGCCGGAGCACGGCGAGGTCCTCGAACGTCCGGTCCACGCGACCGGTCATCGCGGCGCGGTAGGCGGCGAGCAGGTCGGGGGTGCCGGCGTCGACGGCGTCGAGGGCGGAGTGAGGCTCGGGCCCCCCGTGCAGGGCCGCGGCGAGCTCCGTGACGAGGCGCAGCCCGCGCCCCGTCCGCACGCCCGGATGGCCCGCGGCCCACGCGCCCGAGCCGATGGTGTCCTCCACCACCAGCCGTTCCGCGAAGCCGGTGCCGACGAGGAGTTCGCCGACGGCCGCGTGGTCGCGCGACGAGCCCACGAGGACCACGTGCGTGGCGCCGCCGAGCCGGGTCGCCGCCACCGCGTCGAACGCGCGTCCTGCGGCGAGGTCGCGGGTGCGGTAGAGGGCGGAGGCGGAGAGGCTGCGGAGCGAGGCGCCCGGCACCGTGTCCACCGCGGTCTGGAGCGCCTCCATCTGCGCGGCGAGGCGATCGGCGTCGACGTGTTCCGGATGGAGGACGACGACGCTCGGCGTCTCGAATTCCTCGGCCAGCGGAGGCAACAACTCGGGCGGCAGGGCTCGACGTGGATGGCGGAGGTGGGCGCTCCACGACCCCTTCGACAGGGCCTTGTCAAACTCCCATTCGTCCTCGAGGAACAAACGGTCCACGGCCCTCGTGACGGCTGCGAAATCCTCTTCAGAGTGGCGGCGGGCCGCCGAGAAGTCCAGGTCGCCCCGCCAGAGCAGGGGGACGAACTCGGCTTCGAGGTATCGTCCTGCAAACCCGCACGCCCGCAGGCCGGACGCGAGGATCAGGTCGTATGCACCGCGCTCAAGGACCTGGCGCATCACCCGCGCGACCTGGTTGCTGGAGTCCCGCAGGGGCCACTGGGCCATCCAGCGGAACAGAGGCGCGGGCCGCCCTGAGCCGGTGAATCGGAGCCAGGAGGGCCCTTGAACGTCGATGACGTCCATGGTGGACCCGTTCCGCCTTGCGTCATCGGCGAGCCGCGCTTCGGCGACCCCGAAACCGGCCGTGATCATCAGATACCTCACGACGAAGCCTCGCTCCCCCCGGACTCGGGCAGGAGTCCCATCAGCGCCATTTCACGCATCACGGTGTGCGTGGGTGACGTGGCCGCTGCGACCCTCTGTGCGCCCGCACGTGCCAGGCGGAGGAAGAGTTCGGGCGACTCGAACACCCGGATCATCCCGGCCACCAGGCCTTCAACGTCCTCCGGAGGAGCTACAACGGCGCAACTGGAGTCTACGAATTCGGGGACGGCACACGCCGCGTTGGTAACGGCGACCAGGCCAGACGACATCGCTTCGTCTCGGGACACGCCCTGCGAGTCCCATCGTGTGGGCACGAGGAACATGCCGTATTCCCGGTGAAGTCGAGCAATCTCTGCTTGAGAGGCGAATCGTCGCTCAACAACCACGTTCTCATCTTCGGCGAAGGTCTCCTCGAATGCGCCGAAGTAC
Organism: Micrococcus sp. 140720015-1; assembly: GCF_053627595.1. Taxonomy (NCBI): domain Bacteria; kingdom Bacillati; phylum Actinomycetota; class Actinomycetes; order Micrococcales; family Micrococcaceae; genus Micrococcus; species Micrococcus sp. 140720015-1. The sequence continues at coordinate 194,181 of NZ_JBSEYC010000002.1, forward strand.
TTCCCGTCGCCGATGATCCGGATGTCCAGCTGCGGCCACCATTCGGTCTCCCTCAAGCGCACAAGTGCTGCGACGGCGAGATCCGAAGCGTAGTTCAGGTTCGCAGCAGACCGGACCCACAGCAACCGGAATCGCTGTGCGGGGTCTTTCTCATGGAAGCGGAAAAGCTCGGTGTCGATAACATTGTGCACCACCGCAACTCGCTGCTCAGGGAATACCATTTCCAGGTCATCCTGGGCTCCTCGACGCCACCAGCGGGAGACGAACACGAACTTCTCGGGTCCCGCCGGGTCATCCAGAACCTCGCGCCAGAATCGCTGTCGAGTGAGGCTGTCCTTAATGCCATTGACCAACGGCTCAGGTGACCGGTAGTTCCGAATTGTGCGGATCCATCTACGTGATTCGAAGCCATGCATGAAGGAGAAGAGTCTGTGCCCTCGCATCGCCTCACGCACTTGACGCCAGATATACGGCTGGAGAAAGTGCGTTGAGACCGATGTGTACGCGGTTGTCTCGAGGAGTCGACGGGCCTCGGCGCCCCTGCCCACGAGAACCGGTACGCCGTCATACACATACGAGCTGGGTTCCTCGGACGCGTTGACCACTGCCACATGCACTCGGACACCGGCCTCGATGTAGTACTTGACCCGGCGGTGAACGAATCCGTTCCCGTACTCTGCCCCCACCTTCGGGTATTGATTCAGAATGACGAGGTGGCTCACATCACCTTCGGCCACTGAGAGATCCTCGACGAGGTCCAAGTACTCGGCGATGCGGTCTTCGGCGTTGCTCGCGTCCTCTTCCTCATACCCCGTCGGTTCAAGGGGCGGGAGCGGCTCGGCGTAGAGAGCCTGCTTGAGGTGGGCGAGCTCCAGCTGAAGGAAGGTGGCGATCTCACGTTCGGAGTATGTCGATCCAGCGTCTGACCAGTGCAGGTATCCACCGTAACCTCCCGGAGGTCGACGACGCGGTGTCGCCTTCTGAGGTGGCGACTCGTCGCCATCACGTCGGCGGGATCGAGTCTGCCCCGCTATCCGCCGCATGCTGTCCTTCCCCGGCGTCCACTCAGGCAGCGCGGTGAACCCGTCACGGAGCAACCGACGGCCAGGCCCCGGCAGTCCGTCGGCACGCCGGATGAGAGAGCGGACGGCGTGTCCACGTGCCTGGCGCCACCACCGGCTTCCGCTAGGGGGCATCACAGGGCCACCCTCTCGCCCGTGCGGGCCGACGCGATCATCGCCTCGGCCACGCGCAGCGTGTCGAGCCCCTCCGCCATGGACACGTGCTCCCGCCGGACGCCGAGGATCGCGTCGCGGAACGCCTCGTGCTCGGTGTGCAGCGGCTCGGGCTTCTCGATCGCCAGGCGGGTGACGTCCCCCTCGGAGACGCCGCGGAACGCGGACAGCGCTTCCCACCGGGTGCGGACCGACCCGTTGGCCTGGAATGTCAGGTCCGCGTGCACGGTGTCCGCCACGAACGCGCCGAGCTCGCCGGTGACGACGGTCTGGCGGATCTTCACCGGGGAGAGCCAGTTCACCACGTGGCTCGTGATGACCCCGCACTCGAGGCGGCCGCTGGCGACCACCATGTCCTCGTGCTCGCGGCCGGAGTTGGTCATGGTCTCCGCGGCCACGCGCGTGAACGGGCTGTCCGCCAGCCACGCGGTCAGATCGATGTCGTGCGTGCCGAGGTCCTTGACGACCCCGACGTCGGCGATGCGGGCAGGGAAGCCGCCCTGGCGCACGGTCGTGACCTGCAGGACCCGGCCCAGCTCGCCGGCCTGGATCCGGCGGCGCATCTCCTGGAGGGCGGGGTTGAAGCGCTCGATGTGGCCCACGGCGCCGACGAGGCCGGCCTCGTCGAAGGCGCGGACCAGGCGGGTGCCGGCCTCGGTGCTGTGCGCGATGGGCTTCTCGACCATCACGTGCACGCCGGCCTCGGCCAGGGCCATGCCGACCTCCTCGTGCAGGCCGGTCGGGACCGCGCACATGACGGCGTCCACGCCGTGGTCGATGAGCCCCTGGACCGAGTCGTAGAGGGGCAGGTCCCCCGCCACGCCGTGCGGATCACCCATCGCGTCGGCGACGGCGACCAGCTCGGTGCCCTCGATGGAGCGCATCACGCGGGCGTGGTGGCGGCCCATCATGCCCAGGCCGATCAGTCCGGTGCGCAGCACGCTCATGCGGCGGCCTCCGCCACCGCGGTGTTGACGGCCTCGACGACGCGCGTGACGTCCGCGTCCGTCAGGGACGGGTGGACCGGGATGGAGAACACGGTGGACGCGGCCACGCGGGTGTTCGGCAGGTCCGCCTCGACGCCGAAGGAGGGCAGCTCGTTGGTGGGCACCGGGTAGTAGACACCCGTGCCGACCCCGAACTCGTCCTTCAGACGGGCGAGCACGTCCGCCCGCTTCCCGGCCAGCTCCTCGGGCAGGCGGACCGTGTACTGGTGGTACACATGCTCGGCGCCCTCGAGCACCGTCGGCACGGTGACCCCGCGCAGCTCGGCGTCGAAGCGGGCGGCGATCTCCTGCCGGCGCCGGGTCCACGCGCCGACCTTGGTCAGCTGTACCCGGCCGATGGCCGCGTGGATGTCCGTCATGCGGTTGTTGAAGCCCACGAGCTCATTGCGGTACTGGACCTCCATGCCCTGGTTGCGCAGCAGGCGCAGGCGACGGGCGACGTCCTCCTCCCCCACGGAGACCATGCCGCCCTCGCCCGAGGTCATGTTCTTGGTCGGGTAGAGGCTGAACATGCCCCACGCCCCGAAGGTGCCCACGGGGCGCCCCTTCCAGCGGGCGCCGTGCGCCTGCGCCGCGTCCTCGAACAGCTGGAGGCCGTGCTCGCGGCAGATCGCCTCGAGCTCGTCCATGCGGGCCGGGTGGCCGTACAGGTGCACCGGCATGACGGCGGCGGTCCGCTCCGTCACCTTGGCGCGCACGTCCTGGGGGTCGAGGGTGTACGTCTGCAGGTCCACGTCCGCGAAGACCGGGGTCGCACCCGTCAGGGCGACGGCGTTGCCGGTCGCCGCGAAGGTGAAGGCGGGCACGATGACCTCGTCGCCGGGGCCGATGCCCGCGGCCAGCAGGCCCAGGTGCAGGCCGGAGGTGCCGGAGTTGACGGCCACGCAGGCCCGGCCGTCCACCATCGCGGCACCGAACTCCTCCTCGAAGGCCGCGACCTCGGGGCCCTGCGCCACCATGCCGGAGCGCAGGACGCGGTCCACCGCCTCACGCTCCTCGTCGCCGATAAGCGGCTTCGCCGCCGGGATGAACTCAGCCATGGTTCTCCTCCTCCTGCGCGGGCCCGGCCGGTCGCAGCGCGCCGTCCCGCTCGATGAACGTCTCCCCGGTGTCCGGGCACACCCAGACGCCGTCCCTCTCCTCCAGCCGGCGGCCTGTGCGGCCGACCCAGCCGATGCGCTTCGCGGGCACTCCGGCCACGAGGCCGAAGTCCGGCACGTCGCGGGTGACCACCGAGCCGGCCGCCACCAGGGCCCACGCGCCGATGCGCACCGGCGCCACGCACACCGACCGCGCGCCGATCGCGGCGCCGTCGCCGATGTCCACGCCCACGGCGTCCCAGTCGTCCCCGGACTTCTGGGACAGGTCCGGGTTCACCGCGCGGGGGTAGGTGTCGTTGGTCAGGACGACGCCGGGTCCGATGAACACGCCGCGGCCCAGACGGGCCGGCTCGTAGACGAGGGCGAGGTTCTGGACCTTGCAGTCGTCGCCGAGCTCCACCCCGGTGCCGATGTAGGCCGCGCGACCGACGATGCAGCGTTCGCCGAGGCGGGCCTGCTCACGGACCTGCGCGAGGTGCCAGACCTTGGTGCCGGCGCCGAGGACGGCGTCCTCGGCCACGTCGGCCGAGGCGGCGGTGAAGACGTCCTCGCTCACCGGGTGGCCTCGGCGTCCTGCGGCAGGCCGATGACCCGACGGGTCACGCCCGCCCAGGCGTCGGCGTCGGTGACGTTGCGGCCGTCCACGAAGGTGCGCACGCCCGGCAGGTCGGCCGGGGTGAGGGCGCGGTACTCGGCGTGGTCCGTCTGCAGGATGGCGGCGTCGACCTCGGCGCCCGCGGTGTGCGGGGTGAAGCCCAGCGCGGTGAGCTCCTCGTCCGTGTACATCGGGTCGTCCACGGTGACCTCGGCGCCGCGGGTGCGCAGGGCGCCCACGGTGGCGAACACACCGGAGAACGCGGTCTCCTTCACGCCGCCGCGGTAGGCGGCGCCCAGCACGACGACGCGCTGACCGGCGAGGTCGCCGTGGGCCTGGGCGAGCAGGTCCACGGCGAAGTCCGGCATCGAGGCGTTCACGGCGCGCGCGGTGCGGACGATGTCCGCGGCCGGGTCGTTCCACAGGTACAGGCGCGGGTAGACCGGGATGCAGTGGCCGCCCACGGCGATGCCCGGGCGGTGGATGTGGCTGTACGGCTGCGAGTTGGAGGCCTCGATCACCTGGTAGATGTCGATGCCGTTCGTGCCGGCGTAGCGGGCGAACTCGTTCGCCAGGCCGATGTTGACGTCGCGGTAGGTGGTCTCCGCGAGCTTGGCCATCTCGGAGGCCTCCGCGGAGCCGAGGTCCCACACGCCGTTGGGACGGGACAGGTCAGGCCGCTCGTCGAAGTCCAGCACAACCTCGTAGAACTCGCGGGCGCGCTCGGCGCCGGCCGGGGTCAGGCCGCCGATCAGCTTGGGGTAGCGGCGCAGGTCCTCGAACACGCGGCCGGTGAGCACGCGCTCCGGGGAGAACACGAGGTGGAAGTCCTCCCCCTCGGTCAGGCCCGAGCCCTCCTCCAGCATCGGCTTCCACCGGGTGCGGGTGGTGCCCACGGGCAGCGTGGTCTCGTAGGAGACGAGGGTGCCCGGGGTCAGGTGCTTCGCCAGCTCGGTGGTGGCGCCGTCCATCCAGCCGAAGTCGGGGCGGGCCTCGTCGTCCACGAAGAGCGGCACGACGAGCACGACGGCGTCGGCCCCCGGGACGGCGTCGCCGTAGTCGGTGGTGGCGCGCAGGCGGCCGTCGGCCACCGCGGAGGAGAGCTTCTCCTGGAGGTGGGCCTCGCCCGGGAAGGGCTCGGTCCCCGCGTTGACGAGGTCCACGACGGCCGCGTTGACGTCCACGCCGACCACCTCGTGTCCCTTGCTCGCGAACTGCACGGCCAGCGGCAGGCCGATCTTGCCCAGGGCGACGACGGCGATCTTCATGCGGGTCCAGTCTTCCTTCCGTGCGCGGGCCCCACGCGACGAGCGTCGGGCGGGCGTCGAGGAGGCCTCCGGAACACGAGAGTGCGGGAGGCCCGGCGCCAGCGTCACTGTATCAGCGCGGGTGGACGCCGAGCCGGTCGTAGAGCGACCGATAGCGGCGCGCGTTGGCCTCCCAGGTGCGCGTCTGCAGGGCCCAGTCCCGGCCGGCCGCACCGAGGCGCGCCCGCTCGGCCGGGTCCTCCGCGAGCCGGTCGAGGGCGGTGGCCAGCGCGGCGGGATCCTCCGCGGGAACGAGCAGACCGGTCCGCCCGTCCTCGACGAGCTCGGCCAGGGCCGGCAGGTCCGAGGCGACGACGGGCCGACCGGTGGCCGAGGCCTCGACGGTCTTCATCGGCGTCACCGCGCGGGTGACGGGCAGGTCCCGGCGCGGGACCGTGAACACGTCCAGGGCAGCGTGGTGCAGGCGCGCATCCTCGCGGTCGACCCGCCCGGGGAAGGCGCACAGCTCAGCGATGCCGAGCTCCGCGGCCAGGGCCTGCAGCCCGGGCCGAGCGACGCCGTCGCCGGCGATGTGCACGCGCAGCCCGGGACGGTGCGGGGCCAGCCGTGCGGCGGCGCGCAGCAGGGTGTCCAGGCCCTCGTAGTCCACGAGGCTCGAGACGGTGCCCACCACGAAGGCGTCGGTCGGCAGGTCCCAGCCCAGCCGGGCGCGTGCCTCGTCCCGGTCCGCCGGCTCGGCGACGAAGGCCGGGCCCACGGCGTTGGGGCAGAGCACGACGGCGTCCTCGGCCACCCCGGCCGCGACCAGGCGGTCGCGCATGCCCGCCCCGAGCGTCACGACCCCGTCGGCGCGGCGGGCGGCCTCGGCCTCCCGCTCCTGGAAGAGCCGGTACCGTTCCGAGGCCAGGGCCTCGGGCCCGCGCACCGCCGCCCACGTGTCCGCGAGCTGCCCCCGGACCTCGTACACCCACGGGATCCCGAAGGCCCGCGCCACGGCCTCGACCGCGAGTGCGTTGACGAAGTGCGTGGTCGTGTGCAGCAGGGCGGGACGGTGTCGTCGCACGTGCGCGGCCAGCAGCTCGGCGTGCTGCTGGATGCGGGCGGCCTGGCCCTGGGCGAGCCGCACCGGCAGCAGCCGGGCGTAGCTGATCCCGTCCACGACATCCCGCTGTGCCGCCCAGGGCACGCCGATCTGCACGGGGTAGCCCGGCCGCGTGACGGCGGCGACCTCGAAGCCCTCGTCCCGCAGGGAGGTGAGGATCGCGTGGCTGCGCTGGGCGTACCCCGACCCGGTGTGGGGCAGGGAGTTGGTCAGCACGTGCAGCACCCGCCCCGGGACCGGGCGGTAGCCGGGCTCGGTCGGCACGGTCGGGGCGACGCCGCGGAACGCGTCCCGCTCCCCCGCCATGCGGCGGGCGAGATGACGGTTGCGGGGATGCCGCGCGGCGAGCGCGGCCGCGCCGCCCAGGTCGCCGCGGTGCGCCGCCAGGCGTGCGGCGGCGGCCGTCCACGCCGCGCCGCGATGTTCCTCCGGCACGCTGCCGAGCAGCGTCGCGGCGACGTCGGGCCGGCCCATGCCGAGGGCCGCGTCGGCCCGGTGGACCAGCCCGCGGCCGCTCCCCGCCCCCGGACGGGACGCGCGGACGGGCCGGCCGGCCTCGTCCACGCCGAGGGCGGCCAGGGCCGCCGCGCGCTCGCCCCGCATCTCGTGGCCGAGCGCGGGCACGACGCCGTTCCGGCCCAGGCGGGTGAGGACGCCGGCCGCCCCGCCCGCCACCGCAAGCGGAAGTCGACGGGAGACCTGCAGGGCCAGCAGCACCGGGTCGTCCGTCACGTGCTCGCGGACGGTCTGGGCGGTCAGGGCCAGGGACCGCAGCAGCGGGCGGCGGGACGACGCGGGGCGCTCGCGTGCGGTCATCGGTGCGGGCTCCTGTCGGCGGGGCGGGCGGGGCGCGGGCCGAGTCGGGTCAGAGGGACGGGCCGGTGCGCCACTGGCCGCGCGTGTCGATCACGCGCTTGTCGGCCACGCGGTCGCCGAGGTCGGCGAAGGCGGAGTGGTCCACCAGCAGCACCACGATGTCGGCGGCGTCCAGGGCCTCGTCGGCCGCGACCAGACGGACGTTGTCCTTGCCCTGCAGCGCGGCCGGCAGCTCCGTGACGTGCGGCTCGACCACGAGCACGTCGGACCCGGAGAACTGGCCCGCCAGCTCGGCCGCGATGTTCAGGGCCGGGGATTCACGCAGGTCGTCGATGTTCGGCTTGAAGGCCAGGCCCAGGGCGGCGACGACGGGCGCGCGGCCGGTGGCCTGCTGGACGTCGAAGGCAGCGGCCTTGACCTGGTCGATGACCCACTGGGGCTTGCCGTCGTTGATCTCCCGGGCCGCGCGGATCAGCCGGGCGGTCTGCGGGGCGGCGTCCACGATGAACCACGGGTCCACGGCGATGCAGTGGCCGCCCACGCCGGGGCCCGGCTGAAGGATGTTCACGCGGGGGTGGTGGTTGGCGAGCTCGATGAGCTCCCAGACGTCGATGCCCTGCTCGGCACAGATCACGGACAGCTCGTTGGCGAAGGCGATGTTGACGTCGCGGAAGGAGTTCTCCACGAGCTTGGCCATCTCCGCGGTGCGGGTGTCCGTCAGCAGGATCTCGCCCTCGCAGAACGTGCGGTAGAGGTCGCGGGCCCGCTCGGCCGCGCGCCGGGTCGAGCCGCCGACGATCCGGTCGTTGGTCACGAGCTCGACCATCACGCGGCCCGGGAGCACCCGCTCGGGGCAGTGGGCGAAGTCCAGTTCGGCCTCGCGCAGCTCAGGACGCTCGGCGAAGATCACCTCGGCCATGTGCTCGGTGGCGCCGGGGGGCGAGGTGGACTCGAGGATGACGAGCTCGTCGCCGGTCAGCTGCGGGGCCAGGCCGCGGGCGGCGGCCTCGATGTAGCCCAGGTCCGGGGAGTGTCCGTCCTTGAACGGGGTCGGCACGGCGACGATGTAGGCGTCCGCGGCCGGCGTCGTCTTCGAGGCGGTGAGCAGGCCCTTCTCGACGCCGCGCGTAACGAACCCGGCCAGGTCCGGCTCCACGAAGGGCACCGTGCCCGCATTCACGGCGTCCACGGTGCGGTCCGAGACGTCCACGCCGAGCACCGTCACGCCGTTCTCGGCGAGGATGGCGGCGGTGGGCAGTCCGATGTAGCCCAGGCCGATGACGGCGACGGTCTCGATCTTCTTCACGGGGTCTCCTCAATGGGGAATGGTTCACGGCGGCGGCCCCAGGCACCGGCGGGCGGGGGCGGACGCGTCCCACCCTACCGCCGTCGCCCGGCCTGCTTCAGTCCAGCCCCAGCGCCTCGCGCCACAGGCCGGCCACGACGCGCTCGTCGTACGCGCGCACCCGGTCCCGGGCCAGGGTCGAGAGCTCGTCCCACCGCGCGTCGTCGGCGACCGCCTCGAGCACCCGCCGCGCCGCGGCGTCGGTGTCGTCGAGCACGAACTCGTCGCCGAACACGCCCCTCGCGCCGGGCCGGTCCCAGACGAGTGGGACCGCGCCCGAGACCATGCCCTCGGCGGGCGCGAGGTGGAAGCTCTCGGTGGTGGACGGCGAGAGCACCCAGCCGATCTTCGTCAGCCACGAGCCCATGTCCGCCCCGAAGGGCTCGAAGGCGACGGCCTCGCGCAGCGGACCGGCGCCGAGGCGGGCGAACAGGTCGAGGTAGCCCTCGCGCTGGAGGGGCTTGCGCCACTCGTGCGGGTACTCCCACGGCATGCGGCCGCGCACGTGCAGGGTGAACCGTTCGTCATGGGCGCGCAGGATCTCCAACAGGTCCACGGCCCGGTCCAGGCGCTTGCGCAACGGCACCACGCCGACGAGGCCGAGCCGGAACCGGCGACCCGGCAGACCGGGACGGTCCAGGTCCGCCACGGACACGGCGTTGGGGATCACCGTGACCCGCGTGGGCTCGATGGGCAGGTGCTCGCGCACCAGGTCCCGGTAGAGATCGGAGACGGTCACGAGGCGGTCCACGGCCTCGGTCTCGAGCGCGGAGAGCCAGCCGCCGCGCAGCTCGAACATGTGCAGGCGGACCACGAGCCGCTGGCCGGGCCGCTTGTGGCGGGCGTACCAGACGGCGTTGGGGCCCGCCCACTCGCACACCACGACGTCGGCCCACTCGACGAGGCGGCGTGAGGCGGCCTCGTCGTGGCGGTGCAGGCCCTGCCAGTGGTCGATGCGCAGCTCGACGCCCGGGTCGTCCCGCAGCAGGTCGACGAGCTCGCCCGCGAACTTCAGGTCGTGGCCGGCCAGGACCACGCGGGTGCGTGACCCGCCGCGGGCGGGCCGTCGGTCGAGCAGACCGAGCCGGTCCATGACGCCTGTCAGGGCGCGTGCGCGCGCGGCCATGCGGTAGGGGGCGGCAGCCTCGACGACGCGCCGCGAGAGGGCCGGCAGGTCGTGGCGGGCGGCCGCGATGCGGGCGGCCACGTCCCGGGCCGAGTCCCTCACCCCGTCCACGAACAGGGGGTAGTCGGCCCCCAGCAGCTCCTCGTGCGCCACGGTCCGGTTCAGGAGCGGCGGCACTCCGACCGCGCAGCTCTCGAGCACCTTCGTGGAGATCTCGAGCGAGAGGTCCAGGGCGGGGGCACGCCAGCCCAGAGAGACGTCCGCGGCCGCGGTGCGGGCCATGGACTCCTCGCGGGAGAGCGCTCCGGTCCACTCGAAGTCGGGCCGGTCGGCCTCGAGACGGGAGCGCATCGCCGCGGCCCAGCCAGGCCGGTCCCGCTCGGGGTGGACCTTGTCCCCCACCATTGTGAGCGTGGCCGGGACGCCGGCCTCGTGGAGGGCGGTCAGCACGTCCGGCATGAGGTCGGTGCGCCAGTCGTGGGCGAACTTGCCCGTGTACACGAGACGCACCGGGCCGTCGGCGGGCGCCTCGGCGCGTTCGGCCGGAACGAGCCCGTCCGGCACCATCGGCGAGAGCAGCTCGGTGCGCCCGGCGGCGGCCGGGACCATCGCCTCGAGCACGGCGCGAGCCTGGGGCGTCTGGGCCAGCATCAGACGGCTCGCCGCGGCGATGCGGCCGAGCTCCTCGACGCGCCCGGCCGGGAAGCCGTCCTCCACGTAGCCGTACTCGGTCACGTAGGACCACAGCCGCCCCGGGAAGGCGCCGCGGTCGGCGAGCTCGAGGCAGGCGTGGATGCCGCGCACGAGCACCACGTCGTACCGGGACTCCTCGTCCCGGCGGGTCAGCACGTCCGCGGCGCGGGAGGGGGTCATTCCCCCCTGCCCGGCCGCCGGCTCGGCGGCGAGCACGCGCACCCCTGTCAGGGCGCGCAGCGGAGCGGTGAGCAGGTCCCGGCGTTCGACGGCCTTGAGCTGGACGTCCACGCTCGCACCCGTGCGGGCGAGGGTCTCGGCCAGGGAGGGCAGCCACGTGGCCGAGCCGTCGATGACGTTCAGGTCGACGTCGCCGTAGAGCAGGACGCGCACGTCGGCGGCGTCGGTCAGGCGGTCGGGGTGGTGCGTGTTCATGCGCTCTCCTCCGGGCAGGCGGCGAGGACGTCGGCGATCCCCTGGGGCGCGTCGCCCGGGTCCTCGGTGAAGTGCAACGGCGTCCGGCCCGCGCCGGCCTCGACGACGATGACGTCCTCGGCGTGCAGCAGGGCGAGGGCCCCGAGCCGGTGCCGGTGACGGCCCCGGGAGAGCACCCAGACGGTGACCCCGCGCGCGGCGGCCGCGCTCACGGCACCCCGTAGCTCGAGGTAGAGGGCCGCGCCGGCGGCGTCGAGGGCCCCGGCCCACGGCCCGTCCATGCCGTCCACGTCCACGACGACGGCCTCCACGCGTTCGGCCACCGCGCCCGCGGTGCCCGGCACGAGCGGCACGACGCGGTGCCCGGCGGCCGCGAGGGCCGCGCGCACGTCCGGGGCGGCGACGACGCCGACGGCCCGCCCGCCCCGCTCGGTGCGGGACGTGTCGGCCAGGCCCAGGGCCCGCTCGAGACGGGCCGCGGCCTCCGGATCGGCGCCGACGGCGGCCGCACCGCGGCCGGTGAGGGAGGCGCTGCCGGGGCGGGTGCGGGCCGGCCCGCCCGCCAGGCCCAGGGCGTCGGCCGGCCGGGCGTGCGCCGGACGGTCGCCCCAGCGGATGCCGAACACGCCGCGGACCTCCTCGGCCACCTGCGGCGGCAGCCTGCGCAGCAGCGCGCCGCCGGTGCGGCGCACCCGACGGCGCTGTTCGGGCGGCAGCAGGCGAGCGCCCGCGCGCGCGACCCGACGGATGGACTTCCCAGCTGGCATCAGAACTGTTCCTCGGTGTCCCGGTGGAGTGCACCCGGCCGGGTGCGGCGGCGTCAACCCTAGCAAGGGGCCGACGTCGGGCTCAGCGACCGGCGACGCGGCGCAGCAGTCGCACGTAGCGGCGGGCCACGGCCGGCAGGTCGGCGTGGCGGCGCACCCAGTCGCGTCCGCCCGCGCCGACGTCGGTGCGGTGCGGGTCGTCCGCGAGCGCCGTCAGGTGCCGCACCAGGTCGTCCACGTCCGGGCCGATGACCTCGGCGCCGCCGGCCGCCTCGAGGGTGCGGGCGGCCTCCCCCGTCACTAGGCCCGTGACGTGCCGGCCGACGGCGAGCACCTCGTAGGTCTTGGAGGGCACGGTGTACCGGAAGCTCGGCCAGTCGGGACGCAGGGCCACCACCAGCGTGTCCGCCCACGCGTACTGCTCGGCCACGGCCGCGCCGTGGACGGGTCCGAGGATCTCGGCCGGCGAGCCGAGCTCGGCGTTGCGGGCCTCCAGCACCGGACGCCGGGTCCCCTCCCCGACCAGCCGGACGCGCACCCCCGGCCGGGTGCGCCGCAGCGTCGCCGCGGCGTCGATGAGCCGCTCGAGCCCCTGGCTCTCGCCCATGTTGCCCAGGTACAGCACGTGGAGCTCACCGGCGGCCCGCTCCCGCCGGGGCGCCACCGCCAGGCGGGCCAGGTCCACACCGTTGCCCAGGGTGCGGACCACCCGCACCCCGCGCCCGCGCAGCGTCTCCGCGAAGCCGTCTGTGACGGTCACCACGAGCCGGGCCGCGCGCTGGCCGCCGGTCACGACGCGCTCCATCGCGACGCCCAGCAGGCCCTGGTGGACCCCGGCCTCGTGGGCGAGATCCGGCCAGGCGTCGCGCATCTCCAGCACGAGGGGACGGCGCCAGAGGCGGGACAGCACGACGCCGGGCACCACCACGGGCAGCGCGGGCACGGTGGCCACCACCACGTCCGGGCGTCGGGTGGCCATCCCACGGGGGACGGCGAGCAGGGCGTGCACCACCGCCTCGGCGAAGCGGCCGTTGCGGCCGGCCTCCCCCAGGGGCAGGCGAGGCGTGGGCAGGACGCGTTCGCCGTCGGGCCCGGAGAAGGGGCGCACACCCCCGGGCGCGACGACGTCGACGTCCCAGCCCGCCGACCGCAGCGCCGCCACGACCGCGCCCCAGCGACGCGCGGGCGGGGTGCGCTCGGGCCGGTAGGAGTGGGAGACCAGCAAGAGGCGGGGGCGGCGCGGCTCAGTCGTCACAGGGGCCCTCCCCGAGGGCGGGTGCGGGCGTGGTGCCGGTCAGCAGGGTCAGCACGGGGGCGGCCCCGCCGGCGGCCTGGGCCTTCTTCTCCTTCTTGGGCTCGTGCTCGTCGACATAGCGCTGGACGTCGTCGTCGGCGAGGGCGGAGCGCAGGTCCGCCAGCTTGTCCTCGTCGAGCTCGACGATGGCGTCGCCGTTCGGCCCCTCCGCGAAGCCCTTGCGGGGCACCGTGAACATCTCGACGTCCTCGCCGCGGACGTCGCGCAGCTGCCACGCGAGCGAGGCGATCACGCCGGACGTGAGCCCCTCGTCCACACCGAGGTGGTCGGAGAACGTGGCGACGACCTCGGTGGTGCGGGCGGGATCGCCCAGGATCTGCGGGCTGAGGAAGCGGTCCATCGCCCCGGCCAGGTAGCGCTGCTGGTTCTTCACGCGGGTGACGTCGCCGTCGTCGAAGGCGTGCCGTTCGCGCACGTAGCGCAGGGCGGCGGTGTCCTGCAGCAGGATGTGTCCGCGCGGGTAGTACGAGGGGTTGGCCTGACCGGAGGAGAAGGCCCGCGGGTTGCAGACCTCGACGCCGCCCAGCGCGTTCGTCACGCCCCGGAAGCCCTGGAAGTCGACCTCGAGGACGTGGTGGATCGGCACTCCCAGCAGCAGCTCCACCGTGTCCACGGCGAGCGCGTAGCCGCCCGTGTCGAAGGCCGAGTTGATCTTCGCCTCACCGTGGCCGGGCACGGTGACCCACGAATCCCGCAGCACGGACATGACGTAGACCTGGCGTCGGTCCGCGGGGATGTGCACGAGCATCATGGTGTCCGAGCGCTGGCCCATGTCCTGCTCGCCCTCGCCCTCGCGGGAGTCGGAGCCCAGGACGAGCACGTTCAGCGGGCCGTTGCCGGCCGCCTGCTCGAGCGCCCCCACGTCCACCGTCTGCCGGTGGTCGTCGAAGGTGCGCCCGAGCGAGCCCGCGTACCAGGCGCCCAGACCGAGCAGCGCCGCGAGCAGGACGGCGAGCACGCCGACGACCCACGGCCAGCGCCGGCGGCGCCGCGCGACCGGCGGGGCGTCGTCGCGCGGGGACTCGGGACGCGGCAGGGGCTCAGGCGTCCAGGACGCGGCCGGGGGATGGCTCACTCGTGTCTCCTGCTCGAGGTCGGGGGTCAGCCCAGTCTACGGACGCCCCGTCAGGCGTCGGCCGCCGCGGCCCGGCGACGGCGCGGCCGGGGCTGGCAACGCGGGCACAGGTGGCTCGCACGGTTCATGAACGGCTCGCGGACGATGCGGGAGTCGACCCCCTCGGCGGCGCAGCGGCGACACGGCTGCCCGGTGCGCCCATAGGCCGCCAGGGAGCGGGCGAAGTAGCCCGATCGCCCGTCCACGTTGACGTAGAGCGCGTCGAAGCTCGTGCCCCCCACCTCCAGGGCCCGGCGCATCACGTCCTGGACGGCCGCCATGAGGCGCAGCGTGTCCGCCCGGCGCATGCGCTCCGTCGGGCGCTCGGGGTGCAGGCGGGCGCCCCACAGGGCCTCGTCCGCGTAGATGTTGCCGATCCCGGAGACCAGCGACTGGTCCAGCAGCGCGCGCTTGAGGGTGGAGCGGCGCCGCGCCAGGCGCGCGTGCACGGCCGCGGGGTCGAACAGGGGATGCAGCGGGTCCAGGGCGATGTGGGCGGCCGTGGTGGGGATCCGCTCGCCGCCGGCGGCGTCGTCGGGCCGCAGCGCGTCGAGCCACCAGCCGCCGAAGATCCGCTGGTCCACGAACCGCAGCTCGCGGGCGGAGCCGTCCGCCGCGGTGACGGGCAGGCGCAGGCGCAGGTGACGCTGGTCGGCGGCCCCCGGTTCGTCCACGAGGATCTGCCCGCTCATGCCCAGGTGCACGACGACGGCGTCGTCGCCCTCGGCCAGGGGCAGCCAGAGGAACTTGCCGCGGCGAGCCGGCTCGGCCAGCCGGGCGCCGCGCAGCCGCTCCCGGAGGGCGTCCGCACCGCCGGGGCTGCGACGCAGCGAGCGGGGGTCGAGGACCTCGAGCTCCGCGGCGACGGCGTCCGTGGCCCACCGGGCCAGGCCGCGCCGGACGACCTCGGCCTCGGGCAGCTCGGGCACGGCCTCAGCGCCCCGCGGCCGGCAGGCCCGCCTCGAGGGCCGGCCAGGAGGCGGCCGCGGCGTCCCGCTCGGCCTGCTTCTTGGAGCTGGCGACGGCGGAGCCGTACTCGCGCTCGCCGACGACGAGGGTGGCCCGGTAGCGGGGGTCGTGCGCGGGGCCCTGCCCCTCGATCGCGTAGCGGACGGCGCCGAGACCGTGGCGGCTGGCGGCCTCGGCCACGACCGTCTTCCAGTCGGTGCTCTCGCGCAGCAGGTCCGGCTCGTCCAGCAGCGGCACCACGTGGCGGTGCACGAGTGCGGCCGCGGCCACGGCCCCGTGGTCCACGTAGACGGCGCCGATGAGCGCCTCGAGGGTGTCGGCGAGGATCGAGTCCTTGTCCGCCCCGCCGGTGCGGCGCTCCCCCGTGCCCAGGCGCACGAACGGGCCGATGCCGATCCGGCGCGCCACCTTCGCCAGGGCACGCGTGGACACGACGGCGGCCCGGCGGCGCGCGAGGTCGCCCTCGGCCAGGTCCGGGTACACCGTGAAGATGTGGTCGGTGACCACGTAACCCAGCACCGAGTCCCCGAGGAACTCGAGGCGCTCGTTGGTGGGCAACCCGCCCTGCTCGTAGGCGAACGAGCGGTGCGTCAGAGCGCGTTCGAGCGTCCCGGCGGTGATGTGCACGCCGAGACGCTCGAACAGCTCTTCTGGCTCGGGCGCGGGCTCAGGCCCGCGGCGAGCCGATGGGGACGCCATCTCAGGCGTCGGCGACCTTGCGGCCCTTGTACTCGAAGAACAGGGGGGTGCCGGCGGCGTCGGTCTTCAGCTCGGCCTGGTGGGGCAGGCGGTACGAGACGCGACCGTTCTCGACGGACTTCACCAGGGCGGGCGCGGTGGCCTTCCACTGCGACCGGCGGGCACGGGTGTTGGCACGGGACATCTTCCGCTTCGGGACTGCCACGACTATCTCTCTTCTGTCTCGGTGATGGAGGTCTCTGAGGTGCCCGCGAGGTGGGCCAGGGCGGCCCAGCGCGGGTCCACGCGCTCGTGGGCGTGCCCCTCGGGCGCGTCCTCGAGGCGGATGCCGCAGTCGGCGCACAGGCCCTCGCAGTCCGGCCGGCACAGCGGCTGGAACGGGAGGGCGATGACCACGGCGTCCCGGAACACGGGTTCCAGGTCCACGGTCTCGCGCACCACGAGCGGCTGCTCGCCGGCGTCGTCCTCGGACGTGCCGGTGAGGTACAGCTCCTGCAGGTCCACGGTGATCCCCTCGTGCAGCGGGCGCAGGCAACGGCCGCACTCGCCCTTCAGGGTCGCGTCCGCGGTGCCGGTGACGAGGACGCCCTCGTGCACCGACTCCAGACGCAGGTCCAGTTCGACGGGGTCCCCCTCGGGGATCCCCAGCAGCGGCGTGGAGACGCCCGCGGGGGCGGGCCACTCGGCCGTCAGCTCGCGCTGGACTCCGGCCCCGCGCGTCAGATCGCGCACGGGGATCACCCACGGCGAGTCGGCGCCGTGGTGCTGGATGCTGTCCATGGTCGCTCCTCTCGGCGGGTGGGACGGCGGGGGTACACGGCCCGTCCGCACGCCCTCTGCGGGGGTGCGATGCGGCCTGGACACGGGTCCAGCCACGACGGACCGACAGCCCATCCTACCGGGTGGGTCCGCCTCGGCCAAAGCCGGCGGCGGCCCGCGCGTCGCCGGCCCGGCTCAGAGCCCGGCGGTGAACTCTCGGAGCCAGGCCCGCAGGTCGGCCCCGAGGTCCTCGTGCCGCGTGCCGAACTCGATGACCGCCTGCAGGTAGCCGAGCTTGTCCCCCGTGTCGTAGCGGCGGCCGTCGAAGACGACGGCGTGCACGCCGCGGCCCTCGCCTTCCTCCGTGGCCAGCCTCTGCAGCGCATCGGTGAGCTGGATCTCCCCGCCGCGGCCGGGCGGGGTCTCGTCCAGCACGTCGAACACCTGCGGGGCCAGCACGTAGCGGCCGATGATCGCGAGGGTGGAGGGGGCGTCCTCGCGGGCCGGCTTCTCCACGAGGTCGGTGACGCGGACGACGTCGTCGCCCTCCCCCGGCACGGCCTGCACCGCGGCCACGCCGTAGGCCGAGACGGCCTCCTCCGGGACCTCCATGAGGGCGATCACGGAGCCGCCGAGGCGCTGCTGCACGTCGATCATGCGCTCGAGCAGCGCCTCGCCGTCGCCGATGATGTCATCGCCCAGCAGGACCGCGAACGGCTCCTCGCCGACGTGGCGGCGTGCGCAGTTCACCGCGTGGCCGAGCCCGAGGGCCTCGCCCTGGCGGACGTAGTGGATGTCCCCCACCAGGTCCGACTCGCGGATCTGCGCGAGCCGCGTGGCGTCGCCCTTGCGCTCCAGCGCGGCCTCCAGCGCGGGATGGCGGTCGAAGTGGTCCTCGAGGGCCCGCTTGTTCCGGCCCGTGATCATCAGCACGTCCGCCAGGCCCGCACGCCGGGCCTCCGACACCACGTACTCGATGGCCGGTCGGTCCACCACCGGCAGCATCTCCTTCGGCATGGCCTTGGTGGCCGGCAGGAAGCGGGTGCCCAGGCCGGCGGCCGGGATGACGGCCTTGCGGGTGCGGGGGCGAGAGGGGGGCGGGACGGTCATCGGCGGTTCTCCTGCGGTGGATGCGGTGGGTCGAGCGGAGGGATGGCCCGCGGGTGGGCCGGGCGGGGTCAGGCCCCGCCGTCGAGGCCGCGCAGGACCGCGGCCGGGACGAACTCGGCGACGTCGCCGCCGAGTCCGTGGACCTCCTTGATGAGCGAGGAGGACACGTGGGTGTACCGGGCGTCGGCCGGGAGGTAGACCGTCTCGACCCCGGTGAGGTGGCGGTTCATCGCGGCCATCGGGGCCTCGAACTCGAGGTCGGCGCCGCCGCGCAGCCCCTTGACGATCGCGTCCGCGCCGATCTGTCGGCAGAACTCGGCCAGCAGGCCCGGGCCCATGGGCCGGACCGCGACGCCGGCGAGGGACGACACCGTCGCCTCGATCATGGCGATGCGCTCGTCCACGCTGAAGCGGTACGTCTTGGCGGGGTTGGAGGACACGGCGACCACCACCTCCTCAAAGAGGTTCGCGGCTCGCGCAATCACCTCGACGTGCCCCTTGTGGAGGGGATCGAACGAACCAGGGCAGACGGCACGACGCATGGGTGCCAGCCTAGCGGGGGCTGGGCCGAGCGGCGACGGACGCCCGTCCGGTCCGGCTCCGGCGCGTCGCGGTCGTGACGGACGCGGCGCGCACCGCCGTGGGCGGTCCGCGGCGATGGGTACAGTGCGGCCATGGACGGAAACCAGGCCACCCCCGGATCAGCACGGCACGACGTCGACGTGGACGCGCCGTGGCGTCGCACGGCGGCGGCCGCGGGCCTGCTCGGCGATGCCGGCCCCGTGCCCACCGTGTTCGAGACGATGACGGGCCTCGCCGTCGAGCACGGGGCCGTGAACCTCGGCCAGGGCTTCCCCGACGCCGACGGCCCCGACGCGCTGCTGCGGCTGGCGGCCGAGGCCGTGCTGGCGGGCCCCAACCAGTACGCCCCCGGCACGGGCGACCCCGTGCTGCGGCAGGCCGTCGCGGAGCACCGCCGGCGCCACTGGGGCGTGACGGAGGACCCCGCCACGCAGGTCATGATCACCACGGGCGCGACCGAGGGCATCGCCGCGACGGTCCTGGCGTTCGTGCGCCCGGGCGACGAGGTCATCACGGTCGAGCCGTTCTACGACTCGCACGCCGCCACGATCGCCCTGGCCGGCGGCCGGCACGTGAGCGTGCCGGTGGAGGCCCCGGACTTCCTTCCGGACCCGGCACGGGTGGCGGACGCGATCACCGACCGCACGCGCCTGCTCATCGTGAACACGCCGCACAACCCCACGGGCGCGGTCTATCCGCGGGAGCTGCTCGAGGAGCTCGTGGCCCTGTGCCGGTCCCGGGGCGTGCTGATCCTCTCGGACGAGGTCTACGACCACCTCGTCTACGAGGGCGAGCACGTCAGCCTGCGCTCGGTCGCGGGCGCCGAGGACATCGCCCTGACGGTCTCCAGCGCGGGCAAGGCGTTCGCGGTCACCGGGTGGAAGGTCGGCTGGCTGACCGGCCCGGCCGAGCTCGTCGGGGCCGCGCGCGCCGTCAAGCAGTTCCTCACCTACTCCTCCGGCCCCGCCTTCCAGCGCGCGCTGGGCGCCTATCTGCCCACCGAGGACGCCAAGCGACATCTCGCCGGCCAGCGCGAGCGGTACCGCGACGCCCGGGATCGGCTCGTGGCGGGCCTGCGGGAGGCGGGCCTGGACCCGGTCGTCCCGGCGGCGGGCTACTTCGTCGTCGTGGACCTGGCCCCGTGGGGTGTGACGGACGCGGCCGAGGCCGCGGTGCGGTGGACGCGTGAGGCCGGCGTCACGGGCATCCCCGTGGGCGCGCTCTGCCGCCCGGACGGGGGCCACCTGCGGTCGTGGCTGCGGCTGGCGTTCTGCAAGTCCCCCGATGCGATCGACGAGGCGATGTGCCGCCTGGCCGAGGCGGCCCCGCGGCTGCGCGCGGCCTGACCCCCGACGCTTTCGTTGACGAAACGGCGGTCCTCGGAGCACTTTCGTTCGGGAAACGGCTGTCCCTGGAGCATTTTCGTTCGGGAAACGGCGGCCGCCGTGCTCGCGGTTCGGTGCTGAGCCCAGTCCGTTCCGCCCTCCCGTCCCCCCAGGGAGAACGGGCCGAGACGCCGCCGTTTCCCGAACGAAAACGCGTGGGCGGGGTCAGCGCTCGTCCTGCCAGAGGTACAGGGCGGTCTCGCCGTAGACGCGCACCTCGACCTCCTCGAGGCCGTCCGGCCGGCGCGGCGCCGCGTCCCGGGCCGCCCGCTCGAGCACGAGCAGCCCGCCCGGGGCGAGCCGCCCGGCCGCCGCCTCCACCACCGCCTCGAGCGGCGGGCCGGCCACCGGGTACGGCGGGTCGGCCAGGATCAGGTCCACGGACGCGGTCTCCGCCGCGAGCGCCTGCTCCACGCTCCCGGCGCGCACGCGCACGACGTCGGCCCCGCGCGCGCGGTTGACCAGCGCGGCGTTCGCGCGGCACGCGGTCAGGGCCTTCCGGTCCCGCTCGACCAGCAGCACCGACGCCGCTCCGCGGCTGGCGGCCTCGCACCCCAGGGCGCCGGAGCCGGCGTAGAGGTCGAGCACGGCCGTCCCGTCCAGCCAGTCGCGGGCCTCGAGCCAGGAGAACAGGGCCTCCTTGGTGCGGTCCGTGGTGGGGCGCGTGCCGGTGCCGGGGACGGCGGTCAGGGGCCGCCCGGCGGCCGCGCCGGCGATGATGCGGGACATGGCTCAACCCTTCTCGAGGTAGTCGGCGGCGGTGAGGTGCTCGGCCTCCCAGCGGGCCACCTCGGCGGCGAGCGCCGGGTGGGCGGAGAGCCCCGGGCCGGCCGCCATGACCTGCGCGACGGCGTCGGCGGCCACGGCGATCAGCGGGGCGTCGGCGATGACGTCCACGTGGTGCAGCCCGGAGGCCAGCCCGGACTGGGCGGCGCCGAGCACGTCGCCGACGCCGCGCTGGGCGAGGTCCTCCTGCGCGATGCGCATGCCGTCCTGCTCCTGGGCCAGGACCTCGAGCCGGCGCAGCGACGGGTGCCCGTCCGGCAGGCGCGTGGCCAGCAGGCAGACCGCCGCCCCGGGCCCGCGGCCCACGCGGCCGCGCAGCTGGTGCAGGGTGGACAGGCCGAAGTCGTCGGCGTCGAGGATCGCCATGACCGTCGCGTTGGGCACGTCCACGCCCACCTCCACGACGGTGGTCGCCACCAGCACGTCCGTCTCCCCGCGCGCGAAGGCCTGCATCGCCGCGTCCTGCTCGGCCTGGTCCATGCGCCCGTGCACGGCGTCGATCCGCAGCCCCGCCAGCGCCGGGAGACCCCGCAGCCGGGGTGTCATCTCCTCCACGTTGGCGTGACCCGGGTCGGCGTCGTCGGGGTCGATGCGCGGGCACACCACGAACGCCTGATGGCCGGCCGCCACGTGCTCGGCGATCAGCTCCCACACCCGGCCGATCACGCGCGGGCCGTGGGCCATGCGCGCCACGTGCGTGGTGACCGGCTGACGCCCCGAGGGCAGCCCCTCGAGCACCGACAGGTCCAGGTCGCCGAACACCGTCATCGCCACGGAACGCGGGATGGGCGTGGCGGACATGACGAGCAGGTGCGTGCCAGGGTTGGCCCGCCGCAGGGCCTCGCGCTGGTCCACGCCGAAGCGGTGCTGCTCGTCGACGACGGCCAGGGCCAGCTCGGCGAAGCCCACCTTCTCGGAGAGCAGCGCGTGCGTCCCCACGGCGATCCCGGCCTCGCCGGAGGCCAGGGCCAGCAGCGCCTCGCGGCGCGCGGCGGTCTTGAGCGAGCCGGTGACCAGCACGACCCTCGTGGCCGGGCCGTCGCCGGCCCCGAGGGTGCCGGCCTCCGCGAGCGGGCCCATCAGGCGCAGCAGGGCGCGGTGGTGCTGCGCGGCGAGCACCTCGGTGGGCGCCACCAGGGCGGCCTGGCCGCCGGCGTCCACGACCTGCAGCATCGCCCGCAGGGCCACGAGCGTCTTGCCCGCGCCCACGTCCCCCTGCAGCAGCCGGCTCATCGGGGCGTCCCGGGCCAGCTCGGCGGACAGCTGCTCCCCCACCGCCACCTGGCCGGGCGTCAGCGCGAACGGCAGGCGGGCGTCGAGGGCCTCGAGCAGGCCGCCGGGCCGCGGCGGGCGGGGCACGGCGGGCACCGCCCGCTCCCGGTCCCGGCGCCAGGCGAGCGCGGCCTGGACGAGCAGCGCCTCACGCAGGGCGAGCGCGGTCCGCGCCGGGCCGGTGGCGGCGACGTCGTGCGGGGCGTGCAGGTCCCGGTATGCCTGGGCGGTGCCCGGCAGCGGCACCTCCAGGTCGAGCGCCGCGGCGGCCTCCGCGCGGATCCGCTCGGTGAGCAGTTCCGGGATGCGGCCCAGGTCGACGGTCTCGAGCACCCGGGCGACGGCGGAGCGGACCGTCCACGACGGCAGCTTCCCCGTAGCCCGGTAGAGCGGGACCGGCCGCACGTCCACCTCCCCCGGGGCGACGTCGTCGTCCAGGAGGGCGAAGTCCGGGTTGTTCAGCGTGATCCGGCCGCGGTACTCGGTCGTGCGGCCCTGGAACATGGCGGTCATCCCGGGGGCGAGGCGGCGGCGGGCGTCGTGGCCGTTGAAGAAGGCCATGGACAGGCTCGCCCCCGGCACGCCGGCCACGGACGGGTCCGCGACGGTGACGTCCACGATGAACCCGGGCCGGCTGTGCATGCGCCGCGTGGTCACCGACTCCACGACGGCGACGACGGTCACCTCGGCGTCGTAGGGCAGCGCGGCGATGGGGGTGAGCTCGCCGCGCTCGATCCAGCGGCGCGGCACGTGGTCCAGCAGGTCCCCGACCGTGGTCAGCCCGAGCTCCTTCTCGAGGCGGGCGGGCAGCTTCCCGCCCAGCACCTCGGACAGGGGCAGGTCGGTGACGGGGACCTCAGCGGCCATGGCACCCGTCCGGTGCGGCGTCGTGGCCGTGCGACGGCCCGGCCAGGTCGGTGACGGCCAGGCCCTCGACGTCGCCGGCGGCCCGCAGGGGGCCGATCGCGTCCGCGGCGCGGGGCACGTGCACGTGGACCCGCCACGGCACCCGGCCCTGCCCGTCACGAGCGGTCCCGACGGGGGCGAGGATCACGGCGTCCCCCACGTCGGTCAGCCGTCGGCGCAGCTCGGCCGCGGCGAGCGGGGTGAGCGCCAGGGTGCCCATCACCTCGACGGCCCCCTCGGTCGGCGCCTCCGCCGCGGCGGCGGACTCGCCCTCCGCGGCGTGGGCGCCCTCGACGTAGCCGTGGAGCGCGGTGGCCAGCTCCTCGTCCACGGGCGTGCCCGTGACGACGGCGCGCAGCGCCTCGAACACCCAGAGCAGCCCGACGGCGCCGGCGTCCACGACGTGCGCCCGGGTCAGCGGGGCGAGCAACGACTCGGTCTCCTCCACGGCCTGCACGCAGTCGGCCAGCATGACGGTCACGGCCGGGCCGAGCCGCACGGCCGGGTCCGCGTCCCCGGCCACCGCGGGCGTGTCGGGAGCCTGGGTGGACGAGCGCGCGAGGCTGCGGGCGGCCGCGGAGAGCACCGTGAGGATCGTCCCCTCGCGCGGATCCGACAGGGCCTGCCGGGCGGCCCGGTCGGCGGCGCCGAACGCCGCCGCCAGGGCGAACGCGTCGACGCGCTCCCGGCCGCGCAGGGGCTCGGCCATCCCCGCCAGGCTGACCGCGAGCAGCATGCCCGAGTTGCCCCGGGCCGAGTCCAGCGCGGCCGCGCCCGCGTGCGCGAACACGGCGCCGACGTCGTCCTGTGCGGGGCAGGCGTCGGCCGCGGTGCGGGCCGCCGTCAGCGTGGCGAGCATGTTCGTGCCCGTGTCCGCGTCCGGGACCGGGAAGAGGTTCAGGGCGTCGAGCCGCGGCGCGGCCCGGCCCACGAGCTCCTCCGCGAGCGCGAGCCAGTGCCGTACCAGCGACGGCCGGGGCGGCGTGCTCACTGCGCGACGGCCTCCCCCAGGGTGCCGGTGCGGATGCCCTCGCCCAGCCGGGCGATCGCCGCCCAGTCCGGCCACACGACGTCCTCGCCGGTGTCCGTGTAGCCCACGCCCACGGACGGCACCGTGCTGGTCACGATCGGGGCGTCGCGCGCGTCGCGCAGGGACCACGCCAGGTTCGCGAGGGTGCTCGAGCCGAGCTCGTCGTCGAGGGTCAGGAAGGGAGCGAACTCCTCGACGGCGGCCTGCACGCGGCTCGGGTCCGAGAGGGTGTCCCGCGAGAGGAACGCGGCCACGATGGCCTTGACCAGGCGCTGCTGGTTCTCCACGCGGTCGAAGTCGCTGCGCGGCAGGTTGTACCGTTCCCGCGCGTAGGCCAGTGCCTTGTCCCCGTCCATCTGCACGGTGCCCGCGGGGAAGTCGATGCCGCCGGTCGAGACGAAGGCGGCGGGGTTGTCCACGCTGACGCCGCCCAGGGCGTCCACGAGGCCCTTGAAGCCGGCGAGGTCGACGGCGATCACGTGGTCCACGCGTGCCTGGAACATGTTCTCCGCGGTGGCCACCGTCAGCGGGATGCCACCGTACTGGTAGGCGGCGTTGACCTTGTGGTCCCCGTGCCCCGGGATCGGCACCCACATGTCACGCATGATGGACATGACCTGGATCTCGCTGCGGTCCCCGGGCACGTGGACCCACATGAGGGTGTCCGACCGGCCGGCGGGGTCACGGCCCTCCGCGCCCGCGTCCTCGCCGACGAGCAGCACGTCGAGGGCCTGCTCGTCCGCCTTCTCGTCCCCGTCCGGGGCGACGGGGCCCTGGGCGCCCTCGGCGGCCTGTTCCGCGTCCATGCCGGGCGGCGGCGCGGTGGGCTGCTGGGCGGACGCCCCCGCGGCGCCCGGGCGGCCCGACTCGGCGGGGAACGCGCCGCCGTCGAAGCGCTGGGTGTCCTGGTCGATGGTCCGGGCGATCCCGCCGACGTACACCGCCGCCGCGATGCCCACGGCCAGCAGTGCCACGAGCACCACCGCCAGGGCGATCAGCCACGGGCGACGACGACGGCGCCGCCCGACGGCGACGTCCTCCTGCGGGGGGCGGGGGCGGGGGTCCGCGGTGCTGCTCACGTGGGCTCCTGAGGCGGGGACGGGAACGGTCCCGCCCATGCTAGGGCACCGGCCCCCGCGGGTCCCGGCGCCGCACGTATCCTGGGCGGATGGAATCCCGCCGCCTGCGTCGTCTCGTGCCCCTCCTGACCGCGATCGCCCTCGGCGCCACGGCCTGCGCCGGACGGGTGGCCACGGTGGAGGCCGCGCCCCACGCCGCGGACCCGGCGTGCGCCCCGGCCATGGTGGCCATGCCCGACGCCCTGGGCGACCTCGACCTGCGCCCCACCGACAGCCAGGCGACGGCCGTGTGGGGTGACCCGGCCGCCGTCGTCCTGCGCTGCGGTGCCGAGGTCCCCGGCCCCACCACGGACCGCTGCATCTCCGTGGACGGGATCGACTGGGTCATCCGCGACGAGGACGAGAACTGGCGGATCACCACCTACGGCCGTGACCCGGCCGTGGAGGTGCTGTTCGGCAAGGACCAGGCCAGCTCGGACACCGTGATGGTGGGCCTGTCCTCGGCGGTCGCGCAGATCGAGCCCAGCGGCGGCTGCGTCAGCGTGCAGGACGCGACACCCGTCGGCTGAGACCGGCGCGGGCCGGCCGGCACGACCGCCGTGGCCCGGGCCGGCCGCGGGCCGCATCAGTGCAGGCCGACGCCCCGCTCGAGGGCGAGGTCCAGCAGCTGCGAGATCAGATCGTCGTAGGACAGGCCCGTCCGCTCCCACATGGCCGGGTACATGCTGATGGGCGTGAAGCCCGGCATGGTGTTGATCTCGTTGACCACCCAGCGCCCGTCCGGGGTGAAGAAGAAGTCGCAGCGGCCCAGGCCGGATCCGTCCACGGCCTCGAAGGCGCGGATCGCCAGGGCGCGCAGCCGCTCGATCTCCTCCTCCGGCAGCTCGGCCGGGCAGGACAGCTGGGTGGTGCCGGTGTCCTGGTACTTCGACTCGAAGTCGTAGAACTGCGTCTCACCCTCGTCGTGGGCCACGACGATCTCCCCCGGCAGCGAGGCGCGCGGGGCGGCGGAGCCGTGCCCGTCGAGGACGGCGCACTCGATCTCGCGGCCGACGATGCCCGCCTCCACCACGACCTTGGGGTCGAAGCGACGGGCCTCCTCCACGGCGGCGCGCAGGCCCGCGCGCTCGGTGACGCGGGTGATGCCGAAGGACGAGCCGGCGCGGGCGGGCTTGACGAACAGCGGGTAGGCGAGCGCCCCGGCGCGGGCGAGAGCCGCCTCCGGATCGCGCGCCCAGTCGCGGGCGGTGATGGTCTCCCACGGGCCGACCTCGAGGCCGGCGGCCTGAAAGGCGACCTTCATGAAGTGCTTGTCCATGCCGACCGCGGAGGCGAGCACACCGCAGCCCACGTAGGGCAGACCCAGCGACTCGAACATGCCCTGGAGGGTCCCGTCCTCGCCCCAGGGGCCGTGCAGCAGCGGGAACACGACGTCCACCGGGCCCAGCGAGGAGCCGTCGGCCGCGGTGAGCTCGACGGTGCCGTCCGGCAGGGCGCGCAGGCTCACCGGGGCCACGGGCTCCGGCACCTCCGGCAGGGCGTCGCCGTCCAGGCGGAACGAGGCCACGTCCAGCTCGTCGTGCGACCACAGGCCGGAGCGGGCCACGCCCACCGGCACGACGTCCCAGCGCTGACGGTCGGCCGCGTGCAGCACGCCCGCCGCGGTCACGCAGCTGATGGGGTGCTCGCTCGAGCGGCCGCCGAAGAGCAGGAGCACGCGGGGACGCGCGCCGGCGGCGGCCTCCGGGGCGGGGGTGGCGGTCATGCGGTGCGTCCTTCCGACTTCAGGTCACGGGCGAGCAGCAGCTCGGCGAGGCGGTCCACGGCCACGTCCCCGGCGACCACCCGGTCCATCAGCTCGCTGATGGGCATCTCCACGCCGTGGGCGCGGGCGACGTGCACGACGGCAGAGACGGACTTGATGCCCTCGGCCGTCTGGCTCATGGCGGCCACCGCCTCCTCCGCGCTGAGGCCGGTGCCGATGTGGCGGCCGGCCGAGCGGTTGCGGGAGAGGGGCGAGGCGCACGTGGCCACGAGGTCCCCCAGGCCGGCGAGCCCGGCCATGGTGGCCGGGGCGCCGCCGAGCGCGACGGCCAGCCGGGTGGTCTCGGCCAGGCCCCGGGTGATGACGGAGGCCTTGGAGTTGTCCCCCAGCCCCTGCCCGTCGCAGATCCCCACGGCGAGGGCGATGACGTTCTTCACCACGCCGCCGATCTCCACGCCCACGACGTCCGTGTTCGTGTAGGGCCGGAAGGTCCGGCCGGCCGTGAGGGCGGCGATGCGCTCCGCCGTCGCGCGCGAGGCCGAGGCGACCACCGTGGCGGTGGGCTCGCCGCGCGCGATCTCGAGGGCGAGGTTGGGTCCGGAGACCACCGCGAACCGGTCCGGGCTGAGGCCCAGCTCCTCCGCGCACACCTGCGACATCCGCGCGTCGGTGCCGCGCTCGAGGCCCTTGACGAGGGAGACCACGACGGCGTCCGGGGCCAGATCGGCGCGCACCGCGTGCAGCGTCTCGCGCACGTGCTGCGCGGGCACGGCCACCACCACGACGCCGGCTCCCCGGACCGCCTCGGCGGCGTCGGTGACGGCGCGCACGCAGGTGGGCAAGGAGATGCCGGGCAGGTACTCGGGGTTCTCGTGCCGCTCGGTGATGGCTTCGGCGACCTCGGCCCGCCGGGACCAGATCACGACCTCGGACGCGCGGGCGGACTCGGGGCTGGTGCTCAGGCCCAGGACGCGGGCGAAGGCCGACCCCCAGCTGCCGGCGCCGAGGACGGCGACGGTGCGCGGATCGCTCATGCCCCGGTCACCCGCCGTCCGGTCGTGGGGTCCCAACGGCCCTCCGGGGCCGGTTCTCCGCGCAGCTCGGCGACCAGCTCGGTGATCGCGGCCATCATGCGGTCAGTGCCCTCGCGCAGGGTGGCCGCCGTCACGGGGAGGTCCCGCAGGTCCGCGAGGTCGACGGGCGCGCCGACCCGGATCCGGGCGGTCTTGCGCGGGAGGACGCGGAGGGAGCGGCCGCCGTACGGCAGCAGCTCCTGGATGCCCCACTGACCGACGGGGATGAGCGGGGCGCCGGTCTGCAGGGCCAGGCGCACGGCCCCGTTGCGCGCCGCCATCGGCCAGCCGTCGGGATCGCGGGTGACGGTGCCCTCCGGGTACACGATGATCGCCCGGCCCGTGGCGACGGCCTCGCGCGCGGCGGCGAGCGAACGGCCGCCGTCGCGGGTGCGCTCGACCGGGATCATGCGGGTGGCCTCGAGGACCTGCTTGAGCACGGGCACCTTCCAGAGCTCGGCCTTGGCGAGGAAGGTCGGCAGCAGGCCCTGGTTGTAGACCATGTGGGCCACGGAGAGCGGGTCCACCTCCGAGATGTGGTTGACGGCGAGGATCGCGCCGGTCTGGGGCAGGTGCTCGGTCCCCTCCCACACCTGGCGGACGAGGGCCCGCATCGCCGGACGCACGATCACCCCGGGGATCACGTAGGCGGCGCGCGCGGCACGCGTGGGACGACCCCCCGCGGCGGCAGGGCTCTGGGCGTCCACGCCGCTCACCGGTCGCGTTCGGTCAGCTCGACGTCGGCGCCGAGGCCCTCGAGCTTCGCCATGAAGTGCTCGTAGCCGCGGTTGATGATCTCCAGGCCCGTCGCCGTGGAGGTGCCCTCGGCGGTGAGGGCGGCGATCAGGTGGGAGAAGCCGCCGCGCAGGTCCGGGATGTCGAACTCGACGCCGTGCAGCGGCGTCGGGCCGGAGATCACGGCCGAGTGCAGGAAGTTGCGCTGACCGAAGCGGCACGGCACGGAGCCGAGGCACTCGCGGTGCAGCTGGATGGAGGCGCCCATCCGCACGAGGGCGTCGGTGAAGCCGAAGCGGTTCTCGTACACGGTCTCGTGCACGATGGAGACCCCCTTGGCCTGGGTCAGCGCCACCACGAGGGGCTGCTGCCAGTCGGTCATGAAGCCGGGGTGCACGTCCGTCTCGAGCACGAGCGGGTTGAGATCGCCGCCGGCGTGCCAGAACCGGATGCCGTCGTCGACGACGTCGAACTCGCCGCCGATCTTGCGGTAGGTGTTCAGGAACGCCGTCAGGTCGCGCTGCTCGGCGCCGCGGACGTAGATGTCCCCGCCGGTGGCCAGGGCGGCGGAGGCCCACGAGGCGGACTCGTTGCGGTCGGGCAGGGCGATGTGGTTGTAGCCGCGCATCTCGCTCACGCCCTCGATGCGGATGGTGCGGTCCGTCTGCACGGTGATGATCGCGCCCATCTTCTGCAGGACGGCGATGAGGTCGTGGATCTCCGGCTCGACGGCGGCGCCCTTGAGCTCGGTGATGCCCTCGGCCTTCACGGCGGTCAGCAGCACCTGCTCGGTGGCTCCGACGGAGGGGTAGGGCAGCTCGAGCTTGGCGCCGTGCAGGCCCTTGGGGGCGGAGATGGAGATGCCGCCCGGGCGCTTGTCCACGACGGCGCCGAAGTTGCGCAGCACGGCCAGGTGGTAGTCGATCGGGCGGTCGCCGATCTTGCAGCCGCCGAGGTCGGGGATGAAGGCCTCCCCGATCGCGTGCATGAGCGGGCCGCAGAAGAGGATCGGGATGCGCGAGTCGCCGGCGTGGGCGTCGATCTCGGCGGTCAGGGCCGACTTCACCCCGGCCGGGTCCATCGTGATCCGCCCGGTCTCCTTGTCCCACTCCACGGACACGCCGTGGATCTCGAGGAGGGAGCTGACGACGTCCACATCCTTGATCTCGGGGATGTTCCGGAGCACGGACGGCGAGTTGCCGAGCAGGGCGGCCACCATGGCCTTGGGCACCAGGTTCTTGGCGCCGCGCACGGTCACCTCACCGGTCAGCGGCTTGCCGCCATGGATGGTCAAGAGCTTCGCCATGCGCGTCCTTCCTCAGCGCGGCCGCAGGGCCACGGTCTCGGCCACTCCCGCCGGAGCGGGGAGGTCTCTGAACGGGACCGCCCGCCGCGTGCGGCGGGCGGTCCCGGAATCGCCTCCCAGCATAGGGCGTCGCCGGGCACGCGCGGCACTGGTGCGGTCCCGGCGCCGGCCGGTCAGCCGGCCGTGCGGGCCGGCAGGGTGGTGGGCTTGTACGCGGGGCGGTCCGCCTCGTAGGCGTCGATCTCGGCCTGGTGCCCCAGGGTGACGGCGATGTCGTCCAGGCCCTCGAGCAGGCGGTGACGGGTGTCGTCGTCGATCTGGAAGGGGGCGGTCACATCCCCGCACTCGACGGTGCGTGTGACGAGGTCCACGGTGACCGGGGTCCCGGGACGGTTCTCCAGCTCCTTCCAGATGCGCTCGACGTCCTCCTGCTCCACCTGGGCCGCGACGAGCCCCTGCTTGGCGGAGTTGCCGCGGAAGATGTCCGCGAAGCGCGGGGAGATCACGGCGCGGAAGCCGTAGTCCTTGAGCGCCCACACGGCGTGTTCGCGCGAGGAGCCGGTGCCGAAGTCCGAGCCCGCCACGAGCACGGTGCCCCCGCTGAACGGCTCGGTGTTCAGGATGAAGTCGGGGTCCTGGCGCCAGCCGGCGAACAGGGCGTCCTCGAAGCCCGTGCGGGAGATCCGCTTGAGGTACACGGCCGGGATGATCTGGTCCGTGTCCACGTTCGAGGCGCGCAGCGGCACGCCGACGCCGGTGTGGGTGGTGAACTTCTCCATGGCTCAGGCCTCCTGGGGGGTGAGGGCGGGCAGGTCGGACGGGCTGGCGAGGCGGCCCAGCACGGCGGTGGCCGCGGCGACCACCGGGGACACCAGGTGGGTGCGCCCGCCCTTGCCCTGCCGGCCCTCGAAGTTGCGGTTCGAGGTGGACGCGCAGCGCTCCCCCGGGGAGAGCTGGTCCGGGTTCATGCCCAGGCACATGGAGCAGCCGGCGAACCGCCACTCGGCCCCGAAGTCCTCGAACACCCTGTCCAGGCCCTCGTCCATGGCCTGCAGACGCACGCGCGCCGAGCCTGGCACGACCATGACGCGCAGCCCCTCGGCCTTGCGCCGGCCCCGGACGACCTCGGCGAATGCCCGCAGGTCCTCGATGCGGGAGTTGGTGCACGAGCCCATGAACACGGTGTCGACCTCGACCTGCTTCATCGGGGTGCCGGGGGCCAGGTCCATGTAGGACAGCGCCTTGCGGGCCGCCTCCTGGGCCACCGGGTCGGCGAAGTCCTCGGGCGCGGGGACGGTGTCGTTCAGGCTCACGCCCTGACCCGGATTGGTGCCCCACGTGACGAACGGCTCGAGCGTGTCCGCGTCGATGACCACCTCGGCGTCGAACTCCGCGCCCTCGTCCGTGGCGAGGGTGCGCCAGTGCTCGACGGCGGCGTCCCAGTCGGCGCCCTCGGGGGCGTGGGGCCGTCCCTTCAGGTAGGCGAAGGTGGTCTCGTCCGGGGCGACCATGCCGGCGCGGGCGCCGGCTTCGATGGACATGTTGCAGATGGTCATCCGGCCCTCCATGGAGAGGTTCCGGATGGCCTCACCGCGGTACTCGAGCACGAAGCCCTGGCCCCCGCCCGTGCCGATCTTCGCGATGACCGCGAGGATGATGTCCTTGGCCGTCACACCCGGGCGCAGCGTGCCGTCCACGGTGACCGCCATGGTCTTGAAGGGCTTCAGCGGCAGGGTCTGGGTGGCCAGGACGTGCTCGACCTCGGAGGTGCCGATGCCGAACGCCAGGGCGCCGAACGCGCCGTGGGTGGAGGTGTGGGAGTCGCCGCAGACCACGGTGAGGCCGGGCTGGGTCAGGCCCAGCTGGGGGCCGACGACGTGGACGATGCCCTGCTCGGCGTCGCCCAACGGGTGTAGGCGGACGCCGAACTCGGCGCAGTTGGCCCGCAGGGTCTCGATCTGCGTGCGCGAGGTGGGATCAGCGATCGGCTGGTCGATGTCCAGCGTCGGGGTGTTGTGGTCCTCCGTGGCGATGGTCAGGTCGGGCCGACGCACCGGACGCCCGGCCAGACGCAGCCCCTCGAAGGCCTGCGGGCTCGTCACCTCGTGCACGAGGTGCAGGTCGATGTAGAGCAGGTCGGGGGTGCGGGAGGCGCCCTCGCCCTCGCCGCGCACCACCACGTGCTCGTCCCAGACCTTCTCGGCCAGCGTCCTGGGCCGCGTCGTCGCCGTCGTCATGTGCCGCACCTTCCTGCTCACGCACCTGTCGGTCGTCGCCCGGCGCGGGGCGCCGGTGCTCACGGACCACTGTGGGGCGCGGCGGGGCCGTTCTCGACCACGCGGCGCGATATTCCATATCGTGAGATTTCATCTCACATGCCGGACGCAGTGCCGGCCGGCCCGGTCGCACGTGACGCACGCCGACACCCCCGCTCCGTCCGCGCAGTGAGACGACTACGATCACCCCATGACCACCGAGCCCGTGCGCCCGCCCACCGAGGACGACCTCATCGGCCCCTCGCTCCACCGGCATCCCAGCGGCGTCGGCGTGGTGGACAAGTCGGTGGCGATCCTCGACGCGCTCGAGTCCGGCCCGGCCACGCTCGCCCAGCTCGTCACCGCCACCGGGATCGCACGGCCCACGCTGCACCGGCTCGCGGCCGCCCTCACGCACCACCGCATGGTGGGCAAGGACCTGCAGGGCCGCTACGTGCTGGGCACCCGCCTGGCCGAGCTCGCCTCCGCCGCCGGCGAGGACCGGCTCACCACGGCCTCCGGTCCGGTGCTGCTGTGGCTGCGCGACGCCACGGGCGAGAGCGCCCAGGTGTTCCGTCGGCAGGCGGACTCCCGCGTGTGCGTGGCCAGCGCGGAGCGGCCCTGGGGCCTGCGCGACACCATCCCCGTGGGCGCCCGCATGTCCATGAAGGCCGGCTCCGCCGCGCAGGTGCTCCTGGCCTGGGAGGACCACGAGCGGCTCGTCGAGGGGCTGGCCGGCGCCGTGTTCACACCCACCGTCCTCGCGGCGGTGCGGCGGCGCGGCTGGGCCCAGTCCCTGGCCGAGCGCGAGCCCGGGGTCGCCTCGGTGTCGGCGCCGGTGCGCGGTCCCAGCGGCCGCGTCATCGCGGCGGTCTCGATCTCCGGCCCCCTCGAGCGGCTCTCCCGCCAGCCGGGCCGGCTGCACGCGGACGCCGTCGTCTCCGCCGCGACGCGGCTCACCGAGCTCATCCGCGCCGGCGAGGCCTGAGGCCCGCCCACGCCACCGACGGGACGCGCCGCCGAGACACCCCGTTCTTCCCGCGTTCACCCGCGGGGCCTAGCGTCAGCCAGGTCCCCGACCGCCGCCCCCGCACCACCGAGGAGTCCGCCGTGACCGAGACGACCGCGCCCGCCGCCCCCGCCGAGCAGGAGGCCGCGCCGCGGCTGTCCGTGATCGGCACGGGCTATCTGGGCGCCACGCACGCCGCCTGCATGGCCGAGCTGGGCTTCGAGGTCCTCGGCGTGGACGTGGACCCGGCCAAGATCGAGCGCCTGGCCCGCGGCGAGGTGCCCTTCCACGAACCCGGCCTGCCCGAGCTGCTGCGCACCCACGTCGCCTCCGGGCGGCTGCGCTTCACCACCGACGTCGCGGAGGCGGCCCGCTGGGCGGACGTCCACTTCATCGGCGTCGGCACCCCGCAGAAGGTGGGCGAGACCGCGGCGGACCTGAGCTACGTGGACGCCGCCGTCGCCTCCCTCGCCGCGGCGATCGACCGCGACGCGCTGATCGTCGGCAAGTCGACCGTGCCCGTGGGCACGGCGCGCCGCCTGGCCGAGCTCGTGCGCACCGTGCGCGCGGAGGCCGGACTGCCGGGCGAGGTCGAGCTCGCCTGGAACCCCGAGTTCCTGCGGGAGGGCTTCGCGGTCAAGGACACGCTCACCCCGGACCGCCTCGTCATCGGTACGCACGGGCCCCGCGCCGAGGGCATCCTGCGCCGCGTCTACGCGCGGCAGCTCGCGGCCGACACCCCGTGGATCAGCACGGACCTCGAGACGGCCGAGCTGGTGAAGGTGGCCGCGAACGCCTTCCTGGCCACGAAGATCTCGTTCATCAACGCGTTCTCGGAGATCACCGAGAACGTGGGCGGGGACATCGGCACCCTCGCGGACGCGATCGGCCACGACGCGCGGATCGGACGCCGGTTCCTCAATGCGGGCGTGGGCTTCGGGGGCGGCTGCCTGCCCAAGGACATCCGCGCGCTCCAGGCGCGCGTCTCCGAGCTGGGCCTGGACCGGACCATGCGGTTCCTGGCGGAGGTGGACGACATCAACCTGCGCCGCCGTGACCGCGTGGTGGACCTGGCGGTGCAGGTGCTCTCCGCGGCCCGCGACGGCCGCGTCCGCCGGGCCGAGGCCTCCGGGACCGCCCCCACCCCCGCGAGCGTGCAGGTGCTCAACGGCACGCGGATCGCCGTACTGGGCGTCACGTTCAAACCGGACTCCGACGACGTGCGGGACTCCCCCGCCCTCGACGTCGCCAACCGTCTCTACACGGCCGGCGCCGACGTCCGGGTGTACGACCCGGAGGGCAACGTCAACGCGGCCGCCCGCTTCCCGCGGCTCGACTACGTGGACTCGCTCGAGGCGGCCGTGGACGGCGCCGAGCTGACCCTGCTGCTGACCGAGTGGCGCCAGTTCCGCGAGATGGATCCGGACGCGGTGGGTTCACGCGTGACCTCCCGCCTGCTGATCGACGGGCGCAACGTCCTGGACGTCGCCGCATGGCGCGAGCACGGGTGGGACGTCATCGGCCTCGGCCACCGCTTCGACCCGGAGCGACTCCTCCGCGCGGCCTGACCCGCCCGCGGACCCCGGCCCGGGCGCTCAGCCGGCGAACGGGTCCCAGCCGGACTCGGGCAGGGGCCGGTGCCCGGTCGGCGGCCGGGCCCCGGCCGGCACGAGCCGGCCGATCCGCGTGAACCCCCGGGGCAGCTCGGTCTCGGGCCGCGCCAGCCCCAGGAGACCGTAGTCCTCGCCCCCGCCGGTCACGAGCGCCTCCGGGCTCGTCCCGGCCAGGGCGGCCACGCGGCGCAGGGGTGCGGCGGCCTCCGCCAGCCAGACCTCGTCCAGCCACGGTGCCGGCGCGGGACCGGCCCCGCCGGTGGCGGCCGCCATGCGGTGCGCGTCCTTGCCCAGCCCGTCGGAGACGTCCATGAGGGTGAGCAGGCCGGCCGTCACCGCGGCGGGCCCGAGGGCCAGCGGCGGGCGCGGTCGCAGCTGGGCCCGGACGGCGCGGGCGAGTTCCCGCGGTGACGGCCGGTCGGCGGCGGCGAGGGCGTCCGCCCGTCGCTCCAGCTCCGCGCGGTCGGTGAGCAGCAGGGCGAGCCCGGCGGCGGCCCACCCCGGCCCCGAAGGCGCGGCGGCCCGGGGACTCCCCGGCACCGCCTGGGCATGGACGAGGTCGGCGCCCTCGGCGAGCACGCGGTCCCGGTCCGCCGCGGCCGGCGCGCGGCGCAGCACGCCGCCGGGGTGCGGGTCCCCGAGCACCGTCACCGCGGCGTGGACCCGTCCGCCGGTGCCCAGGTCGCCCCCGGCCACCCGGCAGTCCGGCGCGCCGAGGTGACGCACCGCGCCCACGATGCCCGCGGTGAACGACCGCACCCAGGCGACCGGCGTCGTCGGCGGCAGGGTGAGGGCGGTGACGAGCGCGGAGGCGGTCCCGCCCATCGCGTTGACGTCCGAGAGGTTCTGGGCGACGGCCTTCCAGCCGGCGTCGTGGCCGCGGGTGCGGGGGCCGGCGGGCCAGCGGTGCAGGAAGTCCGTGCCCTCCCCCATCGCGTCCGTGGAGATGAGCGTCCCGCCGCGGGGCGCCGGCACGAGGGCGGCGTCGTCACCCGGGGCGACGGTGCCGGCGGGCCAGTGGCCGTCCCGGACCGCGGGAGCGAGCCCGGTCAGGACGACCTCGAGCAGCTCGGCCTCCGTGAGGTCGCCGACGGTCGCCCCCGCCGCAGCCGCGGGGTCGCGCACCGTCATCGGCGGCCGCGCCGGACCGGGACGCCGGAGGCCCGGGCGAGGGCGCCGCGGAAGGCGTGGAAGCGGTCCACCTCGGCACGCACCGGGTCGACGACGAGCCGCCGGCCGACGTCGGTGGTCGCCTCCTCGAGGCGGCGGCGCGCGCGGCGTCCCCGCGCCGCGGCGGTCCACCGGGTCAGGGGGATCGCCAGCAGAGCCAGCAGCACACCGAGCGCGAGGCCGCCGACGAGCAGCAGCGTCGGGAGGGGGAAGCCCTCGACCGTGGGCGCGGGCGGCAGGGGGAACTGCAGGTACCCGGCCAGGGCGAGGACGCCCAGCCAGCCGGCGCCGACGACGGCGGTGAGGAGGGCGAGCCACTGCAGCACGTCGAACACGGGGTGCCACCAGCTGCCCCGGCCGGCCCCGAGGTCGGTGGCGGCGATCGCCTGGTCCACGGCGCCGGGGAGCTCCTCGGCGTGCTCCCGGCCCGCGCGGCGGATGGCGGCGGCCCAGGGTTCGGAGGCCCCCGCGCCGGCCGCGGCGGCCAGCGTGCGGACCGCGCCGTCGACGACGGCCCGCTGGGTGCCCGAGCGCTCGGGCAGGGAGGTGCGGTGCAGCGCGGGGTCGCGGGCGACCTCGTCCCGGTCGCGGCGGGGGGCGGCGCACTCGGGCATCAGGTGCAGGCGCCGCAGGGGGTCCGCGCGGAAGGAGTGCATCCAGCGCAGCACGGGCCAGCTGGTGCGCTTGGCCGAGCGCAGCCGGTACGAGCCCTCGACCGCCCGGACGACGGCCGGCACGCCGCCGGCCACGGCCAGCTCGCGCCCGAGCCGCTGCTCGTCCCCGGCCCCGACGCCGGCCGGCTCGCCCTCGCCCGAGGCGGCGGCGAGGTCCGCGGCACGGGCCGCGACGTCCGCGCCCAGCCGCTCGGCGGCCGCGCCGCGCTGGGCGACGATCGCCGCGACCTGCCGGCCGACCTCCTCGAGGCCCTCCCCCGTGCGCGCTGACACGGGCAGCACCCGGACGTCGCCGAGGCCGTGCCCCGAGAGCATCCGGCGCAGCGAGGCCAGCACGACGTCCCGGTCACGCACCGAGAGCCGGTCCACCTGGTTGAGCAGCACGAGGGTCACGGCCGCGTGCGAGCCCATGGTCGCCAGGAACTCGCGGTGCAGCACGGCGTCCGCGTACTTCTCCGGGTCCACGACCCACACCAGCACGTCCACGTGGCCGGCCAGCCGGGAGGTGATCTCACGGTTGCCCCGCTCGACCGAGTCGATGTCCGGCAGGTCCAGCAGGATCAGGCCGGTGGCGTCGGCGCCGTCACGGCGGCCGAAGCCGAGGAAGCCGGGGCGACCGTCGTCGAGCACGGGCGCCTCGTCCAGCAGGTGGCGGCGGCGCACGCCGAGCCAGTCGAGCAGGGCGGCCGCGCCGCCGCCCTCGCCGGTGCCGTCGCCGTGCTCCTCGTCCGGGTCCAGACCCTGTCCCCGGCCCACGCCCCAGACCGCGGCGAGCGGCTCGGACGTGGTGGGCCGGGTGGCGGCCACGCGGGCCAGGTCGCGGCCGGTGAGCGCATTGAACAGGGAGGACTTGCCGGAGCCCGTCGCCCCGAAGAACCCGACCACGGTGTGCTCCGCGGAGAGTGCCTGGCGCTCCCCGGCCGCGCGCACGGCGGCGTCGGCCCCGGCCACGACGTCCTCGGGCAGACGACCCGCGGCCAGCTCGGCGGCCTCGCCGAGGGCGTCCAGGCGGGGGGCCAGGGCGGGGGTGTCGCGGCGGCTCATCGGGGCTCCTCCCCCGCCTCGGCGGCGGACGGGGCGTGCTCGGACCCGGTCGGGCCGTCGACGCCGGCGGCCACCCCGCGGCGCAGCACCGGCACGAGGGCGCGCAGCTCCTCGGTGGCCTGCGGCTCGCGCTCGAGGTGGAGCAGCGGCAGGAAGCGGTTTGCGAGCTCGGTCTCGAGGAAGGCCCGCACGCGGCGCTCGAGCAGCTCATCGGCACGCCGGGCCATGCGGCGCACGGCGTCCTCGCCGAAGATCGACTCGAGCAGCTTCTGACCGACGACGGCGGCGCCGCCGGCGATGCCGACCTCGATGCCCGCGAGTCCGCCGGTGGAGGCGAACGAGATGACCATGAGGGCCACGGCCGCGCCGTTCACGCCCGTGGCCGCCAGGCGGGCGCGCGTGCGCTTGCCCGCGCCCTCCTCCTGGATCAGCGCCAGCACGTCCGACTGCCAGTCCCGCACGACGTCGGCCGCCCGCGCCGACGCGTCCGGCGTCAGGGCGCCCAGGTCGCGCCCGGCCACCAGGGCCCGGCCCGCCGGCTCGGACGCCCAGCGTCGCTCGATCTGCTCGGCGGCCGCGGCGGCCGCCTCGACCATCACGGCGTGCAGGCCGGTCTCCAGGGCGGTCTCGACCTCTTCGGGCGGGGCCGGGCGTCCGCGCACGAGGGCGCCGAGGCGGTCCCGCAGCCGGCCGATCGTGGTCTCGACGCCGCGGAAGAACTCCCCCGTGCCGACAAAGTCCTGCCAGCGGGAGAGCACCTCGCCGCGCAGCAGCGTGCCGTCCGAGGTGGCCTCACGGACCCGGCCGACGGCCTGGTCCGTGGAGTCCCCCACGATCCGGGCGAGCAGGTCCGCGGCGTGCCGCTGCTCCTCCTCGGCGCGGGCCAGGTCGGCGACGCGGGCGGCCAGCTGGCCCAGCACGCCGTCCACGGTCCGGCGGGCGACGGCGCCGCGCGCCTGGGCGTCGGCGGCGAGGGTCTCGAGCCAGGCGCGCAGGCCCGCGACGTGCTCTTGCGGGAGCAGGCCGCGCTCGTCGAAGCGGGTCTCGGGGATCACGTGGATCCGGACGTCGGCGAGGCCGCGCTCGGTGAGCATGCGCCGCAGGTCCGGGGTGATGTCCTCCGCCGCGCCCTCGGGCACGCGGCCGAGCACGACGGCCACGGTGATGTCGCGGGCGGCGGCCTCGTCCAGCAGCTGCCAGGGCACGGCGTCGGCGTAGCGGTGCGCTGTCGTCGTGAAGATCCACAGGTCGGCGGCCTCGAGGAGCTGCCGGGCCAGCGCGCGGTTCTGGTCCGCCACGGAGTCGATGTCCGGGGCGTCCACGAGGGCGATGCCCGAGGGCAGCGCGGGCTCGGCCACGAGCGCGACCGTGTCCATCGCGGACTGGTCGGGTTCGACGGGGCCGGCGGCCGCATCGCGGTGCACGCTGACGCGGGCGAGGTCGGGCAGCACCCGCGGGCCCGTGAACCAGTAGGCGTCGGCGGGGTTGTGCAGCAGCAGCGGCTGGCGCGTGGTGGGCCGCAGGGCGGAGGAGCGGGAGACCTCGTGACCGACGAGCGCGTTCACCAGCGTGGACTTGCCCGCACCGGTGGAGCCGCCCACGACGGCCAGCAGCGGCGCGTCGAGCGAGTCGAGGCGGGGCAGCACGTAGTCGTCGATCTGGTGCAGGGTGCGCTCGCGCTCGGCGCGGTCCTGCCCCGCGGTGACGGTCTCGAAGGGCAGCTCGAGCGCGGCGAGGTGCTCGCGCACGCGGCGGACGGCCGTGTCGACACCGAGGTCTGGGGCGTTCTGATCCGTGTGTGGCACGTGGGCCATCGTCTCACGGGCGCGCGCCAGCCGCCCATCCCACCGGCCCGGCCGACGGGGCCCGGAGACGACGGAAGCCCGGTCCGCAGGGACCGGGCTTCCTGTCACTCGGGGTGACCCCAGCGGGATTTGAACCCGCGTTACCGCCGTGAGAGGGCGGCGTACTAGGCCGCTATACGATGGGGCCGAGCGCGCTGTCCGCGTGCGCGGAAGCGATGCCGTGGAGACCTTCTTCTGCGCCTGCGTCTCCTGTTCAGGCGGCGGATGCGTTCATCCGCCCGTGCCGTCCGGTCCGAGGACCGGGCGGCGACTGCGTGACCCCAGCGGGATTTGAACCCGCGTTACCGCCGTGAGAGGGCGGCGTACTAGGCCGCTATACGATGGGGCCGTGCGCCACGTCCGAGCGTCTCCACCCGTGCGCGTCCACTGAGTCCGAAGACTCGCTGGGGTACCAGGACTCGAACCTAGAATGACGGTACCAGAAACCGTTGTGTTGCCAATTACACCATACCCCACTGCCGGTCAAGCATGCCTGACCGATGTGCATCATATTCATGAGCGCGGT
This sequence comes from Micrococcus sp. 140720015-1, assembly GCF_053627595.1. Taxonomy (NCBI): domain Bacteria; kingdom Bacillati; phylum Actinomycetota; class Actinomycetes; order Micrococcales; family Micrococcaceae; genus Micrococcus; species Micrococcus sp. 140720015-1. The sequence continues at coordinate 233,690 of NZ_JBSEYC010000002.1, forward strand.
GTTCCCGGATCTCTCCGGCAACGAGTAAGAACTCTACACCCTCCGGACGGCGTGTGCAAAATCGGCGGATCAGGCCGCCAGCCAGGTCCGCAGCCCGCCGATCGCCCGCATCCGCCAGCACGCGTGCTCCTCGTCCCAGAGCGGCTCCTCCGCCCCGCCGTGGGCGGGGGCGTCGGGGCTCATCCACACCGGGACGAGCCCCGCCGACCGGGCCCCCTCGACGTCGTGAGGCAGGCTGTCCCCCACCATGAGGGTGCGTCCCGGGTCCGTGCCCAGGCGGGAGCAGCCCGCCAGGAAGGGGGCCGGGTCCGGCTTCGGGGCCCCGGCCGTGTCCGAGCCGATCAGCACCTCGACCCACTCCAGACCCAGGGCGTCGGCCTTGCCGCGCTGGTAGGTCTCCACGTTGTTCGTGACGATCCCGACGCCGCGGCCCGCGGCCCGCACCTCCGCGAGCACGTCGGCGGTCGCGGGGAACAGCGCCCAGTGCCCGCGCACGACCTCCTCGTAGTCGGTGGTCCACAGGCCGTCGAGCGGGGTCGCCGCGTCCTCGGGCACGCCGAGCGTGCGCAGGGCGTCGGCCACGCGGGCCAGCCGCTGCTCCTCGAACGTCAGCTCCCCGGCCACGTAGCGCCCGTAGTGGCCGCCGGCGTCGGACGCGAAGGCCTCGGTGGCCTCGGCCAGCACCGCCGGGTCGACGTCGGCGGCCCCGGCCCACTGCCGGCGCACCGTCGCGTCGAACGCGGCGTGCTGGGCGGAGCGCAGATCCAGCAGCGTGTCGTCCAGGTCGAAGAGGACGGCGTCCCAGGCCGGCGGCGCGGGCGCGCCCGCGGGCCCGCCGGCCGGCGTCGTGCTCACGCCCCGGCTCATGCGTCGGCGGGCTGGTCCTGGTCCAGGCCCTGCTCCGCGGCGAAGCGGTCCAGGCGGGCGAGCGCGGAGTCCCGGCCCAGGATCTCGAGCGACTCGAAGAGTGGCGGAGACACCTTGCGGCCGGTCACCGCGACGCGCACCGGGCCGAACGCCTGGCGCGGCTTGAGGCCGAGGCCGTCGATGAGGGCCGCCCGCAGCGCCGCCTCGATGCGCTCGGTGGTGAACTCGTCCTCGGGGAGGGCGGCCAGCGCCTCCCGGGCCGCGGCGACGGCGGCCCCCAGGTCCGCCGGCATGCCCTTGAGGGCGCCCTCGGCGGTCTGGACGTCCTGGTCCGCCGTGAAGAGGAAGGCGAGCATCTCGACGGCCTCGCCGAGCAGCTGCACGCGCTCCTGCACGAGCGGGGCCGCGGCGGTGAGGATCTCCATCTCCCGCTCCGTCAGGTGCTCGCCCACGAGGCCGGCCGCGTGCAGGTAGGGCACGAGACGGTCGCGGAAGTCGGCCACGTCGAGCATGCGCACGTGCGTGCCGTTGATCGCGATCGCCTTCTTCTCGTCGAAGCGGGCGGGGTTGGCCAGCACCTTGTGCACGTCGAAGTGCTCCACGAACTGCTGCGGGGTGAAGATGTCCTCGTCCGCGGAGAGGGACCAGCCCAGCAGGCCGAGGTAGTTCAGCAGGCCCTCCGGGATGAAGCCGTTGTCCCGGTGCAGGAACAGGTTGGCCTGCGGGTCACGCTTGGAGAGCTTCTTGTTGCCCTCGCCCATCACGTAGGGCAGGTGGCCGAACACCGGCATGTACCGGGCGACGCCGATCGCGTGCAGGGCGCGGTAGAGGGCGATCTGACGCGGAGTGGAGGAGAGCAGGTCCTCGCCGCGCAGCACGTGGGTGATGCCCATGAGCGCGTCGTCCACCGGGTTCACGAGGGTGTACAGCGGCGAGCCGTCCGCGCGGACCACCACGAAGTCCGGGACGGAACCGGCCTTGAAGGTGATCTCCCCGCGCACCAGGTCGGTGAAGGTGATGTCCTCGTCCGGCATGCGCAGCCGCCAGACCGGCGCGCGGCCCTCGGCCTCGAAGGCGGCGATCTGCTCGTCCGTGAGGTCACGGTCGTGGCCGTCGTAGCCGAGCTTGGGGTCGCGGCCGGCGGCCCGGTGACGGGCCTCGGTCTCCTCGGGGCTCGAGTAGGACGGGTAGATGTGTCCGCCGGCCTTGAGCTTCTCGATCACGTCCGCGTAGATCTCCCCGCGCTGGGACTGACGGTACGGCTCGTGCGGGCCGCCGACCTCGACGCCCTCGTCCCAGTCGATCCCGAGCCAGCGCATCGCCTCGAGCAGCTGCTGGTAGGACTCCTCCGAGTCGCGCTTGGCATCCGTGTCCTCGATGCGGAACACGAGGGTGCCGCCGGTGTGCCGCGCCCAGCCCCAGTTGAACAGGACGGTGCGGATCAGCCCCACGTGGGGGGTGCCGGTGGGCGAGGGGGCGAAGCGCACGCGCACGGGGGTCTCGGCGTCCACCTGGGGGACGTCGGCGAAGGGGGCGGGGGCGTTCTCGGACACGGGAGCGGTGGCGTCAGTCATGATGCCCCGAGTCTACGCGGGGCCCGGACGCCGTCGTCGGGCGCCTGCGTCAGCGGCGGAAGACGGTGCCGAGGACGCCGACGCCCTCGACCTCGGCCTCGACGCGCTGACCCTCCTGAACCGTCCCGACCCCGCCCGGGGTGCCGGTCAGGATCACGTCGCCGGGCAGGAGGGTGAACATCTCCGAGGCCGCGGCCACGAGCTCGCGGACGCCGAAGACCATGTCCGCGGTCGTGCCGTCCTGGCGGGTCTCGCCGTCGAGTCGAGACGTGATGCGCAGGCCGCCGGCCGGCTCCACGTCCAGCTCGGTCTCGATCCACGGGCCCAGCGGGCAGGCGCCGTCGAAGCCCTTGGCGCGGGCCCACTGCAGGTCGGTGCGCTGGGCGTCCCGCGCGGTGAGGTCGTTGCCCACGGTGTACCCGAACACGACGTCGTCCACGCGGCTCACCGGCACGTCCTTGCAGATGGTGCCGATCACCACGGCGAGCTCGGCCTCGTAGGAAACCTCGTCCGACCAGGACGGCAGGGTGACCGGCTCGTCCGGGCCGACGACGGCGGTGTTGGGCTTGAGGAAGAACTGCGGGGAGGCCGGGATCTCGTTGCCGAGCTCCTTGGCGTGGTCCGCCCAGTTGCGGCCCACGCCCACGATCTTCGAGCGCGGGATGATGGGCGCCACGAGGCGGACGTCCTCGAGCCGGTGGACGGTGGAGGTGGGCTGGATGCCGTGGAAGAACGGGTCGCCTTGGAGGGCGGTGATCGTCAGCTCGGAGAGGTCGGCGTCCGCCGGGCCCTCCACGACGCCGTAGGTCGGCTCGGCCTGGTCCACGAAACGTGCGATGCGCATGGGGTCCAGCCTAGTGGTGGACGCACGACCGCCACGGCCGAGCCCGACTGCCTAGACTCCGGGCATGGCCTCCCCCTGCCCGTTCTGCGCCGTCGTCCGCGGCGTCGGCCCCGCCCACCTCGTCGCCGAGAGCCCGCTCGCGCTCGCGTTCCTGGACCAGAGCCCGGCCGCCGACGGCCACACGCTCGTGGTGCCCCGGCGGCACGTGGAGTCCTTCTCAGAGGTGACGCCCGAGGAGGGGGCGGAGGTCTTCGCCCTCGCCGCCCGGGTGGCGGCGGTGCTGCGCCGCGTGGTCTCCCCCGGCGTGACCCTGCACCTCGCGGAGGGCTGGGAGGCCGGCCAGGACGTGCCGCACACCCACCTGCACGTGATCCCCAGGCGCATGGACGACGCCGTGACGATCGACCTCCCCGCCCTGCGGACCCCGCTGGACCTGGCCGGCTCGGCGGCCGCGCTGCGCGCCGTCCTCGAGGGGCCGGCGACTCCGGGCGGCTGCGCCTGAGTCGAGCCGACCGAGAGGGCCCGCCGGCATCGAGCTGTCGCGCAGATGGCCGGTATGAACGCGCGGATCGCGCTCATACCGGCCATCTGCAGGACAGCTCGGACCAGGGCGGGACCGCGTGCACGACGCGGCCCCGCGAGGGGACGACGGCTCAGCAGCAGCGGCTGCCGGGGTTCGCCTCCTGCTTGGCGTACTCGTCCCGCCAGAACTCCCGCTCGCTCATCGGCGCGCGCTCCGGGTGGTGGGCCCGGTGGTGGGCCACGTACGCGTCGTACTTCCCCTCTCCGGAGAGCTGGCGGACCCACCAGCGCGCCCGGGCCCACACCCCGGGCCGAGACGGGCCGGCCGGGCCCTCCGCGGTGGAGGGCCCGGCCGGCGTCGCGCGCGGATCGGCCACGTCAGTGACCCCGCACCGGCTGCCGGTCCGCCGGCAGCGCGTCCCACTGCCGCTGCAGCTCCTTCTCCTCGGCCGTGGCGATCAGCCCGGCCGGGGCGAAGCGCCGCGAGGGCACGTACGGATCCGCGTGGTCGACGACCTCGGTGGAGCGGAAGGCGCGGATCGTGGCGAGCACCGACGTCGTGATGACGATCAGCGCCAGCACCAGGAAGACGACGGAGAGCGTGCCCTGGATGGCCGTGTTCCGGACCACGGCCTCCATGGCCGGCACGGACTTCGCGGCGCCGAAGCTCGTGGCGCCCGAGGCCAGCGCGTCCTTGAACGCGTTGTGCTGCGCCCAGTAGCCCACCGCCGGGACCGACGAGAAGATCTTCTGGAAGCTCGCCACCGTGGTCACCACGGTGATGAAACCCAGCGGCAGCGCCACGATCCACAGGCCCCGGAAGTCCCGGCGGCGCGCGACGATCGTCAGGACGACGGCGAGCGCGATCGCCGCGAGCAGCTGGTTAGCGATGCCGAACAGCGGGAACAGCGTGTTGATGCCGCCCAGCGGGTCGGTCACGCCCATGATCAGCACGGCGCCCCACGCGGCCACCATGATGCCGGTGCACACCCAGGCGCCCACGCGCCAGCCGGTGTCCTTGAAGCGCGGGATCACGTTGCCCAGGGAGTCCTGGAGCATGAAGCGGGCCACGCGGGTGCCGGCGTCCACGGCGGTGAGGATGAACAGCGCCTCGAACATGATGGCGAAGTGGTACCAGAAGCCCATCAGGGCCTCGCCGCCGATCAGTTGGCCCATGATGATCGAGAGCCCGACGGCGAGCGTCGGGGCGCCGCCCGTGCGGGAGACGACCGTGTCCTCGCCCACGAGGTTCGCCAGCGCGGTGAGCTGCTCGGGGGTGACGTCCACGCCGGCCAGGCCCAGGCTCATCACCCAGGCGGCCGCCGTCTCGGGGGTGCCGCCGGTGAGCGCGGCGGGGGCGTTCATGGCGAAGTAGATGCCTCGGTCGATGGACACGGCCGCCACGAGCGCCATGATGGCCACGAAGGCCTCCATGAGCATGCCGCCGTAGCCGATGAAGCGGGTCTGGCGCTCCTTCTCCACCATCTTGGGCGTCGTGCCCGAGGCGATCAGCGCGTGGAAGCCGGACAGGGCGCCGCACGCGATGGTCACGAACAGGAACGGGAACAGGGAGCCCGGCCACACCGGACCGGTCTGGCCCGAGGCGAACTCGGAGATCGCCGGGGCGGTGATCTGCGGCTGCACGATCACGATCGCCACGGCGAGGCCGGCGATCACGCCGATCTTCATGAAGGTGGAGAGGTAGTCGCGGGGGGCGAGCAGCAGCCACACGGGCAGCACGGCGGCCACGAAGCCGTAGATGATGATGCCCCACGCGATGGTCACGCGGTCCAGGGTGAACAGGGCCACGCCCCAGTCGGTCTCGGCGACCCAGCCGCCGCCGATGATGGCGGCCATGAGCAGCACGAAGCCGATGATCGAGACCTCGGTGATCCGGCCCGGGCGCAGGTAGCGCAGGTACAGGCCCATGAAGATCGCGATCGGGATGGTCAGGGCCACGGAGAACACGCCCCACGGGGACTCCCCGAGGGCGTTGACCACCACGAGGGCGAGGATCGCGGTGATGATCACCATGATCAGCAGGGTGGCCACGATCGCGGCGGTGCCGCCGATGCGGCCGAGCTCGTCGCGGGCCATCTGGCCGAGCGAGCGGCCGCCGCGGCGCATGGAGAAGAACAGGACCAGATAGTCCTGGACGGCGCCGGCGAGGATCACGCCGACGATGATCCAGATGGTGCCGGGCAGGTAGCCCATCTGCGCGGCGAGCACGGGCCCCACGAGCGGGCCGGCGCCGGCGATGGCGGCGAAGTGGTGGCCGTAGAGGACGCGGCGGTCGGTGGCCACGTAGTCCCGGCCGTCGGCCCGGTACTCGGCGGGGGTGGCGCGGGTGTCGTCCGGGCGGACGATCATGCGCTCCACGTACTTCGAGTAGAAGCGGTAGCCGATCGCGAAGGTGGCGACGGCGGCGAACACGAACCAGATCGCGTTGATGGACTCGCCGCGGTGCAGGGCGAGCATGGTCCAGGCGACGCCGCCGACGAGGGCGACGACCACCCAGACGGCGATCTTCAGGGGCGTCCAGCGGGGGCGCTGCGCGGCCTCGACGGGCGGGAGGTCATCCGGCGCCGTGGCCGGGCGTGGGGCGCCCTCGGCGGGCGCGGAGGAGCGGTGCGAGCTCACGGGGGTCTCCGTTCGTGGGGTGGGGTCAGACGAGGCGGTGCAGCCAGCCGTGGCGGTCCTCGACGCGCCCGGTCTGGATGCCCTCGAGCTCGGCGCGGACCTTCAGGGTCACGTCGGTCCCGCCGGCGGACTCGATCACGTCGTCGCCGTCGAGCAGACGGCCGATCGGGGTCACGACGGCGGCGGTGCCGCACGCGAAGACCTCGGTGATCTCGCCCGAGCGGACGCCCTCGGCCCACTCGGCGAGGGTGACGCGACGCTCCTCGACGGTCAGGCCCATGTCCCGGCCGAGCTGGAGGATCGAGGAGCGGGTGACGCCCTCGAGGATCGTGCCGGTGAGCGCCGGGGTGACGAGTCGGCCGTCGGCGTGCACGAAGAACACGTTCATGCCGCCGAGCTCCTCGATCGCGTCGTCGTGGTACTGGTCGAGGAACACGACCTGGTCGGCGCCCTTCGCCGCGGCCTGCAGCTGGGGCAGCAGCGAGGCGGCGTAGTTGCCGCCGGTCTTGGCCGCGCCCGTGCCGCCCTTGCCGGCGCGGGCGTAGTCACGCGAGACCCAGATGGTCACCGGCTTGAGCTCGCCGCCGAAGTAGTTGCCGGCCGGGGAGGCGATCACCATGTACCGCACCTGCCGGGCCGGGCGGACGCCGAGGAACGCCTCGGAGGCGAACATGAAGGGGCGCAGGTAGAGGGACTGGCCCGGGCCGGTGGGCACCCAGGCCTGGTCCGCCTCGAGCTGGGCCCGCAGCGAGCCGAGGAACAGCTCCTCGGGCAGCTCCGGCAGGGCCAGGCGGCGGGCGGAGCGGTTCAGGCGGGCGGCATTGGCCTCGGGACGGAACGTCCACACCGACCCGTCCTCGTGCCGGTAGGCCTTCAGGCCCTCGAAGATCTCCTGGCCGTAGTGCAGCACGGCAGCCGAGGGGTCCAGGGACAGCGGGCCGTAGGGCTCCACGCGGGCGTCATGCCACGCGCCGCCGTCCTCGTCCCAGGTCCAGTCGATCGAGACCATGTGGTCCGTGAAGACGTTGCCGAAACCGGGGTCCTGGAGGATCTCGACGCGCTGCTGATCGGACATCGGGGACAGATGTGGTTGCCGCGTGAACACGGTCTCGGACACGGTGGGATCACTCCTCGTGACGGGTGGCGGATGGGGACGGCTCCGGTGCCGGGCACGACGCGCGGGGGCCACGGCGCCGCGCGTGGCACACGCCACAGGCCGTCGCCCCATCCTAGACCCGGCGTCGGCGCGCCGGGCCCGCGCTTCAGACCCGCGCGACGACGTCGGCGCCCACCTCGGCGGTGGTGCCCCGCGCGCCGTCCACCCGGTCCTTCAGGTGTGCCCACACGGCGGTGCGCACGCGCGCCGCCGCGCCGGCCTCGCCCACATGCTCCAGCAGCAGGGCGGCGGAGAGGATGGCGGCCACGGGGTCGGCGATCCCCTGGCCCGCGATGTCCGGGGCGGAGCCGTGGACCGGCTCGAACATCGACGGCGCCGTGCCCTCGACGTTGATGTTGCCGGAGGCCGCGAGCCCGATGCCGCCGGTCACGGCGGCGGCCAGGTCCGTGATGATGTCCCCGAACAGGTTGTCCGTCACGATGACGTCGAAGCGGGCCGGGTCCGTCGCCAGGAAGATCATGGCGGCGTCGACGTGCATGTAGTCCCAGGTGACCGCGGGGAAGTCGGCCGCCACGGACTCCACGGTGCGGCGCCACAGGTGGCCGGCGTGGACCAGGACGTTGTGCTTGTGCACGAGCGTGAGGCGCTTGCGCTCGCCCGCGTCGGCGCGACGGAAGGCGTCCTCGACGACGCGGCGCACGCCGAACGCCGTGTTCACGGAGACCTCCGTGGCGATCTCGTGCGGGGTGTCCACGCGGATCGCGCCGCCGTTGCCCACGTACGGCCCCTCGGTGCCCTCGCGCACCACGGTGAAGTCGATCTCGCCGGGCGCGGCCAGGGGGCTGACGGCGCCGGGCAGCAGGGTGGCCGGGCGCAGGTTCACGCCGTGGTCCAGCGCGAAGCGCAGCTTGAGCAGCATGCCGCGCTCGATCAGCCCGGACGGGATGCGCTCGTCCCCGGGCGCGGCGCCGACGGCCCCGAACAGGATCGCGTCGTGGCGGCGCAGGGACTCGAGGACCTCGTCCGTGAGCGCCTCGCCGGTCTCGAGCCAGTGCTCCGCACCCAGCGGATACGGGGTGAGCCGGGCGTCCGGACGCCCCTCGGCACGCAGCGCCGCCTGCAGGACGGCGGCGGCCTGGTCGGTGACCTCGGGGCCGATGCCGTCGCCGCCGATGACGGCGATGTCCAAGGGGTCTGCGGAGCTGCGTGTGGTCTCGGTCATGGCCCTCAGGCTACGCGGGCCACGCGTGAGGACCACATCGTGTGACACCCGGTCTCACCCTCCGGACGGACTCAGTCCTCGGCGGGCTCCTCGTGGCGCGGGAAGACCGGCTGCGGAGCGGGCAACGGGGTGCCCGGGACCAGGTCCTCGTGGAACGCGGCGAAGGACCGCGGGCCGGTGCCGGACGCGCCGGTGCGGCCGGCGTCGCCCTCGGCGGGGACGCCGAGCAGGTCCAGCAGCCGCGAGGCCGAGTCGGGCATCACCGGCTGCGCGAGCAGGGCCACCCGGCGCACGGCCTGCAGCGTCACGTACAGCACCGTGCGCATGCGCGGCTCGTCCGTCTTGCGCAGCACCCACGGGGCCTGGTCCGCGAAGTAGGCGTTGACCTCCCCCAGCACGCGCCAGGTCTCCTCGAGCGCGTCGTGGAAGTCCTGCACCGCGTACGCGGACCGGGAGCGCTCCAGCAGGGCGTCGACCTGGGCCAGGACGGCGCGGTCCGCCTCGGTGAACTCGCCCGGCTCGGGCACGGCGGCGCCGCAGTTCTTGGCCACCATGGACAGCGAGCGCTGGGCGAGGTTGCCGAGGTTGTTGGCCAGGTCCGCGTTCTTGCGGCTCACCACGGCCTCGTGGCTGTAGGAGCCGTCCGCGCCGAACGGGAACTCGCGCAGCAGGAAGAAGCGGATGGCGTCCAGGCCGTACCGGGCCACCCATTCCCGCGGGTGCACCACGTTGCCCAGGGACTTGGACATCTTGGCCCCGTTGTTGTTCAGGAAGCCGTGGATCATGACGCGGCGCGGCAGCTCGAGGCCGGCCGACATGAGGAACGCGGGCCAGAAGATGCAGTGGAACCGGGAGATGTCCTTGCCGATCACGTGCAGGTCCGCGGGCCAGTAGCGCGCGAACGCCTCCGGGTCCTCGGCGGGCCAGCCCGCGCCGGTGAGGTAGTTCGTCAACGCGTCGACCCAGACGTAGGTGACGTGGTCGGCGCGCCGGTCAGCGTCGGCGGCGTCGGGGTCCGCGGGCGCCGGCAGGTCGATGCCCCACTGGAAGGAGGTCCGGGAGATGGACAGGTCCTCGAGCCCGGCCTCCACGAAGCGGATGACCTCGTTGAAGCGGTACCGGGGGGCGGCGAAGTCCGGGTGGTCGCGGTAGTGGTCCAGCAGCGGCTGCTGGTACTTGGACAGGCGGAAGAAGTAGGACTCCTCCTCCGTCCACGTCACCTCGGTGCCGGTCTCGACGGCGCGGCGCACGCCGTCCTGACCCACCTCGGTCTCGTCCTCGCCGAAGTAGCGTTCGTCGCGCACGGAGTACCAGCCGGCGTAGGAGCCGAGGTAGATGTCCCCGTTGGCCTCCATGCGCCGCCAGATCTCGCGGACGGCCTCGGCGTGGTCCGTGTCCGTGGTGCGGATGAAGCGGTCGTAGGAGATGTCCAGGACGTCGTCGTCCATCTCCTTGAAGACGGCCGCGTTGCGCGTGGCCAGCTCGAGGGCGCTCACACCCTGCCGCTGCGCCGTCTGCTCCATCTTCTGGCCGTGCTCGTCCGTGCCGGTCAGGAAGCGCACGTCCCGCCCGTCGAGCCGCTGGAAGCGGGCCATCGCATCCGAGGCGATGTACTCGTAGGCGTGGCCGATGTGCGGCTCGCCGTTCGGGTAGGAGATGGCCGTGGTCAGGTAGTACGGGGCGCGGGCGTCAGTCACAGTCGTCGAGTCTACCGGCGGGCCCGGGGCCCGCGCCGAGGACGACGTCGTCCGCGCCGGCGTCCGGGACGCCGTCGGCGGTCACCTGCAGACGGCCCGGCGCCGGCCGCAGGTGGAGGTGGGCCCACGGGGCCACCACGAGCACGGATGCCCCGATCATCTCGGTCAGCTCCTCCGCGTGCGTCGCCACGTGGTAGGCCAGGGTGCTGCGCCCGATCCCGAAGACGAGCGGCACCGCCTCGAGGACGATCGCCCCGAAGAAGAACACCGCGCCGCCCGCCACCGTCAGCGCTCGGGTCCGGCGGGGCAGGGCGACGGTGCACAGCGCGAGCAGCCCGAGGACGACGATCGCGGCCGGCACGCCGAGGATGAGCCACTGGAACGCGGGCAGCGGGTTCTCCCCCGCGAACGGCAGGGCCGCCCACAGCCGGCCGGCGCGCTCGTGGATCTGCGTCGACTCGTCCAGGCTCATGGCCGCCAGCAGGGCCGCGGGGGTCAGCCACGCGAGCAGGCTCCGCCGCCGGTCCGCCCCCAGCGCGCGGCGCACGAGACCCACCGTGGTGAAGCCCGCGGCCCCCAGCAGGAGCAGGCCCGAGCTCCACCAGGCGGTGAGGTTGGCCTCGTGGTTCACGTCGAAGACCTCGCGCCACCACGGCACCTGCCGGGGGCCGAGCCCGAACACGAAGGGGAGGACGAACGACCAGGCGGCGAGCAGGACGCTGACGCCGATCAGCCCGCCCACCGCGCGCCGGGCCCAGCGGCCCTGCACGCCCGGAGGCGTGGCGGGGCGGTGCGCTGCGGCGTGCGCGGTCGGGGCGGGTGCGGGGCGGGGCTCGGGTGGACGCGACATGGACACCATCTCAACACAGGGCGACGCACGCCGGCCCCGCATTGCCCGCCCGGGCGTCGACGGGTCAGACCGAGAGGTCCACCTCGGCCGCACGGGCGGCGCCGATGGCCGCGGCCAGCGTGGCCGCGGTGTCCCCGGAGAGCGCCCCGTCCAGGGTCAGCACGGCCAGGGCGGCGCCCTCGTCGTCGCGCGAGACGTCCATGCCGGCGATGTTCACGCCCTGCACCCCGAGGGCCTGGCCCAGGACGCCGATCACGCCCGGGCGGTCCTGGTAGGCGAACACGAGCAGGTGGTCGGCCAGGGGCACCTCGAGCTCGTGCCGGTCCACGCCCACGAGCTTCTGCACCTGGCGCGGGCCGGTGAGCGTGCCGGTGACGGCGGTCTGGGCACCCTGCGCGGTCGCGGCGCGCACCGTGACGGTGTTGCGGTAGGACTCGGACACCGCGGTGGTGGTGAGGCGGCACTCGACGCCGCGCTGCTCGGCCAGCACGGGGGCGTTCACGTAGGAGACCTGGTCCGAGACGATGTCCGTGAACACGCCCTTCAGGGCGGCCAGGCGCATCGCGGAGACGTCGTGCTCGGCGATCTCACCGGCGATCTCGACCTCGACGGCTGTGATGGACTGCTCGCCCACCAGCGCGGTGAGCACACGGCCCAGCTTCTCGGCCAGCGGCAGGCCGGGGCGCACGTCCTCGTGGATCGCGCCGCCGGCCACGTTCACGGCGTCCGGCACGAGCTCGCCGGAGAGGGCCAGGCGCACGGAGCCGGCGACGGCGACGCCCGCCTTCTCCTGGGCCTCGGCGGTCGAGGCGCCCAGGTGGGGGGTGACGACGGCGGAGTCGTGCGCGAAGAACGCCAGGTCCGTGGCCGGCTCGGAGCTGAAGACGTCGATGCCGGCGCCCCCGATGGTCCCGGCCTCGAGCGCGCGGGCGAGGGCGTCCTCGTCCACGAGGCCGCCGCGGGCCACGTTCACGATGATCGCGGTGTCCTTCATGCGGGCGAACTGCTCATCACCGATCATGCCGACCGTCTCGGGGGTCTTGGGCATGTGGATCGTGACCACGTCGGCGCGCTCGAGCAGCTCGTCCAGCTCCACGAGGCTCGCGCCGAGCTGCTGCGCGCGGGCGGTGGTCACGTAGGGGTCGTAGGCGAGGATCTCCATGCCGAACGCCTTCATGCGCTCGGCCACGAGCGCGCCGATGCGGCCCAGGCCGATCACGCCCAGCCGCTTGCCGTACAGCTCGACGCCCGTGTACTTCGAACGCTTCCACTCCCCCGCCTTCAGCGAGCCGTTGGCGGCCGCGATGTTGCGGGCGGCGGCCAGGATGTGGCCGCAGGTGAGCTCGGCGGCGGAGATGATGTTCGACGTCGGCGCGTTGACGACCATGACGCCGGCTGCGGTGGCGGCGGGCACGTCCACGTTGTCCAGTCCGACGCCGGCGCGCGCGATGACCTTCAGCTGCGGCGCGGCGGCGATCGCCTCGGCGTCCATCTGGGTGGCCGAGCGGATCAGCACCGCGTCGACGTCGCGCAGGTCCTCGAGGAGGCGGGAGCGGTCGGCGCCGTCCGTGCGGCGGATCTCGAAGTCGGGGCCGAGGGCCTCGACGGTGGCGGGCGAGAGTTCCTCGGCGATCAGGACGACGGGCTGGGCTGCGCTCACGGGTGCTCCTGGAGGTGTGGTGCGGTGGGATGGGAGGCGGGCCGGCCCGCGCTCCGGTCCGAGCCTAGACGCGTGACCGGACCGTGGCCGGAATGCGACGCCGGCCCCGGGGCGCGGTGCCCGGGGCCGGCGTCGGGGGCTCAGGCGGTTCAGCGGGCCGCAGTGCCCTCGGTGTAGTCGTCGTCCGCGTCCTTGAGCCAGGAGAACATCTGGCGCAGCTCGCGGCCGGTCTTCTCGATCGGGTGGGCCTCGCCCCGGGCGCGCAGCTCCTTGAACTCGGGCGCGCCGGCCCTCTGGTCGTCCATGAAGCGCTTCGCGAAGGCGCCGGACTGGATGTCGGCGAGGACCGCCTTCATGTTCTCCTTCACGTCGGGGGTGATGACGCGGGGGCCGGAGACGTAGTCGCCGTACTCCGCGGTGTCGGAGATGGACCAGCGCTGCTTGGCGATGCCGCCCTCGACCATGAGGTCGACGATGAGCTTCAGCTCGTGCAGCACCTCGAAGTAGGCGATCTCGGGCTGGTAGCCGGCCTCGGTGAGGGTCTCGAAGCCGTACTGCACGAGCTGGGAGGCGCCGCCGCAGAGCACGGCCTGCTCGCCGAACAGGTCGGTCTCGGTCTCCTCGGTGAAGGTCGTCTCGATGACGCCGGCGCGGGTGCCGCCCACGGCCTTGGCGTAGGACAGGGCGAGGGCGTGGGCCTGGCCGGAGGCGTCCTTCTCGACGGCGATCAGCGCGGGCACGCCGCGGCCGGCCTCGAACTCGCGGCGCACCACGTGGCCCGGGCCCTTGGGGGCGACCAGGGCGACGTCGACGCCCTCGGGGGCCTGGATGTAGCCGAAGCGCACGTTGAAGCCGTGCGCGAAGAACAGGGCGTCGCCCTCCTGCAGGTTGCCGGCGATGTGCTGCTCGTACACGTCGGCCTGGACCTGGTCCGGGGTGAGGATCATGATCAGGTCGGCCTCGGCGGCGGCGGTGGCGACGTCGACGACGCGCAGGCCCTCGGCCTCGGCCTTGGCGCGGGACCTGGAGCCCTCGGCGAGGCCGATGCGCACGTCCACGCCGGAGTCGCGCAGCGACAGGGCGTGGGCGTGGCCCTGGGAGCCGTAGCCGATGACGGCCACGGTGCGGCCCTGGATGATCGACAGGTCGGCGTCGTCGTCGTAGAACTTCTTCACGGTCATGCTGTTCTCCTCACGGGATGGGTGGATCGGGACGGGTCAGCGGGACAGGGCGCGGTCGGTCATGGACCGCGGCCCCCGGGCGAGGGCGAGGGTGCCCGAGCGGACGAGCTCACGCACGCCGTAGGGCTCCATCATCTCGAGGAAGGCCTCGAGCTTGTCACGGGTGCCGGTGGCCTCGAGGGTCAGGGACTCCGGGGCCACGTCGACGACGTGGGCACGGAACAGGTCGGCAGCCTGGACGACCTGGCCGCGGGTGGCCGCGTCGGCGCGCACCTTCACGAGCAGGTGGTCGCGCTGAACGGAGGAGTCGGGCGTGAGCTCGACGACCTTGATCACGTTGATCAGCTTGTTCAGCTGCTTGGTGACCTGCTCGAGCAGGTCCGTGTCGGCGTCGACGACCACGGTGATCCGGGACAGGCCCGCGACCTCCGTGACGCCCACGGCCAGCGAGTGGATGTTGAACGCGCGCCGGGCGAAGAGGCCGGCCACGCGCGTCAGGGTGCCGGGCACGTCCTCGACGAGCACGGACAGGGTGTGGCGTTCCATCGGTTGCCCTCCTCAGTCTTCCTGGTCCCAGTCGGGCGTCATGCCCCGGGCCACCTGGATCGCGTCGTTGCTGACCCCCGCCGGGACCATCGGCCAGACCATGGCGTCGCGGGAGACCACGAAGTCCACGATCACGGGGCGGTCGTCGATGGCCAGGGCCTGGCGGATGGTGTCGTCCAGGTCCTCCCGGCGGTCGCAGCGCAGACCCGCGGCGCCGTAGGCGTCGGCGAGCTTGACGAAGTCCGGCACCCGGGCGGTGTCGTGGCCCGTGTTCAGGTCCGTGTTCGAGTAGCGCCCGTCGTAGAAGAGGGTCTGCCACTGGCGCACCATGCCCAGCGAGGAGTTGTTGATCACCGCGATCTTGATGGGGATGCGGTTGATCACGCACGTGGCGAGCTCCTGGTTGGTCATCTGGAAGCAGCCGTCGCCGTCGATGGCCCAGACCACGCGGTCGGGCTCGCCCACCTGCGCCCCCATCGCGGCGGGGACGGCGAAGCCCATCGTGCCGAGGCCGGCCGAGTTGAGCCACTGGCGCGGGCGCTCGTAGGCGACGAACTGGCTGGCCCACATCTGGTGCTGGCCGACGCCGGCCACGTAGGTGGCCTCGGGGCCGGACAGGGCCGACAGGCGCGAGATCACCTCCTGGGGCGCGAGGAGGCCGTCCTCGGTCTCGGTCCAACCCATCGGGTAGGTGTCCTGCAGGCGCCGCAGCACCGCCCACCAGTCGGCGAGGTCGGGCAGCGCCTCGGTGTCCGTCGCGAGCTCGGCCACCAGGTCCGGGATGATCTCCTTGACGTGGCCGACGATCGGCACGTCCGCGGTGCGGTTCTTGGAGATCTCGGCCGGGTCGATGTCCGCGTGGATCACGCGGGCGCCGGGGGCGAACGAGGGCAGGTGACCGGTCACGCGGTCGTCGAAGCGGGCGCCGAGCGTGATCAGCAGGTCGGCCTGCTGGAGCGCGGCCACCGCGGGGACGCCGCCATGCATGCCCGGCATGCCCAGGTGCTGGGGGTGCGAGTCGGGGAAGACGCCGCGGGCGGTGAGGGTGGTGACCACCGGGGCGCCCGTGAGCTCGGCGAGGGCGCGCAGCTCCTCGTGGGCCTCGCCGCGGGCCACGCCGCCGCCCACGTACAGCACGGGGCGCCGGGCCTCGCGGATCAGCCGGGCGGCCTCGCGGATCTGTCGGGGGTGGCCGCGCAGGACGGGGCGGTAACCGGGCAGGTCGACCCGGGGCGGCCACGCGAACTCGAACTCGCCCTGCTGGGCGTCCTTGGTGACGTCCACGAGCACGGGCCCGGGCCGGCCCGTGGCGGCGATGTGGAACGCCTCGGCGAGGGCCTGGGGGACGTCCTCGGGCCGGGTCACGAGCCGGGAGTGCTTGGTGATGGGCATCGTGATGCCCACGATGTCCGCCTCCTGGAAGGCGTCCGTGCCGATCGCGGCGGAGGAGACCTGGCCGGTGATGAACACGACCGCCTGGGAGTCCATGTGGGCGTCCGCGATGGCGGTCACCAGGTTGGTGGCGCCGGGACCGGAGGTGGCGATGGCCACGCCGACCTTGCCGGTGGCCAGGTGGTAGCCCTGCGCCGCGTGACCGGCGCCCTGCTCGTGGCGCACCAGGATGTGGCGGATCCGATCGGAGTCCATGAGCGGGTCGTAGGTCGGCAGGATGGCGCCGCCGGGCAGCCCGAACACGTCCGTGACCCCCAGCTCCTCCAGGGAGCGGATGATGCCCTCGGAGCCGGTCATCCGGGTCGGCTCGACGCGGGAGCCCTCGCCGGGCACCCGCGGCTCGACGATCTCGGGCCGGGGGGCCGGACGGCGCTCCTGGGCCCGGGCGGTCTCCGTCGGGCGGGAGGCCGGCGTCGGGACCTGCGGGACCGCCGCGCGGGCGTCGCGGGGGGTCGTGCTCATGGGGTCACCTCACTGCGTTCGTCGCTGCGTGTCCGGCGCGGGGCGTCGGACGGTCGTCGTTCGGATCCGTCGGGCGTCGGGGACCGTGGCCGCGTCGATGACGGATCGGGCCGGCGTGGCGGAGTCTGAGGTGGGGACACGGCCGCCGGGTCCTTCGGGGGTGGTCTCAGTATCGACAGCCGCGCGCCTCGTCCGCCATCGACCACCCGCCTGTCTCGCAATGTGAGATAAAGCGTCACATCGTGAGATGACGGGACGGTCGGGGTCGAATCCCGGGCCTGAACCCAGCCTAGTCACCCGCCGAGGGGGCGGCCGCGTCGACCCACGTTCCGTGACGGAGCACCCCGCGCACCCCGAGCTCCGGGCCGAAGACGACGGCGTCCGCCCGGCTCCCGGCTCGGAGCCGGCCGACGTCGGGGAGCCCCAGGGCGTCCGCGGGCGCGGCCGTGGCCGCCCGCAGCGCGGCGTCGAGGTGGACCCCGGCGGCGACGGCGGAGCGCACCGAGCCGGCGACCGTTGCCGTGGACCCGGCGATGGCCCCGGCGGCCCCGTCCGCACCGAGCACCCGCGCGACGCCGTCGTGGACCCGGACCCGCAGCGGCCCGAGGGAGAACTCGCCGTCGCCGCAGCCGGCGGCGGCCATCGCGTCCGAGACGAGGATCCACCGCTCCCCCGCCTCCCGGGCGACCCGCCGCACCGTGGCCGCGTGCAGGTGGACGCCGTCCACGATGGTCTCGATCCCCACGCGCGGGTCCTCCAACAGGGCGACGGCGGGTCCGGGCTCGCGGTGGTGGGCGGGCCGGCACGCGTTGTGCAGGTGGGTGGCCATCCGCGCGCCCGCGTCGATCGCCGCCCGCGTGGTCTCGTAGGAGGCGTCGGTGTGGCCGATCGCGACGACGACGCCCGCCTCCGCCAGCCGGCCCACCGCGTCGAGGGCCCCCGGCAGCTCGGGGGCCAGTGTCACCATCGCCACGTGGGCCGCGCCGGCCTCGACGAGGCGAGCGACGTCCTCGGGCTCCGGCGCCCGCAGCGACGCGGACCGGTGCGCGCCGCGGTGCCGGGGCGAAAGCCAGGGACCCTCGAGATGCACGCCGGCCAGCACCCCCTCCGCGCACAGGGGCGTCAGGGCCGTCAGCTGCGCCGCGAGCGCGTCGACCTCGTCCGTGACGAGGGAGGCCACCACCGTGGTCGTGCCCGCACGGGCGTGGGCCGCGGCCGCCGCGCGTGCCGCGGCCGCGCCGGACTCGACGGCGTGTCCGCCGCCGCCGTGGCAGTGCACGTCCACGCAGCCGGGAGCGAGGAGGGCGTTTCCGAGGTCGTGGACGGGGCCGTGGGTGCGCGGCGGGTCCCCGGTCCCGACGGCCACCACCCGGCCCTCGGCCAGGGCGATCCAGCCGGGGCCGCCGAGGCGCTCGCCGTCATGGACGCGGTCCGCGCGCAGCACCGACGGGGACGCGGCGGCCGGCGACGCCTGCTCGGCGCGCGGCCGGTGAGGGACCGAGGCGGGCACGGATGCACCTTCCGGGGTGGGCGGGTCGATGGACGAGGGGCGCTCAGAGGCCCTGCCAGGACGGCTTGGCCTCCCACATGTGGCGGTACTCCCCCGCGAGCTCGAGTCGTCCGGCGGCGGCCTCGTCCACGAGGACGGTCACATGGGGGTGCAGCTGCCGGGCGTCGAGGATCGTGCCCACGCCCTGGGGGCGGCAGTGGGTAGGCACCTCGTCGAGGTCGCCCAGGCCCCCGGGACGAGACACGGGTCCCCCGGGCCTCAGCCCAGGTAGGCGCCCTCGGCAGCCGAGTGCACCAGCTTGGCGTACTTGCCCAGCACGCCCGTGGTGAACTTCGGCTCCACCGGCTCCCAGGACTCGCGGCGGGCGGCGAGCTCGGCCTCGTCCACGAGCAGGTCCATGGTGCGACCGGCGATGTCCACGCGGATGCGGTCGCCGTCCTGCACCAGGCCGATCGGCCCTCCCTCGGCGGCCTCGGGGGCGATGTGGCCGATGCACAGGCCGGTGGTGCCGCCGGAGAAGCGCCCGTCGGTGATCAACAGGACGTCCTTGCCCAGGCCCGCACCCTTGATGGCGCCGGTGATCGCGAGCATCTCGCGCATGCCCGGGCCGCCCTTCGGGCCCTCATAGCGGATGACCACGACGTCGCCGGCGGCGATGGTCCCGTCCTCGAGGGCGTCCATGGCGGCGCGCTCACGGTCGAAGACGCGCGCGGTGCCCTCGAAGACGTCCGCATCGAAGCCGGCGGACTTCACGACGGCGCCCTCCGGGGCCAGCGAGCCGTGGAGGATCGCGATGCCGCCGTTGGGGTGCATCGCGTCGTCCATGGTGCGGATGACCTTGCCGTCCACCGGGTCCGGATCGAGCGCGGCCAGGTTCTCGGCGAGCGTCTTGCCGGTGACGGTGAGGGTGTCCCCGTGCAGCAGGCCCTCGTCCAGCAGGGCCTTCATGACCACCGGGACGCCGCCGATGCGGTCCACGTCCGTCATGACGTACTGGCCGAACGGCTTGAGGTCGGCGATGTGCGGGGTGCGGTCGGCGATGCGGTTGAAGTCGGACAGCTGCAGGTCCACGCCCGCCTCCCGGGCGATGGCGAGCAGGTGCAGCACGGCGTTGGTGGAGCCGCCGAACGCCATGGTCACGGCGATCGCGTTCTCGAACGCGGGTTTGGTCATGATGTCCCGGGCCGTGATGCCCTGGCGGAGCATGTTCACCACGGCCTCGCCGGAGCGGCGCGCGAAGGCGTCACGGCGGCGGTCCGCGGAGGGGGCGGCGGCGGAACCGGGCAGGGACATGCCGAGGGCCTCACCGATGGAGGCCATGGTGTTGGCGGTGTACATGCCGCCGCAGGCGCCCTCGCCCGGGGCGATGGACTTCTCGATGCGGAGCAGGTCCTCCTCGGACATGAGACCGCGGGCGCA
Source organism: Micrococcus sp. 140720015-1 (assembly GCF_053627595.1). Classification (NCBI taxonomy): domain Bacteria; kingdom Bacillati; phylum Actinomycetota; class Actinomycetes; order Micrococcales; family Micrococcaceae; genus Micrococcus; species Micrococcus sp. 140720015-1. The sequence goes on from NZ_JBSEYC010000002.1 coordinate 253,253, forward strand.
GGCGCCGACCGCCTCGAAGGCGTCGATGATGGTCACCTGCCTCTCGGTGCCGTCGGTCAGGCGGGCCACGCCCGGCATGATCGAGCCGGCGTAGACGAACACGGAGGCCAGGTCCAGGCGGGCGGCGGCCATGAGCATGCCCGGCAGCGACTTGTCGCAGCCGGCGAGCAGGACGGAGCCGTCCAGGCGCTCGGCCATCATCACGGTCTCCACCGAGTCGGCGATCACCTCGCGGGAGACGAGGGAGAAGTGCATGCCCTCGTGGCCCATGGAGATGCCGTCCGAGACGGAGACCGTGCCGAACTCCAGCGGATATCCGCCGGCGGCGTGGACGCCGTCCTTCGAGGCCTGGGCGAGGCGGTCCAGGGAGAGGTTGCAGGGGGTGATCTCGTTCCAGGACGAGGCGATGCCGATCTGTGGCTTGCCGAAGTCCTCGTCTCCCATGCCGACCGCGCGGAGCATGCCGCGGGCGGCGGTGCGCTCCATCCCGTCGGTGACGTCGCGCGAGCGCGGCTTGATGTCGGGGGCGGCGGACGGGGTGCTGGGAGTCGACGCGGCGGAGTCCATGCCGCGGAGTCTAGTGAGCACGGCGCCACCGGGCCGGAGCGACGTCCCCGTGTGACGGGTGCCGCGGCATGACACGCGCGGACGGGTCCGCGTACGTTGGGGCCATGGACACGCCCACCCTGCACAGACGGCTGCGCCGCGTCTTCGATGCGCGCGTGTTCAACCACGGCGACTACAACGTCGTCTACGGCCAGCCCTCGGGCTCCTCCTCCCCCCTCGTCATCGGCTACCGCCACCAGCCGCTCGAGATGCTGCTGTGCCCGTTCGACCCCACCTCCACCCCGGACGACCACGACCGTCGCGCGCCGGGCGAGGCCGAGGACGACCCGCACGGCCCGGTGACCGAGGCCTCCGCGGACCGCGCCGACGTCGTCGAGGTGGGCCTGGCCAACGTGGCCACCGTGGCGGACACGGGCAGCGGCTATCAGGTGGAGACCGTCACGGGATTCCGCACGTGGTTCGACGTCCCGGAGCACACGCGGGTGCCGGTGGGCGACCTCACGGAGGACGGCACCGCGGAGCTCGACCAGGCCGAGGACGCCACCGACTTCCACGCCTTCATGACCGCCTTCATGGACGAGCTGGACCGCCTCTACGCGGCCCCGGAGACGGACGCGACGGACGTCACGCCCCCCGATTTGCACGGCGCCTGAAACCCCTGGTAGGGTTTCACCTCGTTGCACGGCGCACCGGAGAGATCCGAGAGGCGGTGCGGCACCTGCACCTCTAGCTCAACCGGTAGAGCATCTGACTCTTAATCAGCAGGTTCCGGGTTCGAGTCCCGGGGGGTGCACCATACGAAGCGAAGGCCCCGTCTCCACGGAGACGGGGCCTTCGTCGTCCCTGCTCCCCGCCCGGGCCCACCGTAGGCTGGGGCCCATGACCGACACGACCCAGCACCGCCTCCAGCCCGGCGACACGGCGCCCGCGTTCACCCTCCAGGACCAGGAGGGCCGGCCCGTCTCGCTGCGCGACAGCGCGGGCAAGCACACGATCGTCTACTTCTACCCGGCCGCGTCCACGCCCGGCTGCACCACGCAGGCCTGCGACTTCCGGGACAGCCTCGCCTCCCTGACCACGGCCGGCTACGTCGTCCTGGGGATCTCCCCCGACCCGATCGGCAAGATCATCCGGTTCGCCGAGCAGGAGGGCCTGACGTTCCCCCTGCTCTCGGATGAGGACCACGCGGTGGCCGAGGCCTACGGCGCCTGGGGTGAGAAGAAGAACTACGGGCGGACCTTCGAGGGTCTGATCCGCTCCACGATCGTCGTCGGCCCGGACGGGAAGGTCACCCACGCGCAGTACAACGTGAAGGCGACCGGCCACGTGGCGCGACTGCGCCGCACCCTCGGCCTCGACGAGGCCTGATCCGCGCCCGCCGCGCCCGGGCACCGCACGGTAGGATCGGGCCTCGCCCCGCCCGCGCGGGGTGTGCGCGGGCGTGGCGGAACTGGTAGACGCGCTGGATTTAGGTTCCAGTGTCCTGGACGTGGGGGTTCGAGTCCCCCCGCCCGCACTCCCCGGGCCCGCCCGATCCCGACGTCACCTGCCAGAGGAGGCCGCCATGCAGCCCACTCGCCGCGCCTTCCTCGGCGGGGGCCTGGGCCTGCTCGGCCTGGGCGTGGCCGGCTGCACGACGTCGCCCGCGGCGCAGTCCACCGCCGCCCCGAGCTCCTCGGGCCCGGGCCGACTGCTCGTGGTCGGCGCCCCGGCGCGGGCGCTGACGCGGGACCCGGCCCGCGCGCTGGACGTCGAGTCCTTCCGTCTGATCCGCCAGGTCTTCGAGACGCTGCTCGGCGTGGACCCGGACACCGGCGCCCCCACGCCCCGCCTCGCCGAGCGGCACGAGGAGTCCGACGGCGGCCGTCTCCACACGTTCCACCTGGTCTCCGGGGTGGTGTTCGACGACGGCGAGCCGTGCGACGCCGCCGCCGTGGTCGCGAACATCGAGCGGTGGGCCGCCGCCCCTGCGCCCGTGGACGGGACCGTCGCCCCGCCCTCCTCGTTCGTCTCGGCCTTCGGCGGATACGCCGGGGATGCGGACTCCGCCTTCGCCGGCGTCGAGGCCCACGGCGAGCTCGAGGTGCGGCTGCGCCTGCACTCCCCCCGCCGTCACCTCGCGGCCGCGCTGGCCTCGCCGGCCTTCGCGATCTCCTCGCCGGCCTCGTGGGACCGCACGGTCGACGTGGACGGCTCCGAGGTCACCACCCCCGCCGGCACCGGCCCCTACCGCTGGGCCGACTCCGCGGAGACCGCCGAGCTCACGCGCGTCCACCCGGGCGCCTTGGGCGCGACGATCCTGGTCCCCAGCGCCCGCCACCGCGGCTCCGATCCGGCGGCGTACCCGGTGGCCGTGCAGGCGTGGGGTCGGGCCTCCGTGCGTCTGCGGGAGCTGCGGCGCGGCACGGCGGACGTGATCGACGTCGTCGCCCCCGGCCAGCTGCGCCCCCTCGTCGAGGCCGGCACCCAGGTGCTGCCCCGGGATCCCCTGGGTGTGCTCTACGTGGGCATGAACCTGGACCATCCGCTCGTGCGCGCGCAGTACCTGCGCCAGGCGATCGCGTACGCGGTGGACCGCCCGCGCATCGCCGGCAGCGACGTCTTCCTCGAGGGCACCCGCCTGGCCCACGACCTCGTCCCCCCCTCCCTCGGCGTCGGCGACGAGGAGGCGCGGCGCTACGACGTCAACCCGAGCCGGGCCCGCGAGTTCCTCGGCCTGGCGGGATACGACGGGGAGCCGTTGGAGTTCCTCTACCCGGCCGGCACGGCCCGCCCCTCCCTGCCCGAGCCGGAGCGGGTCTACGCGATGGTCGCCCACGACCTCGGTGCGGTGGGGATGCACATCGTGCCCGTGCCCGTGCCGGAGGACCAGGACTACCTGCACGCCGTCGTCTCCCGGCCCACCCGAGCCCTGCACCTGATGGGCCGCACCGGCGACTACCGCGACCCGCACGCGTTCCTCGAGCCCTTCGCCCGCTCGGGCCGCGCCGAGACCGGCTACCACAACCCGCGCGTCGTCGAGGACGTGGACGCGGCGGCGGCCGAGACCGACGACGACGCACGCCGCGGCCTGTTCCGCCGCGTCGTCCGGGCCATGGCCCTCGACCTGCCGGCGCTGCCGCTGGTCTATCCGATCTCGGCCCTGGCCACCGGCCCGCGCGTGGCCTCCTACCCCACGTCGCCGCAGCTGGACGAGCCGTTCTCGCGCGTCAGGCTGACCGAAGGCTGAACCCACCGGTAGTACAGTGGGAGATCACGGCGCCCGGCCCGACCGCCACTGCTCGGCCTGGTCGCACTGCGCCCTCCCGCCGTCGTTCTGCTTCAGGAGTTGACCGTGCCCACCACCTCGTCCACCGCCACCCACGACGTCGTCCTGATCGGCGGCGGCATCATGAGCGCCACCCTGGGCGTGCTGCTGCAGAAGCTCGAGCCCACCTGGTCCATCGCCCTGTACGAGAGCCTCGACCAGGCCGGCCTGGAGTCCTCCGACCCGTGGAACAACGCGGGCACCGGCCACGCCGCCCTGTGCGAGCTGAACTACTCGCCCATGGACAAGAACGGCCGGGTGGACGTCACCAAGGCGCTGGGCATCAACGAGCAGTTCTGGACCACCCGCCAGTTCTGGTCCTCCCTGGTGGCGGACGGCACGCTCAAGGACCCCAAGTCCTTCATCAACCCGCTGCCGCACATGTCCTTCGTGTGGGGCGACGACCACGCCGACTACCTCCGCACCCGCTACGAGGCCATGTCCGCCCAGCCGCTGTTCGCCGGCATGGAGCACAGCGAGGACCCGGAGCAGATCCGCGCCTGGGCCCCGCTGCTGATCGAGGGCCGTGCGTCGGGCCAGCGCCTGGCGGCGTCCCGCAACCCCGGCGGCACCGACGTCGACTTCGGCTCCCTCACCCGCCAGCTCATCACGGCCATGGCCGGCGCCGGCGCCGAGGTGCGCTTCGGTCACAAGGTCACCGGCCTCACCCGCGGCACGGACGGCCGCTGGGAGGTCAAGGTCAAGAACAAGGCCGCCGGCTCCGAGCTCGTGGACCGCGCCCGCTTCGTCTTCGTCGGCGCCGGCGGCGGCGCCCTGCCCCTGCTGCAGAAGTCCGGCATCCCCGAGGCCAAGGGCTTCGGCGGCTTCCCGGTCTCCGGCCAGTTCCTGCGCTGCACGGACGAGTCCGTGGTCAACCAGCACATGGCCAAGGTGTACGGCCAGGCCGCCGTCGGCGCCCCGCCGATGTCCGTGCCCCACCTGGACACCCGCTTCGTCAACGGCAAGCGGTCCCTGCTGTTCGGCCCCTACGCCGGGTTCTCCACGAACTTCCTCAAGACCGGCTCCTACCTGGACCTGCCGCTGTCCGTGCGCCCGCACAACCTCAGCACGATGCTGGACGTGGCCAAGGACAACATGGACCTGACCAAGTACCTCGTGACCGAGGTGCTGAAGTCCCGGGACAAGAAGATCGACGCGCTGCACGAGTTCTACCCGGAGGCCGACGGCGGCGAGTGGGAGCTGATCACCGCGGGCCAGCGCGTGCAGGTGATGAAGCGCAAGGGTCGCTTCGGCGGCGTCCTGCAGTTCGGCACCGAGGTCGTCACCCACGCGGACGGCTCGCTCGGCGGCCTGCTCGGCGCCTCCCCGGGCGCCTCCACCGCGGCCCCCATCATGGTGAAGCTGCTCGAGCGCTGCTTCCCCGCGAAGATGGCCGGCTGGGACGGCACGCTCAAGGAGCTCATCCCGTCGCTGGGGCACACGCTCAACGACGACCCGGCGCTGCTGGACGAGGTCCGCACCGTCACGGACGCCGCACTGAAGCTGGCCTGACGCCGCGATGGGAGCGCTCGCACGGTTCTCACTCGGTCGGCGGGCGCTCGTGGCGCTCGTCACCGTGTTCGTCGCGGTGTTCGGCGTCCTCTCCGCCGGGCAGCTCAAGCGGGAGCTGATCCCCCCGCTCGAGCTGCCCGTCATCTCCGTGTCAACGCTCTACCCGGGGGCGTCCCCCGAGGTCGTGGACGCGCAGGTCGGCGAGCCCCTCGAGACGGCCCTGCAGGCCGTGGAGGGGCTCGAATCCTCGCGGTCCACGTCGCAGTCCGGCTTCAACGCGGTCCAGCTGGAGTTCGCCTACGGCACAGACCTGAACCGGGCCCGGTCCCAGGTGGACCGGGTGGTCGCCAACCTGGGGCCGCAGCTGCCGGAGGAGGCGGAGACCTCGTCCTTCGCGGGCTCCGTCTCCGACTTCCCGGTGGTCTTCCTCGCCCTGTCCGGGGACGAGGACCTCAACACCCTGCGCCGCCGCGCCGAGGACGTCCTGGCCCCGCGGCTGCAGAAGATCGACGGCGTCCGCGGCGCCGACGTCCTCGGCGGCACGGACGAGAACGTCTCCGTGGTCCCGGACCCGGCCGCGCTCGCCGCCGCCGGGCTGACCACCTCCGACATCACCGACGCGCTCGAGGAGAACGCCGGCCTCTTCCCCGTCGGCCAGGTCACCGAGGGCGCGACCACCTATCCCGTCCAGGCGGGCGCCGCCGTCGAGGACCTCGAGGGCCTGCGCGGGATCGTCGTCGCTCCCTCCGGCGACGGCGAACCGCGCACCCTGGACGAGGTCGCCGACGTCACCCTCGTGGCCGCAGCCCCCACCTCCCTGACCCGCACCGACGGGGTGCCGACGCTGTCCGTCTCCGTGACCGCGACCCCGGACGCCGACCTCGTGGCGGTCTCCGAGGCCGTGCGCGACGCCCTGCCGGAGCTGGCGTCCCTGGTGGGCGACGGCGCGGACCTGACCGTGGTGTTCGACCAGGCCCCGTTCATCCAGCAGTCCATCGACACGCTGTTCCAGGAGGGTCTGCTGGGCCTGGCGTTCGCCGTGCTGGTGATCGCCGTGTTCCTGCTCTCGGTGCGCTCCACCCTCGTCACCGCCGTGTCCATTCCGCTATCCCTGCTGGCCGCCCTCATCGGGGTGGCGGCCTTCGGCTACTCCCTCAACACGCTGACGCTCGGGGCGCTGACGATCTCGATCGGCCGGGTCGTGGACGACGCGATCGTGGTGGTGGAGAACATCCGCCGGCACCTCGGCCTGGGCGCCGACCGGCGCACCGCGATCCTGGACGGCACGCGCGAGGTCGCCACCGCGATCACCGCCTCCACCCTGGTCTCCGTGGCCGTGTTCCTGCCCATCGCCTTCGTGGGCGGCCTGGCCGGCGAGCTGTTCCGACCCTTCGCCGTGACCGCCACGGTCGCCCTGCTGGCCTCCCTCGTCGTCGCCCTGACGATCGTGCCGGTGCTGTGCTGGTGGTTCCTGCGCGCCCCACGGCGCGGGGCCGAGACCGCGGCCGCGCCCGCCGTCGCCGGCGACCGGCCCGTGGCGGCCGGCGGATGGCTCACCCGGGCCTACCGCCCGGTGCTGCGCTGGACGCAGCGGCACACCGTGGTCACCCTCGCCGCCGCCCTGGCGCTGCTGGCCGGCACGGCCGCGCTGGTCCCGCTGATCCCCACGAACCTCCTGGGCGACTCGGGACAGAACTCGTTCGTCGTCACGGCGGAGCAGGAGCCGGGGGCGTCTCTGGAGACGACGGCCGCCGCCGCCGAGCGCATCGAGCGCGTGCTGCTGGACACCGGCGGCGTCGAGACCGTCCAGTGGACGGCCGGCACCGCCGCCGGTCCGATGGGGGCCTTCGGCGGCTCCTCGGCGGACCGGGCGCGGTTCACGGTGGTGACCGACCCGGATGCGGACCAGGTGGCCCTTCAGGACGGGGTGCGCGCCGAGCTCACCGGTCTCGACGGCGTGGGCGACGTGTCCGTCTCCACCCAGCAGGGGCCGAGCGGCGGCCAGGACATCGAGGTGTCCGTCTCCGCCCCCGACCCGCAGGCCCTCACCGCGGCCGCCGATCAGGTCGCCGAGGCGCTGCGGCCCGTCGAGGGTGCCCGCGAGGTGACGACGCCGGCCTCGGACCTGCGCCCGACGTTCCAGGTGGACGTGGACACCGTTGCCGCCGCCCGGCTCGGCCTGACCGAGGAGGCGGTGGCCGGCCAGGCCGCCGGCGCCCTGCAGGCCGTGCCCGTGGGCGACGTCCGCTTCGGGTTCGAGAGCTTCGCGGTGCAGCTGGGCGACCCGGAGCCGGTCGAGTCCCTCGACGCCCTGCGCCAGGTGCCCGTGGAGACGGCCGAGGGGCCCGTGCCGCTGGGGGACCTCGCCGAGGTCTCGCGGGTGTCCGTGCCCGCCCGGGTGACGTCGTCGAACGGCGAGCGGACCGCCGTCGTCACGGTGACCCCGGACGACGAGGACCTCGGGGCCGTCTCGCGCCGGGTCACGCAGGCCGTGGCGGAGCTGGACCTGCCCGAGGGCGTCACCGCGGCCGTGGGCGGCGCGGCGGAGCAGCAGGCGCAGACGTTCCGGGACCTCGGGCTGGCGCTGCTGGCCGCCGTGGCGACCGTGTACGTCGTGATGGTGGCGACGTTCAACTCGCTGCGCCAGCCGCTCGTGCTGCTCGTGTCGATCCCCTTCGCTGCCACGGGCGTGTTCCTGGCGCTGCTGGCCACCGGCACGCCGCTGGGACTGTCCACGATGATCGGGCTGCTCATGCTGGTGGGCATCGTGGTGACGAACGCGATCGTGTTGATCGACCTGATCAACCAGTACCGCCGCGACCGCGGGATGACCCTGGACGAGGCGATCGAGGTGGGCGCGCTCAACCGCGTGCGCCCGGTGGTGATGACGGCCCTGGCCACCGTCCTGGCCATGACCCCGATGGCCCTGGGCGTCACGGGGCACGCGGGGTTCATCTCCCAGCCCCTCGCGGTGGCCGTGGTGGGCGGCCTGGTGTCCTCCACCCTGCTCACGCTCGTGCTCGTTCCCGTGCTGTACCGGCTCACCGAGGTCCGCGGCGAGCGCCGCCTGCAGGAGGAGCGCCGTGTCGCGGCCGAGCGGGAGGCGCAGCGCGTCGCGGCCGAGCGGGAGGCGCAGCGCATCGCGGCCGAGCGCGCGGCCGAGCAGGAGCGCCGGGCCGAGGAGCGTTGGGCGGCCCCGTCCGAGCTCGACGCCGGACGCCTCAGCCGACTCCGGCAGCGCCTCCGCCGGCGGCGGCGCCGGGCCTGACCGCCCGCCCGGCGCGGACCGGGGCGGCGGGGCGCACCCCCGCCGCTCAGGCGCCGTCGTGCACCGCGAGGCTCGAGCCGCGCCGGTCCTTGCGCACCTCGAGGCGCACGCCGATCTCCTGCCGCATCCGTTCGACGTGGGAGACGAGGCCCACGGTCCGGCCGCCGGTCCGCAGGGTGTCCACGACGTCCAGGACGTCGTCGAGGGTGTCCGCGTCGAGGGAGCCGAAGCCTTCGTCCACGAAGAGCGTGTCCAGTTCGATGCCGCCGGCTTCGGCCTGCACGGTGTCCGCGAGCCCCAGGGCGAGGGCGAGGGAGGCCATGAAGGTCTCGCCGCCCGAGAGCGTGGCCGGGTGGCGCGTCTCGTCCACGTAGTGGTCCCGGATGACGAGCTCGAGGCCCTTGTTCCCGCGCCCGCCCACGGCGTCGGAGTACTCGATCGAATACCGCTGGTCCGTCATGGCGAGCAGACGCTCGGTGGCCGCGGCGGCGACCTCCTCGAGCCGCCCGGCGAGGACGTAGCTCGTCAGGGGCATCTTGAGCAGGTTCTCCCCGCCGCCGCGGACGAGGTCGAGCAGCCCCCGCACCCGCGTGTGCTCGGCGATGAGCCCGGCGGACCGCTCCAGGACCTCGGTCAGGGCGGCCGACTGGCGGCGCACCGTGGCGACGAGCGAATCGAGTCGCCCGACCGCCGTCGCCCGGGACGAGCTCGTGGCCTCGGCCGCGGCGAGCGCCTCGGCGGCGGCGCGGTTCTGCTCCTCGGTCGGCGGCTCGACGCCCGCCTCGGCGAGGGCGCGGCCCCGGCGGACGGGCTCGCTCGCCTCGAGCTCGGCGAGGCGGGCCCGTTCGGCGTCCCACTCCTGCACGGCGGCCGCGCGGGCGGCGGCGTCCGTCTCCTCGAGGCGGGCCGCGCGCGCCGCGTCGACGTCGTCGAAGCGCTGTTCGACCAGTGCGGCGGTGAGCGCCTGGCCGGTCTCGTCGGCGACCGCCCGGGTGCGCGCGTCCTCGTCCTGCGCCGCAGCGAGGGCGGCCAGGACCCGGCGTGCGGCGGTGACCTGGTCGCGGCGGGCGTCGAGGGTCTCGGCGTCGCCGCGGGCGGCCTCGACGGCGTCCCGCAGCTCGGTCAGCCGGGCGGCACGGTGGGCGGCGGCCTCGGCGAGCCGGCCGTCCTCGGCCGCGAGCGCGGCGGCGGTCTCGTCGGCCCTGGCGAGCGTCTTCTCGGCGGCGGTCAGCCGACGGCGGTCCGCGGCGAGGTCCTTCGCCGCCTGGTCCAGCGCGGCCCGTTCGGCCTCGGCGCGCTCGAGCGCCTCCCGCGCAGCCTCGGGTGCGAGCCCGGCGGCGGCCTCGCGCGCCGTGCGGAGGGTCTGCTCGGCGGCGCGCAGGGCGGTCTCGGCGTCGGTCGCGGCGCGGTCGGCCGCGGTCCGGGCCTGCTCGGCGTCCCGCACGTCCACCTCGGTCACCGTGGTGTCCGCGGTGGCGGCCGGGGCCGGGTGCTCGGGCGAGCCGCACACGGCGCACGGCTCGCCGGGCACGAGCCGCTCCGCCAGGTCGGAGGCGGCCTGCTCGTACCGGACACGCAGCAGACCGACGTGCCGTTCGGCGGCCTCGCGTCGCCGCTCCTGTGCCTCCCGGTGGGCCCGGGCCGCGGTCTCTGCCTCGACGGCGCGGGCGGCCGCGGCCTCGGCGGCCGTGCGGCGCGCGGCAGCCTCGGACACGGCGCGGTCCACGGCCTCCCGGGCGCCGAGACGCTCGGTGCCGCGTTCGACGGCCGCGCGGTGTGCCGCGACGGCCGCCTCACGCTCGGGGCGGGACTCGACCAGGGCGGCGCGGTCGCGGCCGATCTCGGCCCGCCGCTCCGCCGCGGCGGCCGCCTCCTGCTCCAGCTCGCCCATCCGGGCACGGTCCTGGACGGCGCGCGCCACCGCCTCCGCGGCGCGCTCGGCCTCCCCCAGCGCCTGGCGGGAGGCGGGCGCGTCGGCGGCCCCGTCCGCCCGGGCGGCGGCGAGCCACGCCGCCGCGGTCGGCTCGTCCTCGACGTGCGCCAGGGCCTCCGTCACCGTCTCCGACGCGGTGCCGGCGGCGTCCGCCGCCGCGGTGGCCCGCTGGGCGGCCGCGAGCACCCGCCCGGCGCGCTCATGGGCGTCGACGGCGCGGCGCCGTGCGGCGGCGGTCTCGGCCTCGGCGTCGTGGTCGCGTCGACGGCTCGCCCACGCCTCGGCCGCGGCCAGGTCCCGCCCTCGGGTCTCCAGCTCACGCGCCGTCACCCGGGCCCGCTGCTCCGCGGCGCGGGCCGTGGCGAGGCCGGCCCGCGCGTCCTCGTGGGCGCGACCCGCGCGCTCGGCGGCGAGGGCGAGCACCCGGTCGTCCGTGTCCGGTGACGGCTCCGGCGCATGCCAGTCCGGGCCGAGCGCCTCGTGGAGCGCCTCGGCCAGCTGCGCCCGCGCGGTCCGGGCCACGTCCGCGTCCACGGCCACCGCGGTGTCCAGCCGGGCCGTCTCGACGCGCAGGTTCTCCTCGACGCCGTCGAAGCGCTGCGTGCCGAAGAGCCGCCGCAGCAGGACGCGGCGCTCATCCGACTTCGCGGTGAGGAACTGGGCGAACTGCCCCTGGGGCAGCAGGACCACCTGCATGAACTGCTCGGCGTCCAGGTGCAGGACGGCCGCGATCTGCTGGCCGACCTCGTCCGCCCGGGTGAGCGGCGCCGTCCATTCCCCGGCCACGCGTTCCCGCAGGGAGACCGTGGCCTGCGTGCTGACGGTGGCGCCCCCCGCCGCGCTGCGTCGTCGGCGGGGTCGCTCGTGCTTGGGCGAGCGGACCACCTCGAAGCGCCGGCCCTGCACGGTGAACTCGACCTGCACCTCGGGGATCACCGCGCCGGGTTCGCGAAGCGTGGTCACGAGCGACTCGGCCGACCGTCCGCCCGGCACGGTCCCGTAGAGGGCGAAGCACAGCGCGGCCAGCACCGTGGACTTGCCCGCGCCGGTGGGCCCGTCCAGCAGGAACAGGCCGGCCGCGTTGAGCCGGTCGAAGTCGACGTCCTGCGCCTGGGCGTAGGGCCCGAGCCCCTCCAGGCGCATCCGATGGATCCTCATGCGCGCACCTCCCCCGCGCGAGCGGCCTCGAGGGCGTCCCGCAGCAGGTCCTGCTCGGCCTCGCTGGCCGGCCGCTGCCGGACGTGGTCCACGAAACCGACCGCGAGCGCGTGGTCCGAGGGCGCCTGCCGCAGGACCTGGGCGTAGGTCCGCTCCCGGGCCCGCCTCCCGCCGGCCGGTTCGTGGCGGAAGACGAGCACGGAGGGGAACCGGGTCTTCAGGCGCTCCAGGGCCCGCTCGGGGCGTTCGTCGTCGGTGACGGTGACCTGCACCCAGCACTGCTCCGCCCACGCGAACTCCGGGGACTCCAGCAGGTCCTCGATCGGCCCGGACAGCACCGCCAGGCGCCGCCCGGCGTCCCAGTCCACGGCCTCGACGCCGGTGACGGCCCCGCCCGTGACGTGGACGAGCCAGCCGCCCTTGCGGTGGCCCGCCTCGGAGAAGGAGTACGGCAGCGGAGAACCGGAGTACCGCACGTGCTCGGCCAGCCGCTGGCGGCCGTGCAGGTGGCCCAGGGCCGCGTAGTCGAGCCCGTCGAACACGGAGACCGGCACCTGCCCCAGCGTGCCCACCAGCATCTCGGGCGGGGCGTCCGGCTCGACGTGCTCGCCCTCGCCGATGTCCCGTTCGGACTCGGAGCCGTGGCCCCCGGCCGCGAACAGGTGGGCGAGCACGACGGCGGCCACCGGCTCCGGCGCCGCGGCGCGGCGGGCGGCCAGATCGGCGTGGACGCGGCGGACCGCCTCCGTCAGCACGGCCGTGTGGTGGGGCTCCACGCCCCAGGCCGGTCCCTGGTGACGCGGTTCGAGGTAGGGGATGCCGTAGACGGCCACGGTCTGGCCCGCGCCGCCGTCGACCCCGGGCTCGGCGAGCAGCACCGGGCGGTCCAGCTCCGCCGCGTCCGCGCGCACGTGCACGCCCGCGGCCGCCAGGAGTCCGCCGCCGAAGCCGAGGCGCACGGCCGAGTCGTGGTTGCCGCTCGTGAGCACCACCTGGGCGCCGGCCGCGTGCAGCCGGGTGAGCGTCCGGTCCAGCAGCCGGACGGCCTCCGCCGGCGGCAGCGCGCGGTCGTACACGTCCCCGGCCAGCAGGACGACGTCCACGCCGCGCTCCGTCACGGTCGCGACCAGGGCGTCCAGGACCTCCTCCTGGGCCTCGAGCAGCCCGGTGCCGTGGAACGACCGGCCCAGATGCCAGTCCGAGGTGTGCAGCAGGATCATGCGGCCCACTCTAGGGAGGGTGCGGACGGGATAAGCACGACGCGGTGCAGCTCGTACGATGGCGGCATGTCCGCCACCGCGCCCGATCCCACCGCCTCCTCGTCCATGCCCCTGCCCGGCCCCGAGCACGCCGATCGGGTCCTGGCCCTCCTCGCGGCCGGTGCCGCCGGGGACGCGCTGGGCGGCGTCGTCGAGTTCACCCCCGCGTCGGGGATCGCTGCGGTGCACGGCCCCGCCGGCGTCACCGACGCCGCGGACCTGCTCGCCCAGGAGGGCGCCCACGCCCTGCCGATCACCGACGACACGCAGCTGACGCTGTACGTGCTCGACGGCCTGCTCGAGTGGATCGAGTGGCAGAACGACGGCGTCCCGGCCGATCCCGCCGCGTGCGTGTGGCTCGCGTGCCTGCGCTGGTTCGCCACGCAGGACGGCGCGCTGCCCGAGGGCGCTCCCCCGGCCCCGCCCCGCTGGATCGACGCGCACGCGGAGCTGAAGGTGCGCCGCGCGCCGGGCACCGCGTGCCTGAGCGGGCTCGCCGAACCGGGGATGGGCCTGCCGGGCGACCCGCACAACCCGGGCTCGAAGGGCTGCGGGACGGTGATGCGCTCGGCCCCGTACGGGATGGTCCCGGGGCTCGAGGACCCGCACGTCGTGTCCCTCGCCCGCCAGGGGGCCGTCCTCACGCACGGCCACCCCACCGCGTGGGTCGCGGCGGCGGCCTACGCCCTCGTCGTCGCGGCGCTGCTGCGTGGCCTGGACCTGGCCGCCGCGGTCGCGCATGCCCGCGCGTGGCTCGACGGCCTGGGCGAGGAGGCCGAGCAGACCCGCGCCGCCGTCGCCGCGGCGGTCGACCTGGCCGGCACCGTCGACGCCGACCCCGGCGCCCCCGGCGCCCTCCCCACCGCGCTCGGCGAGGGCTGGGTCGCGGAGGAGGCCCTGGCGATCGCGCTGTATGCCGCGCTCACCGCGCAGGCGGCGCACCCGGTCGATCCGGCGGCGGCGCTCGCCCTGGCGCTGCGGATCGGCGTGAACCACGACGGCGACTCCGACTCCACGGCCTCGCTGGCCGGGCAGGTGCTCGGCGCGGCGCACGGCACCGCCGTGTTCGGTGCGCACGACCCCGCGGACCGCGCCGCGGCCGAGGCCTCCGTCCCGGGGTGGATCGCCGAGCGCGAGGTCGTCCTGGAGGCCGCCCGGCGCTGGAACGCCGCGACCACCTGAGCGGCTCAGCGCGCGGCGTCCGGCCGGTTCCCGTCGAGCATCTGCAGGAACTCCCCCTCGGAGACCAGGGCGATGGCCTGCCCACGGTCCCGCCGGCGCAGGGCGTCCCGCGTCTTGCGGTGCGCCAGCGCCGTGGTCACGGCCTGCGGTGCCCCGTCCTCGGCGCGGGGGCGGTGCAGGTCCGCGGCCTCGAAGCCGTCCCCCACGACGAGCATCGTGGTGGCCGCGCCCACCCGGTTCGCGGTCTGCGCGCCGTGCGCGGCCGCGCGCGTCTTGGCACTCTGACGCGACATGCCGATGCCGCCCGTGAACACCACGGTCTGGCCGAACAGGGGGTGGCCCGGGTCGGCGGCCGGGTTCGGGAGCGGATTGACGCCCTCGTCCGGCCAGCGCATGAAGTCGGGCATGGCGCGTTCGTCCCGCAGCGGGACCCGCGCGTCGAAGACGCCCTCGGTGCGCCGGGCCTGGCGGGTGGCCTTCGACTCGGAGCCCGATCCCGCCGCCCGGGGGGCGAGGACGCTGACGCTCAGCCCCTGGGCCCGCATCAGGCGGTCGACGCCGCGGCCGGCCGGCGCGTCGGTCAGCCCCGGCAGGACGTCCGCGTCGGCCGGCGGCGCCCCCAGCACGCGCCGGCCGATGTCCACGAGGATGGCCGCGCAGGCCTCGGCGTCGGCCAGTGCGTCGTGGTGGCGCCCCGGGGTGAACCCGGCCTCGCGCGCCGCGGAGGGCAGGGCGTACGAGGGCAGGTCGTAGACGCGGCGCGCCAGCACCAGGGTGCACACGAACTCCAGGCCCGGCACGTCCCGGCCGGAGACCTCGAGGCCGGACTCGATGACGCCGACGTCGAAGCCCGCGTTGTGCGCCGCGAGCACGTCCGTCCCCACGAAGTCCGCGAGCTCGTCGTACACCTGCGCGAACCGGGGGGCGTCCAGGACGCGGTCCTCGGTGATGCCGTGGATGCGCACGTTGCGGGGATCGAACCGGTCGAAGCCGACGGGCGGACGGATCAGCCACTCGGCGCGCTCCACCATGACCCCGTCCCGCACCCGGACGGCGCCCACGGCGCACGGGGAGCCGCGGAAGCCGTTGGCGGTCTCGAAGTCGATCGCGGTGAAGTCCAGCCCCGGCACGGGGACGCGCCCGCCGCTCACGGGCGCGCGTCGAGCGCGTCCACCAGGTAGGGCAGCAGGGCGCGGAAGGCGTGCCCCCGGTGGCTGATCGCGTTCTTGTCCTCGGGGCTCAGCTGCGCGGTGGACACGTCCCGGCCCTCGGGGCGCAGGATCGGGTCGTAGCCGAAGCCGCCGTCCCCCACGGGCTCGCGCAGCAGCGTGCCGGGCAGGCGGCCGTGCTCCACGTGCTCGACGTGGATGGCCCGGGTGCCCGCGGCGTCCGGGCCGCTGGGGACGGCGAGCGCGGCGGCGCACACGAACTGGGCGCCCCGATGCTCGTCCGGCACGTCGGCCAGCTGGGCCAGCAGCAGCTCGAGGTTGGCACGGTCGTCCCCGTGGCGCCCGGCCCAGCGGGCCGAGAAGATCCCGGGGGCGCCGTGCAGCACGTCCACGGCCAGACCGGAGTCGTCCGCGACGGCGATCAGCCCGGTGTGCGCGGCCACGGCGCGGGCCTTCTTCAGCGCGTTCTGGGCGAACGTGACGCCGTCCTCGACGACGTCCGGGGCGCCCACGGCGCCCGCGTCCACCACCGCGGTCTCCGCGTCGAGGCCGGGCACGGCGCCGGCGAGCAGCTGCCGCAGCTCGCGCACCTTGCCCGCATTGTGCGTGGCGAGCACGACGCGGGCGCCCTCCGGCAGGCCCGACGGCGAGGAGGCGGGCGCGCTCACGCCCGGTCCTCCGTGGCGGCGGCCAGGGTCTGGGCCTGGATGCGGGCCAGCTCGCCCGTGCCGATCAGGGCCAGGTCCAGCAGGGTGTCCAGCTCGGCGCGGGTGAACGGCACGCCCTCGGCGGTGCCCTGCACCTCCACGAACTCCCCGGCGCCGGTGACGACCACGTTCATGTCCGTCTCCGCCTTCACGTCCTCCACGTACGGCAGGTCGAGGACGGGCACCCCGTCCACGATGCCCACGGACACCGCGGCGACGGAGTCCTTGAGGACGGCGGCGCCCTTCGCGAGGATCCCCTCCCGCCGCGCCCAGGCCACCGCCTCGGCGAGGGCGACGTAGGCGCCCGTGATGGCGGCGGTGCGGGTGCCTCCGTCGGCGTCGAGGACGTCGCAGTCCAGGACGATGGTGTTCTCCCCCAGGGCGGACAGGTCGATGACGGCACGCAGGGACCGGCCGATCAGGCGGGAGATCTCGTGGGTGCGCCCGCCGATCCGGCCCTTGACGGACTCGCGCTGGCTGCGCTCGTTGGTGGCCCGCGGGAGCATCGCGTACTCGGCGGTGACCCAGCCGGTCCCCTCGCCCTTGAGCCAGCGCGGCACGCCCTCGGTGAAGGAGGCGGTGCACAGCACGCGGGTGTTCCCGAACTCGATCAGGGCCGAGCCCTCCGCCTGCCGGGACCAGCCCCGGGTGATGGTGATGGGGCGCAGCTCGTCGACGGCGCGGCCGTCCGGGCGTGGGGCGGTGGTGGCGGGAGAGCTCATGGCCTCCAGTCTAGGCACGCCCTCAGACGCCGTAGCTCAGCCCCGAGACGGCGACCGCCAGCGGGCCGGCGTACACCTCGCGGGCCTCCTGGACGGCGCGCTGCGGATCGTTCCACACCGGCAGGTGGGTGAGCAGCAGCTTCCGGGCCCCGGCCTGCGCCGCCGTCTCACCGGCCCGTCGGCCGGTCAGGTGGACGCCGTCGATGCCGTCGTCCCGGCCCTCGTGGAAGGCGGCCTCGCACAGGAACACGTCCGCGTCCCGCGCGGCCTCGACGAGCCCCTCACACGCGTCGGTGTCCCCGGAGTAGGTGAGCACGCGGGTGGTGACGTCGCCGTCGTCGTCGACGCGGTCCACCTCGACCCGGATCGCGTAGGCCTCGTCGATGGGATGGCGCACGGGGACCGGGGTGAACCGGAACGGACCCAGCCGCTCGGTGCGGCCGGCGGTCCAGCACCGGAACTCGAAGTCCTGGTGCATCCCCGGCTCGGGGTCCATCCCGTACGCCTCGGCGATGCGGTCGGCGGTGCCGGCGGGTCCGTAGACGGGCAGCCGGCCGCGGCCCCAGCCGGCCGGGTTCCAGCGGATGGCCACGTGCATCCCGCACAGGTCCATGAAGTGGTCCGGGTGCAGATGGGAGAGCAGGATGCCGTCCAGGTCCTCGAGCTCGACGTAGCGCTGCAGCACGCCGAGGGCGCCGTTGCCGAGGTCCAGCAGGATCCGCCACGTGCGCGGGGTGACGCCGTCCTCGGCCACGCCCTCGGCGGTGAGGAGGTAGCACGAGGCGGGCGAGCCCGGGCCGGGGAAGGACCCGGAGGCCCCGATGATGGTCAGCTTCACGTCACACCCTCCTGCTCGGCGCCCGGCCGGACGGAGGCCGTCGAGCGCGTCGGGACCGGCGCGGCCGCGGGGCGGGGCGCGCCGATCGTCTCCAGGCGTCGCACGGACTCGACCTCGGGTCCGAGGAAGCGGCGCGCGAGGGCCTGGAAGTGGTCGGGGTCGCCGGTGGCGGCGAAGCGGTGGCGGGTGGCCTGGCCGGAGCCCGCGGCCGAGTGGGGGTGCTCGAGGCCGAGGCGGACCAGCTCCCGGTAGAGGTCCTTGGCGGTCTCCTCCGCGGAGGAGACGAGCGAGACGTCCTCCCCCATCACGAGGGAGAGCGCGCCGGTCAGCAACGGGTAGTGGGTGCATCCCAGCACGAGGGTGTCCACACCCGCCGCACGCAGCGGGGCCGTGTACTCCCGGGCGGTCTCCAGCAGTTCGGGGCCGGTGGTGATGCCGGCCTCCACGAACTCCACGAACCGCGGGCACGCGACCGAGGTGATCTCGAGGTGCGGGGCGGCCGAGAACGAGTCCTCGTAGGCGCGGGACCCGACGGTCGCCTCGGTGCCGATCACGCCGATCCGGCCCGTGCGGGTGGCGGCCACGGCGCGGCGCACGGCGGGCTGGATCACCTCGATCACGGGGATGCCGTGGCCTCCCGTGTAGCGCTCGCGGGCGTCGCGCAGCACGGCGGCCGACGCGGAGTTGCACGCGATCACGAGCGCCTTGACGCCCCGCGCGACGAGCTCGTCCATGATCGCCAGGGCGAGGGCCCGCACCTCGGCGATGGGCCGCGGGCCGTACGGCGAGTGCTCCGTGTCGCCCACGTAGAGGATGGACTCGTGGGGCAGCTGGTCCATGATCGCCCGGGCCACGGTCAGCCCGCCCACGCCCGAGTCGAACACGCCGATCGGCGCGGCGGCGTCCACGACGGTGCGCCGGCCGGTCACTGCTCGTCCTCCGCGTCCCCGGCGCCCGGAGCGGACTCGTCCGAACCCTCGGGCAGCTCGCTGAGCATCTCCGTCATGAGCGTCTCCAGCAGCCACGAGGTGAAGTTGTAGAGCAGGGCCATGGTGGACTCGACGTCCTCCGCGCTGCGCCAGTCGTCCACGGCGTGCACGCGGGCGGCGTCCTCCTCGGTCTCGACGCCCAGGCGGGCGGCGAGGACGAGGCGCACGTCGTTGAGCGCGCGGCCGAAGGCCGGCGCCTGGTCATGCGGCACCTCCACGCGCGTCGAGCGCAGCAGCTCGAGTGCCAGGCGCGCGTCCGCGAGCTTCCCCTCGGACAGGGCGTCCTCGGTCAGGGCCCGGTGGGCGCCCTGCTCGGCGGCGCCGGCCCGGGGCATCGCATCCGGCAGCAGGCGTGCGACGGCCGGGTCGGCCGGGGCCGAGCGCTGCGGCTCCGGGTCCTGGCTCAGGTGCAGACCGGAGACCAGCCCCCAGAACGCGGCGTCGGATTCGTCGAGTCCGGCCACGGGGCCCGCGTCCTCCGCGGCAGGGACGGACGGCGGCAACGCCGGGATGTCGTCGAGCGTGTCGACGCCGTCGTCGGCGGCCACGGCCCCGGCGGGGTCCGCCTCGGCGGGGCGCACGTCCGCGCGTCGGCCCTCGAGCAGGGCGACGACGTCCCTGACCAGCCCGCGCAGCAGGCGCACCTCCGGCAGCTCCAGCTGCGCCGTGTACCCCCGCCGCGTCCAGCGGAACCGTTCTGCCATGCCCCTCCTCAGTCCTCCGCCTGCTCCAGCGTGGCCCACAGCCCGTAGCCGTGCATCGCGCCCACGTGCAGCTCGGCCTTCTCCTTGGTGCCCGTCGCCACCACGGACCGGCCCCGCTCGTGGACCTCGAGCATGAGCCGCTGCGCCTTGGCGGCGGAGTAGCCGAAGTGGGTGCGGAACACGTAGGCGACGTAGCTCATCAGGTTCACCGGGTCGTTCCACACCACGACGTTCCACGGCCGGTCCCGTGCCGTGTCCTCGTGCGGCCGCTCCAGCAGGGCGGTGTCGGCGGCGCCGGCGGGGACGGACTCGCCCGGCGCTGGACGCACGGCGCGCGGCGCGGACGGATCGTGGCGGGTCAGCACGGACATGCGCCCCAGTGTACGAGGCGAGCGGGCCAGGACCGGCCCCGCGACGGTCCACTAGGGTGGGCGCGTGAGCCAGAACCCCGTGCCCAGCGCCCCGCGGACCGCCGACGACTGGCAGATCCCCACGGCGCTGATGACCGACCACTACGAGCTGACCATGCTCCAGGCCGCGCTGAAGGCCGGCACCGCGCACCGCCGCTCCCGCTTCGAGCTGTTCACGCGACGCCTGCCCAGCGGCCGCCGCTACGGCGTGGTGGCCGGCGTGGGCCGCGCGCTGGAGGGCCTGTCCCGCTTCCGGTTCGACACGCCCGAGCTCGACTTCCTCGCGGACACCACCGCCCTCGACGACGCCACGCTGGCCTGGCTCGCCGACTACGAGTTCACGGGCGACATCGTGGGCTACGCCGAGGGCGAGGCCTACTTCCCGCACTCCCCCCTCCTGCAGGTGGAGTCGACGTTCGCCGAGGCGTGCATCCTGGAGACCTACCTGCTCTCCATCTACAACTACGACTCCGCCGTGGCCTCCGCCGCCTCCCGCATGACGTCCGTCGCGGACGGCCGCCCGTGCGCCGAGATGGGTTCGCGCCGCACGCACGAGGAGTCCGCCGTGGCCGCCGCTCGCGCCGCGGCCATCGCGGGCTTCACCGCGACCTCGAACCTCGAGGCGGGCCGCCGGTACGGCATCCCGACCGTCGGCACCGCCGCCCACTCCTTCACCCTGCTGCACGATTCGGAGCGCGCCGCCTTCGAGGCCCAGGTCGCCGCGCTCGGGGCGGACACCACCCTCCTCGTGGACACCTATGACGTGGAGGAGGGCGTACGCACCGCGGTCGAGGTGGCCGGCCCGGCCCTGCGGAACGTCCGGGTCGACTCCGGCGACCTGGTGATCCAGGCCCACCGGGTGCGCGAGCTGCTCGACGAGCTGGGCAACACCGAGACCGGGATCATGGTCACCTCGGACCTGGACGAGTACGCGATCGCCGCCCTGCGCTCCGCCCCCGTCAGCTCGTACGGCGTGGGCACGCGCCTGGTCACCGGATCCGGCGCGCCCACCGCCTCCATGGTCTACAAGCTCGTGGCCCGCCAGGACGACGACGGCACGTGGGTGGACGTGGCCAAGGCCAGTTCCGGCAAGGCCAGCCGGGGCGGCCGCAAGGAGGCCGCGCGCCGCCGCGACCGGCGGGGCCGGGCCACCGCCGAGGTGATCGGCGTCAACCGCGGCGCCGCGCCCGACGCCGACGACCGTCCCCTGCTGCACCGTTTCGTGCACGCCGGCGAGCTGGCCGAGGGCTGGACCGGCCCCGAGGCCGTCACCCGCGCCGCCGAGCGGCACGCCGCCTCCCTGCGCGAGCTGCCCGCCTCGGTGGGCCGCCTGCAGCCGGGCGACCCCGCCATCCCGACCATCTTCCTGGAGGACTGACCCGTGGAGAACCTGAACCGCGCCCTGGTGATCGTGGACGTGCAGAACGACTTCTGCGAGGGCGGCGCCCTCGGCGTGACCGGCGGCGCCGCCGTCGCGGCCGGGGTCAGCGAGCACCTGGCAGAGCACGCGGACGCCTACGCGGCCGTAGCCGCCACGCGCGACTGGCACGTCGACCCGGGCACGCACTTCGCCGTGGCCACCGGCGCCGAGCCGGACTTCCGCACCACCTGGCCGGTGCACTGTGTGGCCGGCACCGCCGGCGCCGAGCTGCACCCCGACCTGGACGTCGAGCACCTCGACGCCGAGTTCCTCAAGGGCCTGCACACGGACGCCTACTCCGGCTTCGACGGCGCCCTCGGCGAGCCCGACGCCGTCCCGACCGGGGCCGCGGGCGAGCGCCCCTCCGGGACCGTCGGCCCGTACGGGGCCACCGCCGTGGCCGCGGCCGCCGTGGAGGCCGGCGCGCCCGGCCTGGACGAGTGGCTGCGGGAGCAGGGCGTGGACGCGATCACCGTGGTGGGCATCGCCACGGACCACTGCGTGCGCGCCACCGTGCTCGACGGCCTCGACGCCGGCTACGAGGTCACCGTGCTGACCGACCTGGTCGCCGGCGTCGACGAGGCGGCCGCCCAGGCCGCGCTCCACGAGATGGAGGCCGCCGGGGCCATCCTGGCGACCTCGTGAGCGGGTTCGAACCCGCGCAGCGCCCGCGTCGCCTCTGAGGCGCCGCACGTCGCGGCAGTGACGAATGTCACGACGTGCGGCATGATGGAGGCACGCGGCCCCGGCGGGCGTGCCGGAGCCGGCGCCCGACGCAGACGAGGAGAGCAGCCATGACCGACTCCCCCATCGCCGCAGACCGGGACGGCATCCGCTACCTCTCCGGGGCGATCCCGGCCGCCGACGACGTGCGCGCCCTCTACGACGCCGTGGGCTGGTCCGCCTACACGGCGGACACGGACACGCTCATGGGCGGGCTGCAGGGCTCGGCCACCGTGGTGACCGCCTTCGACGGCGGCCGTCTGGTCGGCCTGGCCCGCGTGGTCTCCGACGGACACACCATCGCCTACCTGCAGGACATCCTCGTGGATCCGGGGCACCAGCGCCGCGGCATCGCCTCCGAGCTGCTGCGCCGCGTCTTCGCCCGGTTCGGCCATGTGCGTCAGCACGTGCTGCTCACGGACACCGAGGAGCGCCAGCGCGCCTTCTACGAGGCCCATGGATTCCGCGAGTCCCGTGACGTGGAGGGCGACGAGCTACGCGCCTTCGTGCGCTTCCAGTCCCGGGACGGCTGAGCCCGGCGCCCAGGCCGGCACGGCCTGCCGCTGCCCCCGAGCGGGGGCGGCGGCGAGATCGCCGAGCCGCTCGGCCTCGTGCGGGCCGGGCTTCATGGCGCGCAGCGCGTTGACGATGGCCACGATGTCCACGAGCTCCTGACACAGCGCGCCGACCAGGGCCGGGATGGCGCCCGCCGCGACCCCGACGGACCTCAGGTCCGGCCGACGAACCACCCGCGCAGGGTGCTCAGCCGCTTCTCCAGCTGCTCGCGGGAGGCCTGGGCCACGGCGGGGCCGCCGGAGATCTCCCGCAGGCGGTTGTGGATCACCCCGTGCGGCTGGCCGGAACGGGCCGCCCAGGCGGACACCGTCTTGGACAGCTCGGAGCGCAGCTCCTTCATCCGCCGGTGGTCCACGACGTCGGCGGGCTCGGCCGCCTGCGCACGCGGCCGGCGCTGGATCTGCTCGGCCTGCCGCTGCCGCAGCAGGGCGGAGACCTGCTCGGCGTCCAGCAGGCCCGGGATGCCGAGGAAGTCCTGCTCCTCCTCCGAGCCGACGGCGCCGCCGAGGCCGAACTCGCCGCCGTCGAAGAGCACCTTGTCGAAGCTCGCCCGGGACTCGAGGGCCTCGAACTTCTCCCGTGTCAGCGCGTCCGAGCCGCTCTCGGCCCGGTTGGCCTCCGCGATGAGGTCCTCCTCGGGGGCGTCCTCGAGGTCCTCGACCTCGACGGCGCCCTCCTTGCGGTCCAGCGCGTGGTCCCGCTCGAGCTCCATCTCGTTGGCCAGCAGCATGAGCGCGGGCACGGACGGCAGGAACACCGAGGCGGTCTCCCCGCGCCGCCGGGAGCGCACGAAGCGGCCCACGGCCTGGGCGAAGAACAGGGGCGTCGACGTGGACGTGGCGTACACGCCCACGCACAGGCGGGGCACGTCCACGCCCTCGGACACCATGCGCACCGCCACCATCCATCGCTCGTCCGACGCGGCGAACTCCTCGATGCGGTCCGAGGCGCCCTTGTCGTCTGAGAGGATCACGGCCGGCCGCTGGCCGGTCAGCGCCTCGAGCTGCGCGGCGTACGCGCGCGCGTCCTGGTGGTCCGTGGCGATCACGAGACCGCCGGCGTCGGGCACGTTGCGGCGCACCTCGCTGAGCCGCCGGTCGGCCGCGCGCAGCACGGACGGGATCCACTCGCCCGCCGGGTCCAGCGCGGTGCGCCACGCGGAGGCGGTGATGTCCTTCGTGGCGGCCTCGCCGAGCTGAGCCTCCATGACCTCGCCGGTGGAGGTCTTCCAGCGCATCTGCCCGGAGTAGGCCATGAAGATCACCGGGCGCACCACGTGGTCCCGCAGCGCCGGGCCGTAGCCGTACGTGTAGTCCGCCTTCGACCGCTCGATGCCGTCCGCACCGAGTTCGTAGCGGACGAAGGGGATGTAGGCGGTGTCCGAGCGGAACGGGGTGCCGGTCAGGGACAGCCGCCGCGTGGCCGGCTCGAACGCCTCACGGATGCCCTCGCCCCAGCTCAGGGCGTCGCCGCCGTGGTGGATCTCGTCCAGGATCACCAGCGTCTTGGCGGCCTCGGTGCGGTTGCGGTGCAGGACGGGCTTGTTCGCCACCTGGGCGTACGTCAGTGCCACCCCGCGGTACTCGGCGCCGTGCCGCCCGTCGGCGTTCTTGAAGTTCGGGTCGATGGCGATGCCGACGCGCGCGGCGTTGTCCGCCCACTGACGCTTGAGGTGGTCCGTGGGCGCGACGACGGTCAGCCGCTGCACGACGCCGGAGTCCATCAGGATCTTGGCCACGCGCAGCGCGAACGTCGTCTTGCCCGCGCCGGGGGTCGCGACCGCCAGGAAGTCCTGCGGGGCGGTCTGGAGGTAGCGCTCCAGCGCCTCCTGCTGCCACTGGCGCAGCTTGGGGGCCGTCCCCCACGCCGCGCGCTCGGGCATGGCGGGGGGAAGGTCCTCGCCGATGTGGAACAGGTCGTGCTGGACGCTGCCGTCCGGGGTGCCGCTCGTCAGGGAGCGGCCGTCAGCCACGGCCGCGGCCTCCGAACCAGCCACCGCGCTTGCCGCCGCCGTCGCCGTCGCCGCCGTCCTGCGGCTCGCGCAGGCCCTCGTAGATCTCCTTGCACGTGGGGCACACGGGGAACTTGTTCGGGTCCCGGCCCGGCACCCACACCTTGCCGCACAGGGCGATCACGGGGGCGCCGGTGACGGCGGACTCCGTGATCTTCTCCTTGCGGACGTAGTGGGCGAAGCGCTCGTGGTCGCCCGGCTCGATCTCCTGCCGCAGCTCCTCACGCTCGAGGACGGACGTGCCGCCGCCGGCGGGCGCGAAGGGGTCGTTCAGGTCGGGTTCGCCGGTCACACTCATGCAGGCCAGTCTAGCCGCGCCCCTCAGAAGGCGGCCACGGCCTGGTAGGTCTCGGCCTGCGCGCGGTCGTACCAGCGCGCCCCCAGGCGCACGCCCAGCCACAGCGCGACGGCGCCCCACGCGAGCCCGAGGGCCACCGTCACCCAACCCCACACGGCGGCCCCGGTGACGAGCCAGACCACGAAGGGCGCCAGGAACGGCACCGCGAGCGCGAGGCTCACCAGCAGCGAGACGCCCTGGACGAGCATCGTGCGCATGGCCGCACCCTGCGGCGTCTTGAACGGGCTGTCTCCCGGCTTCGGCACGGGGTACACGAAACGGGCGGAGACGAACGCGGACAGCCCGGCGGTCGTCCCGAACAGGCCGAGGGCCAGGCCCAGCATCGGCGCCAGGAGGGACCACTCCCCCGCCGCCGCCACCGTCGCCGTCGTCACGAGGAGGATCATCGGCACGCCCCAGCCCGCCAGGCCCAGGACCCGGCCCCAGCGGTCGTCCACGCCCCGCACGCCCGAGACGACGTGAAGGTGGAACGCCGTGTGGTCGTAGGCGATGTCCGCGGAGATCGAGTAGGCCAGGGACCAGGCGGTGATCGGCCCGAGGACCAGCAGCAGGCCCAGTCCGGGACCCCCCTCCCCGGCCATGCCCCCGGTGAACCACAGCAGGACGGCCATGAGCGGGATGATGATGAGCCCGGCCGCGTACCGCGGGTCGGCCAGCCAGTAGCGCTGGGCGCGGGCCGCGATCGCGGTGCGCGGGCCCGTGGCCGGTCGGCCCAGCCAGCGAAGCGGCGTCGGGTCCGCTCCCGCGGCGACGCGGCGGGACCGACCGCCGCCCACGGCCACCGGCTCCACGGTGCGGCGCACGGCCAGGTGCCACAGGGCCAGGGCGGCCAGGCACCAGGCGGCCGCCACCGCGAGGTGGAGCGCGACGGCGGCGCCGCGGCCCTCGGCGGCCGCCCACGCCGCGGCGGGGCCCGCCCCGAACGGGGTCCACGCCGCGCCGCGGGCGATCTGGGGCGCGATCGCCAGGAAGTCCTCGAACGACGCGATGGCCCGCGAGAGGGCGAGGCCGCCGAGCATGAGCGGGATGAACAGCAGGACGGAGACGACGTCCCGCACCCGACGCCGGCTCGCGTAGGCGGCCAGGAGGCCGGCGAGGCCGGAGCCGATCGCCACGGCGGTCACCGCGGTGAGCGCGCCCCCGACCAGGCCCGCCGCCAGCGCGGCCGGCCGGTCCCACCAGCTGGCCCCCAGGCCCAGCAGCACGGCCAGCGTGGCGAGCCCGACCGGCGTCGTGAAGGCGCTCAGGACCAGCCCGGCGATGAGGGTGCGGGCCGGAACGGGGAAGAGCACGAAGCTGTGCGGGTCGAGCGTGGCGTCCACGCCCGTGACGAACGGCGGGATGACGAGCCAGGCGAGCACCACGACGGCGGCGGCCAGCACGGTCGTGGCGCCGCGGGCCTCGTCCGGCAGGGCGGGCAGGCCCGTGACGAGCAGCGTCACCGCCACGGCGGCCATGCCGAGCACGTACAGCGCGCCGAGCACGCTCATCACCAGGGTGAACGGGGACCGGCGCCACTGGTTCAGGGTCAGCGTCCAGCGCAGTCGGACGAGCGTCAGAGCCATGCCAGCCCCTCCGAGCCGTGGCGGCCGCCGACGAGGTCCACGAAGCGGTCCTCGAGGTCGCGCCCGTCCCGGACCTCCTCGAGCGTGCCGGCGGCCCGCAGCGTCCCGGCCGCGATCACGGCGACGTGGGTGCACATGCGCTGGACGAGGTCCATCACGTGGCTCGAGACGATCACGGTGCCGCCCCGCTCCACATACGAGTGCAGGATGTCCCGGATGTTCGCGGCGGAGACCGGGTCCACGGCCTCGAACGGCTCGTCCAGGACGAGCAGGTCCGGGGCGTGGACCATGGCGGCCGCCAGGGACACCTTCTTGGTCATGCCGGCGGAGTAGTCGGCCACGAGCTTGCGGCCCGCGTCCTCCAGGTCCATCACCCGCAGCAGGTCCGCGGTCCGCTCGGCCACGGTGTCCGCGTCGAGGCCATGCAACAGCCCGGCGTAGGTCACGAGCTGCGCGCCCGTGAGGCGATCGAAGGTCCGCACGCCGTCGGCGAGCACGCCGACCCGGCGCTTGGCCTCGAGGGGCTGCTCCCACACGTCGACGCCGTGGATCCAGGCGCGGCCGTGGTCCGGGCGCAGCAGCCCGGTGGCCATGGACAGGGCCGTGGTCTTGCCCGCCCCGTTGGGCCCGACCACCCCGAAGAACGAGCCGGCCGGGACGTCCAGGTCCAGCGCGTCCAGCGCCAGCTTGTCCCCGAACCGCTGGGTCAGCCCGCGGGTGACGAGGGCGAGGTCCGGATCGGGGGCGTCCGCCGCGCGCCGACGGGCGGTGGCCGCGAGATGGGCGGGGGCAGGCTCGGGCTCGTGCGGAGTCATGCCTGGGACGTTACCCACCGTCAGGCGGACACGGCGTCCTCCTCAGGGATGAACCGTGGGTCCCTCAGAACAACGCTGCGGCCAGCCGGCGCCGCGAGGCCTGCACGCGGGGGTCGTCCGTGCCCACCACCGTGTAGAGGTCCACGAGGTGGGCGCGCGCCGTCTCACGGTCCTCGCCGGGGTGGAGGGCGATGAACCGCACGAGCCGGGCGAAGGCGTCCTCCACGTGGCCGCCGAGCACGTCCAGGTCGGCGACGGCGAGCTGGGCGGCGACGTCGTCCGGGCTGTCCGCGGCGGCCGCGCGCACCGCCGCGGCGTCGGCGTCGCGGGTGCGCAGCATGAGGCGGGCCGCGGACAGGCCCTGCTGGGCCACGGCGTCTGCGGGGCTGTCGGCCAGCGCCGCCTCCCACGCCGAGACGGCCCCGGGCAGGTCGTCGGCGGCGAGGGCCTCGTGGGCGGCCCGGTGCAGCGGCGGCACGGGCGGAGCCTCCGCGGCCGCGGCGCCGGCGTCCTGGCGCGCCGGGGCGACGGGGGGCACGGTGCCGGCGACGCCGTTCTGACGGGCCACCTCGAGGATCTCCCCCATGAGCTGGCGCAGCGTCTCCTCCGGCACCTCCTGATTGACCAGCGGCACCGGCTGCCCCGCCACCACGGCCATGACCGCGGGGCCGGCCCCCAGGCCGAGCGCCTGCAGCACTGCGGGCTCCTTCGCCACGTCCAGACGCGCGAGCACGAGCCGTCCCGCCTGGGCGTCGACCGCGTCCGCGAACTGCCGGTAGAGCGCCTCGCTCGCCGCGGCCCCGGGCACGTGCAGGTGCAGCAGCACCGGCACCTGGGCGGAGAGCTGGACCAGCTGCTGCAGCAGACCCTGGTCGGCGTCCGCGATGACCCACGAGCCGCCGCCGGCGCCGGCGTCGGCCCCCGGCGCGGTGCGCCCGGCCGGGGCCGGGGTGCCGAGCGAGGACAGGTCGACGGCGCCGCGCAGGTGGGACGGGGCGTCGGAGGGGGGCTGGGCGGTCACGTCGGTCACGATCCTTCCGGTCCGGGGCCGCCCCGTCGCCGGGGCGAGGGGCGTTGTCACTGGGCCCCACGGTAGCCTCCCGGGCGCGGCGCGGTCAGACCGGGGCCCTGACGTACGCTGAGCGCGTGGAGGAGAAGGAGACCGCATCCGGCCCGGACGCCGCCGGCGTCGCCGACGTCCGCGCCCCGGCCGAGCCCGAGGGCGCCGAGCAGCCGCCCGTGGCCGGCGTCCCCGTGGAGCCGGTCGGGGTGGCCGCCGCGCCGCCGTCGCACGGGCCGGCGCCCGCCGGGCGTCGTCGACTGCTCCGCCTGGGCTCCGTCCTGCGGCGGCGCCGTCCCTTCCTCGAGGAGGACCGGGTGGACCCCGAGTCGGTCCCCGCCGACGGCGCCGAGGATCCGGCGGTCGCGGCCGTGGCCGTCGCGTCCCCCGTGCTGACCGGCTTCCTGCTCGCGGTCGGCGTGGCCCTGGCCATCGGCGTCGTCTCGGTGCTGCGCACGAACGGGCAGCTGATCGTGTGGATCGCCGCGGCCCTGTTCATCGCCCTGGGCCTGGACCCGCTGGTGCGCCGGGTCGAGTCCTGGGGCGCGCCCCGCTGGGTCGGCGTGCTCACGGCCGCGCTCGGCCTGGCCGCCGTGGCCGGAGCGTTCGTCGCCCTCCTGGTCCCCACGGTGATCGAGCAGTCCACCCAGCTGGTCCAGGACCTGCCGGCCATCATCGACGGGGTGATGCGGGCCGAGTGGTTCGTGCAGCTCGACGAGGAGTTCCACCTCCAGGAGGCCGTCCGCGCCCAGACCGAGCGCCTCGCCGCCGACGGCGCCGCCGTCACCGACCTGTTCGGCGGGCTCCTCGGCTTCGGCCAGACCGTGCTGAACGCCGTCTTCTCGGTGCTCGTGGTGGTCGTGCTGACGCTGTACTTCCTCTCCTCCCTGCCGCACATGAAGTACTGGGCCTACCGGCTCGCACCGCGCTCGCGCCGGCCCCGGATCGAGGCGCTGTCCGAGCAGATCACCTCCTCGGTCGGCCACTACGTGATGGGCCAGTCCTTCGTGGCCGCCCTCAACGGTGCGGTGGCGTTCACGGCGCTGGCCATCGCCGGCGCCCCCTTCGCCGTCCTGCTCGCCGCGATCGCCGCCTTCATGGCCTTCATCCCGCTGGTGGGCGCCGCGATCGGCGGCACGCTGCTGACCCTCGTGAGCCTGCTGACCTCGTGGCAGACCGCCGCCGTGTTCGCGGCCATCTACTTCGTCTACCTCCAGATCGAGGCCTACGTCATCTCGCCGCGCGTCATGGCGCGCGCGGTGTCCGTGCCGGCGGCCGTGGCCGTGATCGCGGTGATCGCCGGAGGCGCGCTGCTCGGCGTCCTCGGCGCCCTCATGGCGATCCCGCTCGCCGCCGCGCTGCTGTTGCTGGTCCGCGAGGTCTTCATCCCCCGCCAGGACGCCCGGTAGGCCCACGACGGCGGCGCGGCCCGGACCGTCGCGCTCAGCGGCCCGGTCGGGCGCGCCAGCACACCGGGTGCCAGTGCCGCCGGTCCGCGCCCGCGTCCTCGTCCCCCATGATCCAGTCGGCGCGCCAGGCCACGAGGTGCGCCTGGCCCTGCCGGATCACCCGACCGCAGCCGGGGCACGTGTAGTCCTTCACCGCGCGCCACGCGGGGATCTGCCGGACGTGCCAGCCGCCGTCGGACCCGAACTGGCGCGAGTAGCCCGCGTCCAGCCCGAGGAGCTCCTCGAGCGGGTCGGCGCGCCCCGGCGACGGCCGGGACCGCCGGGAGGCGCCGGAGGCCCCGCGCTCGCTCCGCCGAGGCGTGGACGAGCGGCGGGGGCGGTTCGAACGGGGCATGCCCCCATGCTGGCACACGAGCCGGTGGGCGCGGTCCGCCTAGGATGGACCGGTGCGACTCGTCATTGCCCGCTGCTCCGTGACCTATGAGGGCCGCCTGAACGCCCACCTGCCCACCGCCACCCGCCTGCTCATGGTGAAGGCGGACGGCTCGGTGCTGGTGCACTCCGACGGCGGCTCCTACAAGCCCCTCAACTGGATGTCGCCGCCCGCGACCCTGCACGTGGAGGAGCCCTCCCCCGACCAGGCCGACCAGGGGGTGACGCAGGTCTGGCGCGTGCAGGCCAAGAAGTCCGACGACCGGCTCATCGTGCTCATCGAGGAGGTCCTGGCGGACGACTCCCACGAGCTCGGCGTGGACCCCGGCCTCGTCAAGGACGGCGTGGAGGCGGATCTGCAGCGTCTGCTGGCCGAGCAGATCAGCCTGCTCGGCGACGGCCACACCCTCGTGCGCCGCGAGTACATGACGGCGATCGGCCCCGTGGACATCCTGGCCCGCGACGCCGACGGCGGCACCGTGGCGGTCGAGCTCAAGCGCCGCGGGGACATCGACGGGGTCGAGCAGCTCACCCGCTACCTCGAGCTGATGAACCGGGACCCGCTTCTGGCGCCCGTGCGCGGCGTGTTCGCGGCCCAGCAGATCAAGCCCCAGGCCCGCACCCTCGCCGAGGACCGCGGCATCCGCTGCGTGACCCTCGACTACGACGCGATGCGCGGCGTGGACGACGCCGAGTCCCGCCTGTTCTGAGGCGCCGGGCGGGCTCAGCGACGCCAGAAGGACGACGCCGCGGACGGCCCCGCCTCGCTCCAGGCGCGCAGGGCGCCGGCGTCGTCGGGGTCGACGACGACGCGCACCGGACGTGCGCCGGCGCTCAGCTCCAGGACGGCCCGGCCGGCCTCGTCCGCCGGGAGGCGGTCGATCTGCAGGCGGCTCCGGTCCGCGCTCCAGCGCTCCCGAGAGAGGCGCCGGCGCCCGGTGAGGCGCAGGCGGGACTCGTCGTAGACGCCGATCACGCGCTCACGCCCCGGGCCCTCCCGCTCCAGGACCGCCGGGAAGGCGGCCGTGACACGGGCGAGGGCCCGGCGCCGCATCACCAGGGCGAGTGCCGACAGCACGATGACTGCCGCCACGGTCGCCGAGGCGATGAGCACCGGGCCCTCCACCGTCAGGTCCTGCCGCGCCGCGTCAGGCCGCCGCGGCGTCGCCCAGCCGGGCGGACGTCGCGGCGATCACGACACGGTCGTGGTCCACGGAGAAGAAGCCGCCGTGGGCCTGCGCGGTGACGGTGCCGCCGTCCGTGGTGCGCACCACGACCTCGCCGTCGCCGAGGACGGCGAGCATCGGGGTGTGGCCCGGGAGGACGCCGATCTCACCGTTGACGGTGCGCGCCGACACGGCCGACGCGGCGCCCGACCAGATGGACCGCTCCTCGGAGACGATCTCGACGTTGAGCTCAGCCATGATCGATCAGCCCTCGGCCTGGATCTTGGCCCACTCGCGCTCGACGTCGTCCAGGCCGCCCACGTTGTAGAAGGCCTGCTCCGCGACGTGGTCCAGGTCGCCGTCGGCGATGGCCTTGAAGCCCTCGACGGTGTCCTTGACCGGCACGGTGGAGCCCTCGACGCCGGTGAACTGCTTGGCGGTGTAGGTGTTCTGCGAGAGGAACTGCTCGATCTTGCGGGCGCGGCCCACGGTGATCTTGTCCTCCTCGGAGAGCTCGTCCACGCCGAGGATCGCGATGATGTCCTGCAGCTCCTTGTTCTTCTGCAGGATCTGCTTCACGCGGATGGCCACGTCGTAGTGGTCCTGGCCCACGTACTGCGGGTCGAGGATGCGCGAGGTCGAGGCCAGCGGGTCCACGGCCGGGTACAGGCCACGGGACGCGAGGTCACGGGTCAGGTTGGTGGTCGCGTCCAGGTGCGCGAACACGTTGGCCGGGGCCGGGTCGGTGTAGTCGTCCGCGGGGACGTACACGGCCTGCATCGAGGTGATGGAGTGGCCGCGGGTCGAGGTGATGCGCTCCTGGAGCACACCCATCTCGTCCGCCAGGTTCGGCTGGTAGCCCACGGCGGAGGGCATGCGGCCCAGCAGCGTGGAGACCTCGGAACCGGCCTGCGAGAAGCGGAAGATGTTGTCGATGAACAGCAGCACGTCCTGGTTCTGCACATCGCGGAAGTACTCCGCCATGGTCAGCGCGGACAGGGCCACACGCAGACGCGTGCCCGGCGGCTCGTCCATCTGGCCGAACACGAGGGCGGTGTCCTTCAGGACGTCCGCCTCGTCCATCTCGACCCAGAGGTCGTTGCCCTCACGGGTGCGCTCGCCGACGCCGGCGAACACGGAGGTGCCGCCGAAGTTGCGGGCCACACGGGTGATCATCTCCTGGATGAGCACGGTCTTGCCCACGCCGGCGCCGCCGAACAGGCCGATCTTGCCGCCCTTGATGTAGGGGGTCAGCAGGTCGATGACCTTGATGCCGGTCTCCAGCATCTCGGTGGAGCCCTCGAGGGAGGCGAAGTTCGGCGCCGGGCGGTGGATCGGCCAGCGGTCCTCGGCCTGCAGCTGCGAGGCGGGCATGTCCAGGGTCTCGCCGAGCACGTTGAAGATGTGGCCCTTCACGGCGTCGCCGACCGGCACCGAGATGGGGGCGCCGGTGTCCACGACGTCGGTGCCGCGCACCAGGCCGTCGGTGGACTGCAGGGAGATGGCGCGGACCATGTTGTCGCCGAGGTGCTGGGCGACCTCGAAGGTGACCGTGCGGCGCTGGCCGTTGAGGTCGATCTCGGTGGTCAGCGCGTTGTAGATCTCCGGCATCGCGTTGGCCGGGAACTCGGCGTCGATCACGGGGCCGATGACGCGGGACACGCGTCCGGTGGCACCGCCGGTGGGGGTCCCGGTGCCCTGGTCAGTGATGGTGGCAGTCATCTCTCTCACTTCTATCGTGTGTGGATGGCGAGTCTGGTGAGTCCCGAACGGGCTCAGGAGTTGTTGAGCGCGTCCGCGCCCGCGATGAGCTCGGTGAGCTCCTGGGTGATCTCGGCCTGACGGGCGTTGTTCATCAGGAGGGTGTAGTCCTTGATGAGGCTCGTGGCGTTGTCGCCCGCCGACTTCATGGCGCGCTGACGGTTGGCGAGCTCCGAGGCCGCCGACTGCAGCATCGCGTTGAAGATGCGCGACTCGATGTACTTGGGCAGCAGTGCGTCGAGGACCTCCTCCGCGTCCGGCTCGTACTCGTAGAGCGGCAGCACGTCCTCGGCGGTGGCGGCCTCCTCCTCGACGACCTCGAGGGGCAGCAGGCGCACCACGTGGGGGTTCTGCTTCACGAGCGAGACGAACTCGGTGAACACGACGTGGATCTCGTCCACACCGCCGTCCGCCGTGTCCGTGAGGAACGCGTCCACGAGCACCTCGCCGATCTCGGCGGCGCGCTCGGCGACGGGGGCGTCCGTCTGACCGGTCCACAGCTTCTTGTAGCCGCGGCCGCGGAAGTCGAAGTACGTCTGCGCCTTGCGGCCGACGACGTACACGTCCACGTCCTTGCCCTCCTCGCCGAGGCGGGAGAGGAGCTGCTCGGCCTTGCGCAGCACGTTCGCGGAGTACGCGCCGGCGAGGCCGCGGTCCGAGGACATGATGAGCACGGCCGCCCGGGTCGGGTTCTCGGGCTCCGTGGTGAGGACATGATCGATGTCGTGCTGGCTCGACACGGCCGAGACGGCGCGGGTGATCGCGTTCGCGTAGGGCAACGACGCGCTGACGCGCTCACGTGCCTTGGTGATGCGAGACGTGGCGATCAGCTCCATCGCCTTGAAGATCTTCTTCATCGACGACGTCGACGCGATCTTCTGACGGTAGACCCGGATCTGGGCTCCCATGGTGGTCCTTTCCCTGGCGGGAGGGCGGCCCGGCGTCGTCCCCGTGGGGTCCGACGCCGGACCGCTCCCTCACCGACCGGCGGTCAGCGCTTCTGCTTGGTGATCTGCTCCTGCGCGACCTGGTCCTGCTCGATCGCGCGGTGCTCCTCGTGGCCGGCCTGCACGCCGCCGTCCTCGGAGGACTGGAAGCCCTTCGAGAACTCGGCGACGGCCGACTCGAGCGCGGACACGGTGCCGTCCTCGAGCTTGCCGGTGGAGGCGATGTCGGTCAGGACGGAGGTGTGGCGTCGCAGGTGGTCGATGAACTCGCGCTCGAAGCGCAGCACGTCCTGCACCGGCACCTCGTCGAGGTGGCCCTTGGAGCCGGCCCAGATGGACACGACCTGCTCCTCGACCGGGTAGGGCGAGTACTGCGGCTGCTTGAGCAGCTCCATGAGGCGCTCACCGCGGGCGAGCTGGCGGCGGGTGGCCGGGTCCAGGTCGGAGGCGAACATGGAGAACGCCTGCTGGTCGCGGTACTGCGCCAGGTCCAGCTTCAGCGTGCCGGAGACCTTCTTCATGGCCTTGACCTGGGCGGCGCCGCCCACGCGGGACACCGAGATGCCCACGTCCACGGCGGGACGCTGGTTGGCGTTGAACAGGTCCGACTGCAGGAAGATCTGGCCGTCGGTGATGGAGATGACGTTGGTCGGGATGTAGGCCGAGACGTCGTTCGCCTTGGTCTCGATGATCGGCAGGCCGGTCATCGAGCCCGCGCCCATCTCGTCCGAGAGCTTGGCGCAGCGCTCGAGCAGACGGGAGTGCAGGTAGAAGACGTCGCCCGGGTAGGCCTCGCGGCCCGGCGGGCGGCGCAGCAGCAGGGAGACGGCGCGGTAGGCCTCGGCCTGCTTCGACAGGTCGTCGAAGATGATCAGCACGTGCTTGCCGCCGTACATCCAGTGCTGGCCGATGGCCGAGCCGGCGTAGGGGGCGAGGTACTTGAAGCCGGCCGGGTCGGACGCCGGGGAGGCCACGATGGTGGTGTACTCCAGGGCGCCGTGCTCCTCCAGCGTGGCGCGGACGCCGGCGATGGTGGAGGCCTTCTGACCCACGGCCACGTAGACGCAGCGGACCTGCTTCTCGACGTCGCCCGACTCCCAGTTGGCCTTCTGGTTGAGGATCGTGTCGACGGCGATCGCGGTCTTGCCGGTCTGGCGGTCACCGATGATCAGCTGACGCTGGCCACGGCCGATCGGGATCATGGCGTCGATGGCCTTCATGCCGGTCTGCAGCGGCTCGTGGACCGACTTGCGCTCGGTCACGGTCGGCGCCTGCAGCTCGAGGGCACGGCGGCCCTCGGCCTCGATCGGGCCCAGGTCGTCGATGGGCTGGCCCAGCGGGTCCACCACACGGCCCAGGAAGGCGTCGCCCACCGGGACGGAGAGGATCTCGCCGGTGCGCTGCACCTCCATGCCCTCGCGGATCTCCTGGAACTCGCCGAGGACGACGACACCGATCTCGCGGGTGTCGAGGTTCTGGGCCAGGCCCTGGATGCCGTTCTCGAAGCGCAGCAGCTCGTTCGCCATGACGGAGGGCAGACCCTCCACACGGGCGATGCCGTCCGCCGCGGAGATGACACGGCCGACCTCGGTGCGATCGGTGCCCGACGGTTCGTACGATGCCGCGAAATCGTTCAAGGCATTGCGGACATCGTCAGCGTTGATGGTCAATTCGGCCATCTGCAGTCCCTGCTCTCTGTGCTTGGTGATCATCGACGTGACGATGATGCTTACGTTCGTGGGTGTTCCGGATGCGGGCGGGAGCCGGCGTCAGCCGGCCATCCGCCGCTGGAGGTCGTGGAGGCGCGAGGCCATGGACCCGTCGACGACGTCGTCGCCGACCTGGACGCGGATGCCGCCCACCACGTGGGGGTCCACCGTCACGTCCATGACGAGATCGCGGCCGAAGGCGCGGCGCAGGCCCAGGGCCAGCCGCTCCTGCTGCTCGGCCTCGAGCGGCCGCGCCACGGTCACCTCGGCGATCCACTGGCGCTGCCGCTCGGCGACGACGTCCGCGGCCTTGCGGACGGCGGCGGACGGCTTCAGGCCGCGCGGGGCCGAGACGGCGCGCTCGACCAGCAGTCGGCCGGCCGGGCTGGCCGACTCGCCCAGGAGACGACCGGCCAGAGCGGCCCGTGCCTCGAGGGGTGCGTGCTGATCGGTGAGCGCCCGCTGCACCTCGTGCGAGTCCTCCACCGTGCGGTTGAAGGCCAGCAGCTCGCCCGAGAGGGCGGCCAGGCCCGCGTGTCCGCCGCGTGCGGCCTCCGCGGCGGCCGCGTGCGCGGCCACCGTCTCGAGGGCGTCCCCGAGATCGCGCTCCGCCGACCAGCGGCGGCCGGCCAGGTCCTTGAGGACCTGCAGTGCACCGGGGGTCACCCGGGCGCCGAACAGCGAGTCGACGAGGCCGTGACGGCGCTCGGTGGTCCAGGCGGGGTCGGTCAGGGCACGGCGCAGGGCGCCGTGCTCGTCCACCACGTCCAGCGCGCCGAACAGCTCGCGTGCCAGGGCCACGCCGCCCTCGTCCAGCACCGGACCGACGGCCTCCAGGGAGGCGGCCAGGGAGTCCCTCGATGCGCCCGTCATCATT
Source organism: Micrococcus sp. 140720015-1 (assembly GCF_053627595.1). Taxonomy (NCBI): domain Bacteria; kingdom Bacillati; phylum Actinomycetota; class Actinomycetes; order Micrococcales; family Micrococcaceae; genus Micrococcus; species Micrococcus sp. 140720015-1. The sequence continues at coordinate 289,807 of NZ_JBSEYC010000002.1, forward strand.
CGGCGACACCTGCGCTCTGGTGACGGTCCAGGTCAGCCAGGAAGCGGTCGACCACGCGCTGCGAGCGGGCGTCGTCCTCGAGGGACTCGCCCACGATCTTGCCGGCCAAAGTCGTGGCCAGCGAGCCGACCTCGCCCTTGAGCTGCGCGGCGGCCTGCTGACGCTCGGCGGCGATCTGCGCCTGCGCCTGTTCGGAGATGCGCGTCGCCTCGGCGGTCGCGCGCTCGCGCGCCTCGGCCACGATCTCGGCGGCCTCGGTGCGGGCATCCTCGCGGATGCGGTTCGCCTCGGTGCGGGCGTCCGCCAGCTGCGACTCGTAGTCCGCCATCATCGCGTTCGCCTCGGCCTGGGCCTTCTCAGCCTTGGCCAGACCGCCCTCGATCGCCTCGACACGGTCCTGGTAGGACTTCTCGAGGGTCGGGTAGATGAACTTGATGACGATGAACATGAGCAGGGCGAAGCCCACCACGACGACGAGGATCTCCCACGGGTTGGGGATCAGGGGGTTGGCCCCCTCAGCCGCCGCGAGGATCAGTCCGTTGCTGATCATGTTTCAACCATCCTTCGGTCAAGAGTCCTGTGGAGATGGAGCCCCGACGGTCTCACCGTGCGGGCGCTCCGTGGACGCGGCGCGTCAGGCGCCGATGACGAAGGCGAAGACGAGGCCCAGGATGGCGAGGGCCTCGGCGAGCGCGAAGCCCAGGAGGGCGATCGGCTGCAGGATGCGCTGGGCCTCCGGCTGACGGGCGACGCCGTTGATGTAGGCGGCGAAGATCAGGCCCACGCCGATGGCGGAGCCGATGGCGGCGAGGCCGTAGCCGATCATGTTGAGCGAACCGTGCAGTTCCATGGTGTTCCTTTCACGAGGCCGAGGTGTCCGGCCGGGTTGTGGAGGGTCGGCCTCCCGGGTGGTCCTCCTGCGGAGGGCCGGGAAGACTGGTGGCGGGCTCTCCCGCCGTACCGCGGCCGCCTGGGTCGTGCCCGGGGCGGCCCCGGAAGATCAGTGGTCGTTCGCGTCGATCGCGCCCTGGATGTAGATCGCGGTCAGCAGCGTGAAGACGAAGGCCTGCAGGTACATGATCAGCAGCTCGAGGAAGTACAGGGCCACCGAGCCGAGGATGACCAGGATGCCGGTGCCCTGCAGGGCCAGGCTGCCGGTCTGCGTGATCAGGTAGGCGGCGCCGGCGCCGGCGAGCATCACGATCATGTGGCCGGAGAGCATGGTGGCCATCAGACGCAGGGAGTGGGTCAGCGGGCGCACGATGAAGTTGGAGATGATCTCCAGCGGCACGAGCAGCGGCAGGATCCAGCCGGGCACACCCGAGGGCACGACGGCCAGCTTCAGGTAGCGCACGCCGTGGCGCTTGATGCCGACGCCGATCCAGATCGCGTAGACGATGAGGGCCAGGCCGTAGGCGGCGCCCGCGTGGGAGAAGGTCGGCAGCTGCAGCACCGGGATGGCGCCGAACAGGTTGTTCAGCAGCACGAAGAAGAAGATGGAGAAGAGCAGCGGGACCCACTGCTTGAAGTTCTTCTCGCCCAGGATGTCCTTCGCGATGTCGTTCCGGACGAAGGAGTAGCCGGACTCGGCGAGCCACTGGGCCTTGCCGGGCACGAGCCGGGGACGGCGCATGGCCCACGCGAAGAAGGCGGTGATGAGCACCACGGAGAACAGGACGAGCAGCATCTGCTTGCCGAAGCCGGTGCCGTACTCCGCACCCCAGGGGAAGATCTCCGGGAGGTGACCATCAGAGATGGTGGGGGGCACGAATGATGCGTTGGCCAGCACGAGGGTCAGCACGCGGTTCCTCTCCGAAGTGATGCAGTCGACGGGACCGCAGCCTCGTCCCCGGACCACAGGCGGGCGCCGCGACATTGCGGGGGTACCGGTGCGATGCGAGACACGGATGGCGGCAGGTGGGCGCCGTCGAAGTGTTCGCCGCCAACGATACCAAACGGTGACCCGTGCTCCGTACCGCAGAAGGGGCCTACGGCGTGGCCGCCGGCCCTGAGCCCTCGCCCCTCGGACGGGTCAGTCGGCGTAGATCCCGCGGCGGGTCCGGGCGAAGACGAGGACCTCCGTGGCCTGCCAGACGAGGATCGTCACGAGGGCGGCGATCGCCGCCGCGTCCGCCCGGACCCAGCCGGGGCGGGGCAGGACCCCCAGCAGCACCGCGAACACCGCGATCTTGAGCACGAACAGCCCCACGCTGACCGGCAGCGCCGCCTCGCGCGCCCGGTCCCAGACGAGTGCCGTCGTCGCCCCGGTGAGCGCCGAGAGCGCGAGCACCGCGCCGCCGCCCAGCAGGGCGCTGCCGGCCGCCTCCCCGCCGGCGGAGAGCAGCCACGCGACGCACGTGATCGCCAGGGCAGTCCCCGCCGAGGCCAGGGACCACCCGAGGATCCCCCACCAGCCGCGGCGGTTCTCCCAGCGGCGCCGGCGTCGGCGACCGCCCGCCCCGGTCACGCGTCCCCCCGCTCGTCCGGGTGGGCCACGGCGTCGTGCCGGTCCGCGCGACGGCGCTCCACGATCGGATGCAGGGTCAGGTAGCCGGCTCCGGCCAGGGCCACGGCGAGCACGGGCAGGACGATCATGTGGTCCACGAAGTTCAGGGACACCGCGCCCCATGCCACGAGGAACGCCCAGAGCCAGAGCAGCGCGACGGCCTGCGGCTGGGTGTAGCCGCCGTCCACGAGCTTGTGGTGCAGGTGCCCGCGGTCCGCCGAGAAGGGGCTGGTGCCCTTGGCCGTCCGCCGCAGCACGGCCAGGGCGAGGTCCGCGAGTGGCAGTGCGAGGACGGCGATGGGCAGCAGGATCGGCATGTAGGCGGGGACGTTGCGGAAGCGCATCCCGTCCAGGGCGTTCACGTCGGCGGTCACGGCGACCGCGGCCGCGGCCATCAGCAGGCCGATGAGCATGGCCCCCACCTCGCCCATGAAGATACGGGCCGGGGACAGGTTCCACGGCAGGAAGCCCACGCACGCGCCGACGAGCAGGGCCATGAGCAGGGTGGCGAGGTTGGCGTAGTCGAACTGGTTGATGGTCCGCGTCAGCAGATACGAGTAGACGAAGAAGGCCGAGCCGCCGATCAGCGCGACGCCCGCCGCCAGGCCGTCCAGACCGTCCACGAAGTTGATCGCGTTCATCGTCAGCACCACGGCGAACACCGTGAGGATGACCTGCGTGGTCTCGTTCCCCACCGGGATCCAGCCCACCGGCATCGCCTCGATGCGGATCCCGCCCAGGGCCACCGCGAGTCCGGCCAGCACCTGGCCGGCCATCTTCACCCACCAGCGCAGGTCCCACATGTCGTCGGCGATGCCCACGACGAGCACGACGGCGACGGCGACCAGGAGCCCGCGCATCGCGGCGTCGTCCGCGTAGATCCCCTGGAGGAACGGCACGACTCCCCCGACGGCGAATCCCACCAGCACGGCCGCGGCCATGGCCACGCCGCCCAGCTTCGGCACGGGATGCCGGTGCACGTCCCGCTGGCGCAGCGGGGTGAACACGCGCGCGCGCAGCCCCAGCCGGCGCATGAGGGGCGTCAGGGCCCCGCAGGCGACGGCTGTGACCATGACCAGGACGAGATACGCGCGCATGGGGGCCGGTCAGGCCTCCCGGTCGGCGAGGCGCGCCGCGGCGGCGTCGTCGGCGGCCGCGATCCGCTCGGCGGCGACCGGCGGCTCCTCGCCCTCGGCGAGCAGGTCCGGCACCACCGCGCGCAGCTCCTCCAGGGGCACGGAGCCCTGCCGGGCGACGCGGAACGGGGTGACGGTGCAGTCCACGATCGTCGAGGGATCCCGGCTCTCGCGGGGGCCGGCGTCGAGGTAGAGGGCCACGGACTCCCCCAGCATCGAGCGGGCGGCGTCGGCGGTGGTGGCGGCGTCCATGCCGGTGCGGTTCGCGCTGGAGACGGCCATGGGGCCGACGGCGTAGAGCAGCTCGCGGGCCACCGCGTCGTCGGGCACGCGCAGGGCGACGGTGCCGCGGGTCTCGCCGAGGTCCCAGGTCAGCGTGGGCTGGGACTTGAGGATGAGCGTGAGGGCGCCGGGCCAGAATCGCTCGGCGAGGGCCTCGGCCTCCTCCGGCACGTCGTACGCGAGGCCCGCCATGACGCGGCGGTCCGCGATGAGCACGGGCGGCGGCATGGAGCGGCCACGGCCCTTGGCGGCCAGCAGCACGGCCACGGCCAGCGGGGAGAACGCGTCCGCTCCGATGCCGTAGACGGTGTCCGTCGGCAGGACCACGCAGCCGCGGTCCGCGAGGACCTCGCGGGCGCGGGCCACGGCATTCTCGAGGGCGGCCGGATCCGAGACGTCGATGAAGTCACTCACGTCGGTCATTCTTCCACCTCCGCGCCCGCCGCGGCTTCGCAGGACCGGCGCGCCGTCAGGAACCGATCTCGCCCGGTGAGGTCCGGGTGCACGCGGACGCCCGTGAACCGGGGGTCCGCGCCGAGGGCGGCCAGGAGCGCCGGGCCCTGCGTCTCGTGGTGCTCCATGGCGAAGAGGCCGCCCGGGGCGAGCAGGTCCGCCGCCCGGTGCGCGATGGCCCGCGGGATCCGCAGCCCGGGCGTGTCCCCGCCGTAGAGCGCCCGCGCCGGGTCCAGTCGGGCCTCGGGCTGGGCGGGCACCTCGGCCTCGGGCACATAGGGCGGGTTGCTCACGACGACGTCCGCGCGGCCGTCGAGGTCGGGGCATGCGACAAGGGCATCACCTTGTCGCAGGTCGACCCCGCGCGGGGCGAGGTTCCGCCGGGCCCAGTCGGCCGCCGTCGGGTCGAGCTCGACGGCGGTGACGGCGAGCGGGCGGCCCCGCGCCTCGCCCCACGCCGCGACGGCCGCGGCGATCGCGCCGGAGCCGGTGCACAGGTCCACCACGACGCCCGCCGCGGGCCGCGCGGCCAGGTCGGCCACGACGGTCTCCACGAGCAGCTCGGTCTCCGGCCGCGGGATGAAGACGCCCGGGCCGACCGCCAGGTCGAGCCCGTGGAAGTGCGCGACGCCGGTCAGGTGCTGGACGGGCTCGCGGGCGGCGCGGCGTCCGACGAGCGCCTCGAACGCCGCCGCCTGCGCGGGCTCGGCCACGGCACCGGCGAACACCCGGGCCAGCAGCGCGCCGCGGTCGAGGCCGAGCACGTGGGCCAGCAGCAGCTCGGCGTCCACGCGCGGCGAGTCGATGCCCACCGCGGCCAGGCGGGCGGCGGCGTCGCGCAGCAACGCGGACCAGGCCGGTGCGCTCACGCGTCCCCGCCCAGCGCGGCGAGCCGCCGCTCCTCGTCGACGGCGAGGCAGGAGGCGATCACGGCCTCGAGGTCGCCGTCGAGGACCGCGTCGAGGTTGTGCGCCTTGTAGCCGGTGCGGTGGTCCGCGATCCGGTTCTCCGGGAAGTTGTAGGTGCGGATGCGTTCCGAGCGGTCCATGGTGCGCACCTGCGCGGCGCGCGCCGCGGAGTCCTCGGCGTCCTGCTCCGCCCGCTGCCGCTCGAGCAGCCGCGACCGCAGCACGCGCAGCGCGGCCTCGCGGTTCTGGATCTGGGACTTCTCGTTCTGCATGGAGACGACGATCCCCGTGGGCAGGTGCGTCAGACGCACCGCGGAGTCGGTCGTGTTGACGGACTGGCCGCCCGGCCCGGAGGAGCGGAAGACGTCCACCTTGAGGTCGTTCGGATCGAGGTGGACCTCGTCCGGGGCGTCCACCTCGGGCAGCACGAGCACGCCGGCGGCGGAGGTGTGGATGCGGCCCTGGGACTCGGTGACGGGCACGCGCTGCACGCGGTGCACGCCGCCCTCGAACTTGAGCCGGGCGTAGACGCCGTCGGCCGGGTCGGCCGCGCTCCCCCGCACCGCCACGTGGACGTCCTTGTAGCCGCCCAGGTCGGAGTGCGTGGCGGAGAGGACCTCCGTCTTCCAGCCCCGGGACTCGGCGTAGCGCAGGTACATGCGCAGCAGGTCGCCGGCGAACAGGGCCGCCTCCTCGCCGCCCTCGCCGCCCTTGATCTCGAGGATCACGTCGCGGGCGTCGTCGGGGTCGCGCGGGATCAGCAGCCGGCGCAGCCGTTCGGCGGCCTCGGCCTCGGCCGCCTCCAGACCGGGCACCTCGGCCGCGAAGGCCGCCGCGTCGTCGTCGCCGGCCTCGGCCAGCTCCCGCGCGTCGGCCAGCTCCTCCGCGGCCGCCGACCAGGCGCGGTGGGCCGTCACCACGGCGCCGAGCTCGGCGAACCGCCGGTTCAGCCGCCGGGCGAGCGCCGGGTCCTGGTGCACCGCCGGGTCGGACAGGCGCGCCGTCAGCTCGCGATGCTCCGCCAGGAGCCGATCCACGGCCTCGCGCCGCTGATTCGAATCGAACACGTGCCTGCCTCTCCTCCTCCGGCCTCAGCGGGCCGGGCTGTCCGACGCGGACGGCCCCGCCCCGTCCGGCGGAGACGAGCTCCCCCGGACGGGACGGGGCCGTGCGACGGGACGGTCAGTCGTCGCCCTTGGACCCCAGCGTGGTCTTGGAGACCAGCATGAGGAACTCGGCGTTGGACGCGGTGTCCTTGATCTTGTTGGTGAGCAGGTCGAGGGCCTGCTGCTGCTCGAGGCCGGAGAGCACCCGGCGCAGCTTCCACATGATCTTGACCTCCTCCTGCGAGAGCAGGGCCTCCTCGCGGCGGGTGCCGGACGCGTTGACGTCCACCGCCGGGAAGATGCGGCGCTCCGCGAGGTGGCGGGACAGGCGCAGCTCCATGTTGCCGGTGCCCTTGAACTCCTCGAAGATCACCTCGTCCATGCGCGAGCCGGTCTCGACCAGCGCGGTGGCCAGGATGGTCAGCGAGCCGCCGTTCTCGATGTTGCGGGCGGCGCCGAAGAACTTCTTCGGCGGGTACAGCGCCGAGGAGTCCACACCGCCGGAGAGGATGCGGCCCGAGGCCGGGGCGGCCAGGTTGTAGGCGCGGCCCAGGCGGGTCATGGAGTCGAGCAGCACGACGACGTCGCGGCCCATCTCCACGAGGCGCTTGGCGCGCTCGATGGCCAGCTCGGCGAGGGTGGTGTGATCATCCGCCGGGCGGTCGAACGTGGAGGCGATGACCTCGCCGTCCACCGACCGCTGCATGTCGGTGACCTCCTCGGGGCGCTCGTCCACGAGCACCATCATGAGGTGGACCTCGGGGTTGTTCGTCTTGATCGCGTTGGCGATCGACTGCAGGATCATCGTCTTGCCGGCCTTGGGCGGGGAGACGATGAGGCCGCGCTGGCCCTTGCCGATGGGGCTGACCAGATCGATCACGCGGGGGCCGATCAGCTTGGGATCGGTCTCCAGGCGCAGGCGCTCCTGCGGGTACAGCGGCACGAGCTTGCCGAACTCCACGCGCTGCGGGTGCTCGACGGCGGGCTGGCCGTTGACCGAGGAGATCTTCACCAGGGCGTTGAACTTCTGGCGGTTGGAGCCGCCGCCGTGGTGCTGCTGCTTCTCTCCGTCGCGCGGGGCGCGGATCGCGCCGACGACGGCGTCGCCCTTGCGCAGACCGTACTTCTTCACCATGGCCAGGGAGACGTAGACGTCGTTCGGGCCCGGCAGGTAGCCGGAGGTGCGGACGAACGCGTAGTTGTCCAGCACGTCGAGGATGCCGGCCACGGGCTGCAGGACGTCGTCCTCGGTCAGCTCGGTCTCGTCGACCTCGGGGCCGCCGCGGCCACGGCGGTTGCGGCCGCGCTCGTTGCGGTTGCGGCGGTTGCGACGGTTGCGGCCGCCCTCGTCGTCGCGGTCGTCGCGGCGGCTGCGGTCCCCGCGTCCGCCGTCGCCCCGGCCGCCGTCCTCGGACTTGTCGCCGCGCTGCTCGCGCGAGCCGTCACGGCCGTTCTCACGGTCCCGGTTGTTCTCGCGGCCGTTCTCGCGGTCGCGGCCGTTGTCGCGGTCCCGCCCGTTGCGGCCGTTGCGGCCGCGGCTGTTCTCGCGCCCGTTGTCGTCACGGTCCTCCCGGTCGCCGCGGCGGTCGGCGTCGGCGCCGTCCTCGCCCTGGGCGCCGTCGGAGCGACGGTCCTGACCCTGCTGGGCGTCGTCGTCGCCGGCGCGGCGGCGGCCGCGGGAGCGGCGCTCGGACTGCGAGCGGTCCTCGCCCTCGTCGCGGGCCTCGGACCCCCCGGACCGATCCTGGTCCGAGGCGGCCTCGCGGGGGGACTGCTCGGTCTGGGCCTCGCGGGCCTCGGCCTGGGGCTGCCCGTCCTGGGCGGCGGCGACCGGAGCCGAGGTGTCGGCGTCGGCGCGGCGCGAGCGGCGGCGGGCCGGGCGCTCGGCGGCCGGGGCGGCGTCCTGAGAGGACGCGGCCGCCGGGGCGGCCTCGGCGGCGGGGGCGGCGGTGGTCTGGGCCGCGCGTTCGGCGGCGTCGCGGTCCGCCACGGAGCCGCCGCGCTGGTGGTCGGAGATCGCGGTCACCAGGTCGGCCTTGCGCATGCGCGAGCCGCCGGCGATGCCGAGCTGAGAGGCCAGGGCCTGGAGCTGGGCGAGCTTGAGCGAGGCCAGGCCACCGCCGTTCGTCGGCGTGGTCTGTTCCGTGGATTCGGTCACGAAGGTTCCTTCTCCCTCGAATGCGGCCCGGCGGCGCGTGGCGCGTCGGGCTGCGGTGTGCATCCGGTCGGGCCGCGCAGCGGCGCCCCAGAAAACCGGGTTTCATGGTGTGAACTCATCAGTGGCGCCTCCCCTGATCGTGCGCAGTCGCTGCGTGACGGGGCGGAGGCGTCCGGACTCGACCGAGCCGGAGGGGGTCCCGCACGCCGGCCGTGCGCAGCACGGGATGGATCGCGGCGGGGTTCCGGCCGACGGCGCACGGTGCGTCCGGCCGTCACTGGCCCGGGCACCGGAGACCCGGGCCGCGCGAGGCGGTGGGGTCAGCCGTGGTGGAGTGATTCCACCCTAACACCGTCCACGGCCACGGACGGCACCAGCACGCGCCAGGAGGCCGCCCCGTCCGCCGTCAGAGCACGCGCAGCCTCCGCGGCGTGCTCGGCCGCCTGGACGCCGTCGCACAGCGCGAGCACCGTGGGGCCCGCGCCGGAGACGACGGCGGCATGGCCGCGCTCGCGCAGCCCCGCGACCAGTGCGGCGCTGGCCGGCATGGCCACGGCGCGCGGCTCCTGGTGCAGCCAGTCCCGCGTGGCGGCCAGCAGCAGCGCGGGGTCCTCCGCCAGCGCGTGGACGAGCAGCGCGGCACGGCCGGCCTGGGCCGCCGCCACGGCGTGGGGCACCTCGGCGGGCAGGACACCCCGGGCGACATGGGTGGACAGCTCGGTGTCCGGGATCGCGACCACCGGCACCACGCGCTCGTGCAGCCGCAGCCGCGCCGTGGCCGGGCCGGGGACGTCGTCGCGGGTCCAGGAGACGGTGGCCCCGCCCACGAGCGCGGGGGCGACGTTGTCCGGGTGCCCCTCGAAGCGGGTGGCCGCCTCGAGCAGGCCCGCGGGCGCCCGGCGCAGCGCGGCCGGCACCAGGGCCTCGGCCGCGGCGTAGGCCGCGACGACGGCGGCCGCGGACGAGCCGAGCCCACGGGCATGCGGGATCCGGTTCACGGCGCGCAGGTGCAGCCCCGGCGCGGTGAACCCGCGGTCCCGCAGGTGCTCGTGCGCCAGGCGCAGGATCAGGTGCGCGCCGTCCCGCGGCAGGGTGGCCTCCCCCTCCCCCTCGACCTCCGCGACGTCGGGGCCCGCCACAACCGTGAGCGTCACCTCGTCGCGCAGCTCCAGGGCCAGGCCCATCGAGTCGAAGCCGGGGCCGAGGTTGGCGGAGGTGGCGGGGACGGAGACGGACGCGGCGGTCCCGGGCGCCAGCGACTGCGGTGCGGCCATGGCTCAGCTCAGGCCGAGCGCCTGGGCGACGGTGACCACGTCGAACGGCACCGAGCGCGGGGTCACGTCGGCGCCGTCGTCGCCGCGCAGGGCCCACTGCGGGTCCTTGAGGCCGTGGCCGGTGACGGTGATGACCCAGCTCTTGCCGGCCGGCACGTTCCCGGCGGCGTGGTGCTTGAGCAGCCCGGCGACGCCGGCGGCGGAGGCGGGCTCGACGAACACGCCCTCCTTCGCGGAGAGCCAGCGATGGGCCTCGAGGATCTCCTCGTCCGTGACGGAGTCGATCATGCCGCCGGACTCGTCGCGGGCGGCCTCGGCCTGCTCCCACGAGGCCGGGTTGCCGATCCGGATGGCGGTGGCGATCGTGTCCGGGTCGGTCACGGGGTGGCCCTGGACGATCGGGGCGGCGCCCGCGGCCTGGAAGCCCCACATCACGGGGGTCTTCGTGGCCACCGCGGGCAGCTCGGCGTCCGAGGCGCCCTCGTGCGGGTTCACGTAGGGGGCGGCGTACTCGCGGTAGCCCTTCCAGTACGCGGTGATGTTGCCGGCGTTGCCCACGGGCAGCAGGTGGTAGTCCGGGGCGTCGCCGAGGGTGTCCACGACCTCGAACGCGCCGGTCTTCTGCCCCTCGATGCGGGCCGGGTTGACGGAGTTCACGAGGAACACGGGGTAGTTCTCGGCCAGCTTGCGGGCCACCTCGAGGCAGTCGTCGAAGTTGCCCTGCACCTGGAGGATCTCCGCGCCGTGGGCCACGGCCTGGGACATCTTGCCCATCGAGATCTTCCCCTCGGGGACGAGCACGGCACACGTGATCCCGGCCTGCGCGGCGTAGGCCGCCGCCGAGGCGGACGTGTTGCCGGTGGACGCGCAGACGACGGCCTTCGCGCCGTCCGCGACCGCGGCGGTGATCGCCATGGTCATGCCGCGGTCCTTGAAGGACCCGGTCGGGTTCATGCCCTCGAACTTCACGTGCACGGTGCCCTGCACCAGCTCGGAGAGGTGGGGGGCGTGGATGAGCGGGGTGCCGCCCTCGCCGAGGGTGATCACGCGCGTGTCCTCGGTGACGGGCAGGCGGTCGGCGTACTCGCGGACGACGCCGCGCCACTGGTGGGCCATGGGTCAGTTCCCTTCGACTCGGAGGACGGACGCGACCTCGTGGACGACGTCCAGGGCGGCGAGCGCCTCGACGGTGGCGTCGAGGTCGCGCTGCCGCGCACGGTGGGTGATCAGCCGCAGGGACGCGCCGGGGGCGTCCTCGCGTTCAGACGGGACCTGGCGCAGCGTCTCGATGGAGACGCCGTGCTCCTCGAACACCCCCGCGACGCGACGCAGCACGCCGGGCTGGTCCGCCGCACGCAGCACGACCATGAAGGAGGTGTGGGCCTCGGCCGGGTCCAGGGCGGGCAGGGCGGTGACGGGGGTCCGCAGGCGCGCCGGGCCGCCGCGCACGATGCGCTGGGCGATCGAGACGACGTCGCCCATCACCGCGGAGGCGGTGGGGGCGCCGCCGGCGCCGGGACCGTAGAACATGAGCTCGCCCGCGTTGTCGGCCTCCACGAAGACGGCGTTGAACGCCCCGCGCACGGAGGCCAGCGGGTGCTCCCGCGGCAGCAGGGTGGGGTGCACGCGCAGGACCGCGCCCTCGGCGCCGCCGGCGGCGCGGCCGCGCTCGGCGATCGCCAGCAGCTTGATGACGTAGCCCGCCTCCGCGGCGGCGGCGTTGTCCTCGGCCGTGATCGCGGTGATGCCCGCGACGGCCACCTGGTCCAGGGTGTACGGCGCGCCGAACGCGATGGTCGCCAGGATCGCGGCCTTCGCGGCGGCGTCGTGGCCCTCGACGTCGGCGGTCGGGTCGGCCTCGGCGTAGCCGAGCCGCTGGGCCTCGGCGAGGGCGTCGTCGAAGTCTGCCCCTTCGGAGTCCATCCGGTCGAGGATGAAGTTGGTGGTGCCGTTGGCGATGCCCATCACGCGGGTGACGCGGTCGCCGCCCAGGGAGTCGCGCAGCGGGCGCAGGATCGGGATGGCGCCGGCGACGGCGGCCTCGAAGCTGAGCTGCGCGCCGGTGGCGGCGGCCGCGGCGTACAGCTCCTCGCCGTGCTGGGCCAGCAGCGCCTTGTTGCCGGTCACCACGGACGTGCCGGCGGCCAGGGCGCGCAGGATCAGGGTGCGGGCCGGCTCGATGCCGCCCATCAGCTCGATGACGACGTCCGCGCCGTCCACGAGCGCCTCGGCGTCGGTCGTGTAGAGCGCCGGGTCCGCCTGCCAGTCGCGCGTCGCGCCCGTGTCCCGCACCGCGATGCCCGTGAGCTCGAGGTCGGCGCCCACGCGGTCCCGCAGGATGTCGGCGTCCTCGGTGAGGATCCGGGCGGTCTGGGACCCCACGGTCCCGCCGCCCAGCAGGGCGACCTTGAGTGCGGTGGGGGCGTCGGTGTGCTGGGGCATGGTCCTCCGTGATCCAGGGTGGGGTCGGGCCCGCGCGACCGCGCGGCCCGGCTGGCCTCGAATCTAGCGTGGCGCCCCGGCCCGTCCCACCGCGCGACACTCGGTGTCCGCAGAGCGGGACGGGCCCACCCGGGGCCGAGGCCGGCGGCCGGGTGCGCCTCGCCCGCGTCCTCAGCGGGCGAGGCGCGGATCGGCCTCGCGGGCGAACAGGTCCTCCTGCGTCTCGCGACGGATGATCACCCGCGCCTGCCCGCCGGAGACCGCGACGACGGCCGGGCGGGCCAGCGCGTTGTAGTTCGAGGACATCACATGCGTGTACGCGCCCGTGGCCGGCACGGCCAACAGGTCGCCGCGGCCCAGGTCGGACGGCAGGTACACGTCGCGGACGAGGATGTCGCCGGACTCGCAGTGCTTGCCCACCACACGGGAGAGCACCGGCTCGGCCTCCGAGGTGCGGCGCGCGGAGACGGCGGTGTAGTCGGCGTCGTAGAGCACGGGACGCGGGTTGTCGGACATGCCGCCGTCCACGGCGACGTAGCGGCGGGCCGCGGTGCCGCCGTCCGGGGCGTCCGCGTCCACGGTCTTGGTCACCCCGACCGTGTAGAGGGTCAACCCCGCGGGGCCCGAGATGGCCCGCCCCGGCTCGAGGGAGACGCGCGGGCACCTCAGGCCGAGGCGCTCGACGGTCTTCTGGACGTCGTCGGCGAGGGCGTCGGCGATCTCCGCGGCCGGGCGCGGCTCGTCCACGGCCGTGTAGGCGATGCCGTGGCCGCCGCCGAGGTCGAGCTCGGCCAGCTCCACCCCGTGTTCGGCCTTGACCTCGGCGAGGAACTCGAGCACGCGTCCGGCCGCCAGCCCGAAGCCCTCGGCCTCGAAGATCTGGGACCCGATGTGGCAGTGCACGCCCAGCAGGTCGATCGACTCGGCGGCCAGGGCCGCGGCCACGGCGACGGCGGCCGGCGAGCGGCCGGCCACGTTGCCGTCCCGGTCGGTGGACGCCGGGGCCAGGGAGAGCCCGAACTTCTGGTCCTCGTGCGCGGTGGCGATGAAGTCGTGGGTGTGCGCGTGCACGCCCGGGGTCAGCCGGAGCATCACGGGGGCGCGGCGGCCGGCCTCGGCCGCGAGCGCGGCCAGGTGGGTGAGCTCGTCGAGCGAGTCCACGATGATCCGGCCCACGCCCGCCTCGAGGGCGGTGCGCAGCTCGGCGTCCGACTTGTTGTTGCCGTGCAGTCCGATGTGGGCCGGGTCGACGCCGGCGGCCAGCGCGATCGCCAACTCGCCGCCCGAGGCGGTGTCCACGCGCAGGCCCTCCTCGGCCGCCCAGCGGGCGGTGGAGAGAGTGAGCATGGACTTGCCGGCGTAGTAGACGTCCGCTCCCCCGCACAGGTCGGCGAACGCGGCGTCGAAGCCCTCGCGGAACGCGCGGGCGCGGGCGCGGAAGTCGTCCTCGTCCACCACGAGCAGCGGCGTGCCGAACTCCGCGGCGAGCGCGCTCGCGCGCAGGCCCTGGACGGTGAGCTCGCCGTCGGCGGCACGGCCCACGCCGGCGGCCCACAGGCCGGGCACGAGCGCGTCCGGGTCCCCCGGCGCGGGGAGCCAGGCGGGGGCGAGCGGGGAGGCGGGGGCGGGCTGCGGCGTCGTCATCCGGGCGCTCACATCTTCTCCGGGGCGGTCACGCCGAGCAGGCCGAGGCCGTTGGCCAGCACCTGGGCGGTGGCGTCGTTGAGCCACAGGCGGGTGCGGTTGAGGGTCTCGACGGGACGCGGCGTGCCGTCGTCGGTGGGCATGGGCACGATCCGGCAGGCGGCGTACCACGAGTGGTAGGCCCCGGCGATCACCTCGAGGTGGCGGGCCACGCGGTGCGGCTCGCGCAGGCGCGCCGCCGCGGCGACGACGGCCGGGAACTCCGCCAGCTGGGCCAGCAGCTCCGACTCGGTGGCGTGGGTGAGCAGGGCGGCGTCGAACTCGGAGCGGTCCACGCCGTGGGCCTGCGCGGTGCGCGCCGCGCCCGAGGCGCGGGCGTGGGCGTACTGCACGTAGTAGACGGGGTTGTCGTTCGTGGCGGAGCGCAGCAGCTCGGGGTCGATCGTCAGGGGCGAGTCCGCGGGGTAGCGGGCCAGGTCGTAGCGCAGGGCGTCGCGGCCGAGCCACTCCACGAGGTCCTTGAGCTCGATGATGTTGCCGGCGCGCTTGGAGAGCTTCGCGCCGTTGACCGAGATGAGCTGGCCGATGAGGATCTCGATGTTCGTCGCCGGGTCGTCGCCGGCGGCGGCGGCGATCGCCTTGAGGCGGTTCACGTAGCCGTGGTGGTCGGCGCCGAGAAGGTACACCTTCTCCTCGAAGCCGCGGTCGCGCTTGTGGAGGTAGTAGGCGGCGTCGGCGGCGAAGTAGGTGGGCTCGCCGTTGGCGCGGATGAGCACGCGGTCCTTGTCGTCGCCGAAGTCGGTGGTCTTGAGCCACACGGCGCCCTCGCGGTCCTCGATGTGGCCCTGCTCGCGCAGCCGCTGCACGGCCTGTTCGATCGCGCCGGAGTCGTGGAGCGTCTGCTCCGAGGTGAACACGTCGAAGTGCACGTCGAAGGCGGCGAGCGTGTCCTTGATGTCCTGCATCTGGAGCCGGTACGCGGCCTCGCGGACCACCGGGCGGGCGGCCTCGTCCGTCAGCTCGCGCACGTCCGGGTGCTCGAGGGCGACGGCGTCGGCCAGCTCCTGCACGTACGCGCCGGGGTAGCCGCCCGCGGGGACGTCGCGGCCGTGCAGGCGGGCGAGGACCGAGTCGGCGAACACGTTCATCTGGTTGCCGGCGTCGTTGACGTAGTACTCGGCGGTGACGTCCGCGCCGGAGGCTCGCAGCAGGCGGGCGATCGCGTCGCCCAGCGCGGCCCAGCGGGTGTGGCCGATGTGCAGCGGGCCGGTGGGGTTGGCGGAGACGAACTCCATGTTCACGGTGTGTCCGGCCAGAGCCTCGTTGCGGCCGTACTCCGGGCCGGCCTCGACGATCTCGCGGGCCAGGGCGCCGGCCGAGGCCGCGTCCAGGGTGACGTTGAGGAAACCGGGGCCGGCGACGTCGACGGCGGCGATGCCCGGCTTCCCGGTCAGACGCTCGGCCACGAGCCCGGCGAGGTCGCGCGGGGCCATCCCGGCCTTCTTGCCCAGCTGGAGGGCGACGTTGGTGGCCCAGTCGCCGTGCTCGCGGCTGCGGGGTCGCTCCACCTTCACGCGCGCAGGGGTGATCTCCTCCCGCAGCGCGGCGGGGAGGTCACCGGCATCGACGGCGTCGGTGAGGACAGCGGACAGCAGGGCGGAGAGGTCTTCGGGCTTCACCCGTGCAAGTCTACGGAAGGGCCGCCGCGCCCGTGCGCGTGCGAACGAACCCTGCGAGATGGCCCTCTCCGGCCCGCGGTGGGGGCCATCTCGCAGGGTTCGTCGGGGTGGGGGGGGTCAGGCGGGCCAGGCGGCGAGGCCGCCGGCGAGGGACAGGACGCGCCCGCCGGCGCTCGGGTCGGCCTCGACGACGGCGTCCCGCGCCCGGGCCGACCGCGCGCCGGCGGCGCAGTAGACCACCAGGACGCGGTCCTGCCCGGGCGTGTGGGCCACCGGCTCCGCGAGGACGGCCTCGAGCGGGACGTGCCGATCGGCCACCGCCGCGGGGGCCTCGACCCGGCGCAGGCGGCGCTCCCAGTCCTCGCGGACGTCGAGCAGGGTGAGGGACGCGGCCCGGGCGGGGTCGGCGAGCAGGGCGGCCAGCGCGGCGGGGGCGATCTCCCCGCCCGCGGCGCCGCAGGCCTCCGCCGAACCGGGGGCGCCGGCGTCGTCCGAGCCGGGGGCCTGGTCCGCGTGGGCGGACAGGTCCGTCACAGGGGTCCGCTCGGGGTCGGCCACGAGCCGCAGCTCACGGAAGCGCATCGTCAGGGCGTCCACGGAGAGCAGCCGCCCGACCAGGGGCTCGCCCACCCCGGAGAGCAGCTTGATCGCCTCGGCCGCCATGAGGGAGCCGATGATCCCGGGCAGCACCCCGAGCACCCCGGCCTGCGCGCACGAGGGCACCTCGCCGGGTTCGGGCCGCTCCGGGAACACGTCCCGGTACAGCGGCCCGCCCGGGGCGAACACGCTCACCTGCCCCGCGAACCGCAGGATCGCGCCCCACACCACGGGCACGCCCGCGATCTCGCACGCGTCGGCCACGAGGTAGCGGGTCGCGTAGTTGTCCGTGCCGTCGAGCACGAGGTCCACGGCGCCGACCCGCTCGAGCGCGTTGGCCGCGGTCAGGCGTTCGCGGTGCTCGACCACGCGCACCGCGGGGTGCAGGCCGCGCATCGTCGCGGCGGCGGAGGCGGTCTTGGGGCGGCCGAGGTCCGCCTCGGCGTGGATCACCTGGCGGTGCAGGTTGGAGCGGTCCACCACGTCGTCGTCGATCACGTGGACCTCCCCCACGCCCGCGGCGGCGAGGTAGGTCAGCACGGGCGCGCCGAGGCCGCCGGCGCCGACCACGAGGACGCGGGAGCGCAGCAGCGCCAGCTGGGCCTCGGGGCCGAAGCCGTCCAGGCTCAGGTGGCGGGCGAAGCGCTGCAGCTGGGTGTCGGACAGTGCGGTGAGGTCGCGGGGCTCACGGTCGGCGGGGTCCGGGGCGGCGGTCACCGCTCGTCCTCCTCGGCCGTGACCCGCCCGGCCATCGGTGAGGAGGCCAGGGCGTGCTCGCGGCGCGGGATGCGCCCGGCGCGGCGGGCGTGGAAGCCCGCCTCGAGCGCGAGCCGGCACGCGTGGGCCATGCGGGCGGGCTCGGCGGCGCGGGTGATCGCGGAGGCGGCGAGCACGGCGTCGCAGCCGGCCTCCATGGCCAGGGCGACGTCCGAGGCGGTGCCCACGCCGGCGTCGAGCACGATCGGCACGGAGGCGCGGGAGACGATCAGCTCCAGGTGTGCGCGGTTGAGGATGCCCAGCCCCGAGCCGATCGGCGAGCCCAGCGGCATGACGGCGGCGGCGCCGGCCTGCTCGAGGCGCAGCGCCATGGCGGGGTCGTCCGAGGTGTAGGCCAGGACGGTGAAGCCGTCGGCGGCGAGCAGCTCGGTGGCCTCGAGGGTCTCGACGACGTCGGGCAGCAGGGTGCGCTCGTCGGCGATGACCTCGACCTTCACGAGGTCGGTCTCGAGCGCCTCCCGGCCGAGCCGGGCGGTGAGCACGGCGTCCCGGGCGGTGTAGCAGCCGGCGGTGTTGGGCAGCACGTCGATGCCGAGGCGGTCCAGCAGCGCGACCAGGCCGTCACGGGTGTCCGCGGACCAGCGGCGCAGCGCCACGGTGGTGAGCGTGGTGCCGGAGGCGACGAGGGCGCCCTCGAGGGCGGTGAGGTCGGTGATGCCGCCCGTGCCCATGATGAGCCGGGAGGCCAGGTCGTAGCCGCCGATCCGCAGCGGCGGGATCGCGGGGGCGGCGGGCGGGGTGCGGTGCTCGGCCATCGCTCAGCCCCCCTGCACCGCGGTGACGACGTCGACCTCGTCCCCGGCGGCCAGCCCCCGGGTGGCCCAGGCCGACCGGGGCACGACCTCGCCGCCGACCGCCACGGCCACGCCGAGCCGCCGCCCGTCCGCGGCGGCGCCGTCGTCGCCGACCGCGCGCCCGGTGACGTGCGCGACGACGTCGCGGACGGTGGCTGCGGCCAGCTCGGCGGGCTCTCCGTTGAGGGTCAGGGTGAGGGTGCTCATGCGATCTCCTTCAGGCGGGCGTGCAGCAGCTCGAGGATCCGCCCGGCCGCCCAGGGGGCGAGCAGGATCCCGTGACGGTGGAAGCCGGTGGCGACGACGGCGCCCGGGGCCTCGGGCACGGTGAGCACGCGCGGGGCGTCGTCGGGGGTGCCGGGGCGGGCGGCGGTGGTGATCTCGGCGAGCTCGCACTCGCGGACGGCGGGCAGGATCGCGGCGGCGTCGGCGAGCAGGTCCAGCACGGCCCCGGCGGAGGTGCCGGCCAGGCCGTCCTCGCGGGCCGAGGCGCCGACCACGAGGGTGCCGTCCGCACGGGGCACGAGGTAGACCTGGCGCCCGTGGACGAGGCCGCGGACGGTGCGGGTGATCAGGTGCGACTCCCCCGGCAGCAGCTGCTCGGGGCGCACCCGCAGGCGCAGCACGTCGCCGTGGACGGGGCGCAGCGGGACCTCGACGGCGGTGGCCGCGCCGCCGATCCCGCGGTGGCCCAGGCCCGCGGCGAGGACCGCGCCGTCGGCGGTGAGGACGCCCCCGTCGGCCAGCGTGAGGCGCACCCCCTCGCCCTCCGGGTCGGCGGCGGTGACGCGTCCGGCCACGAACCGGGCGGCGGGTCCAGCGCCGGCCGGGAGCGGGCCGCCGTCGGGTCCGGTCTCGGCGCGCAGGGCGGCGACGCAGGCGGCGGCGAGCCGTCGCGGGTCCACCTGATGGTCGTCCGGGGCGTCGAAACCGGCGGCCAGGCCCGGGGCCAGGGCGGGCTCGGCGCGGCGCAGCGCGCGGGCGGAGACGGGCTCGACCCGGCGACCGAGGATCGAGGCGTGCTCGAGCACGTGGTCCCAGGCGCGGGCGTCCGAGGGGTCCGCGGCCACGATCCAGGCGCCCTGTGCGAGGAAGCCCGTCTCGACGTCGGTGAAGGCGGCGAGCAGGTCCACGAGGGCCGGGTAGGCCTCCCAGCCGGCCTGCAGCAGCGGGGCGAGGTCGTCCTGGCTGAACTGGGTCTCGGCGAGCGGCGCGAGCATCCCCGCCGCGGCGTGGGTGGCCCCGGCCACGGCGTGTGGGCGCCCGGCGGCGTCCAGCTCGGGGGCGATCAGGGTGACGGCGTGGCCTGCGGCGCGCAGACGCACGGCGGCGGTGAGGCCGATGATCCCGGCCCCGACGACGGCCACGTGCACGGACCGGTCCTCCTCACGGCGGCATGACCCGCATCGAGTGGTGATGGTCGGCCGCGCCGGCGCGGTGCGCCCCTGCGGCCCTCTCAGCCCGGCGTGTGCGGCCCGGGCTCCCATGGAACAGTGGCCAGTCTGCCACAGTGGGCGCATGCACTCCCCTGATCCGCTCCTGATGACCGCGGCCGGCCGCGACGACGGCGGCACCGGCCCCGGCGCGGGCCGCCGCGCCCGCCTCGCCGCCTCCCGGCTGTACGTCTGCACCGACCTGCAGCGGTTCCTGCGCCCGGACGGCACGCTCGACACGGCCGCGTTCGCCCACTTCTGCGCGGCGGCGTTCCGCGGCGGAGTGGACCTGATCCAGGTGCGGGACAAGGCCGTGGACGTGGCGGTCGAGCTGGCCGCGTTCGCCGTGCTCATCCCGCTGGCCCGGGAGCACGGGGCGCTCTCGGTCGCCAACGATCGCGCCGACGTCGCCGCCCTGGCCGGGGTGGACGTGTTCCACACGGGCCAGACCGACCTGACCACCGCGCAGTGCCGCGCCCTGTTGGGCCCGGACGTGGTGCTCGGCCGCTCGTGCCACACCGAGGCGCAGGTGCGCGCCGCCCGCGCGGAGGACGGCCTGGACTACTTCTGCACGGGACCGGTGTGGGCGACGCCCACGAAGCCGGGCCGGGCCGCCGTCGGACTGGAGCTGCCCTCCTTCGCCGCGCGCCTGGACGCCGAGGACCCGGCGGGGGCGCGGCCGTGGTTCGCCATCGGCGGCGTCGACGCGGACCGGCTGCCCGAGGTCCGCGCGGCCGGGGCGGAACGGATCGTGGTGGTCCGCGCCGTGACGCAGGCCGAGGACCCCGAGGCCGCGGCCCGGACGCTGCGCGCGGGCCTGCCCGGCTGACGTGCCCCGTGGGGAGGTCACGGACGGGCCGTCCTGATGGTGTAGAGTCGACGAGTCCGCAACGCGCTCGACGCGTCGCGACCCCCGCCTCCGTAGCTCAGGGGATAGAGCGTCTGCCTCCGGAGCAGAAGGCCGCAGGTTCGAATCCTGCCGGGGGCACGAGCGAACAGAGCCGGTCCCCCGTGACGACACGGGGGTCCGGCTCTTCCGCGTTCTGCGGCCCCGGACGCTCGAGCGGAGCGGGAGGTCCGGGTCAGCGGCATTCGAGGCGGGAAATCGACCTCATGGAACGTCCCGCGGCGCGCATTCGCCGGATTTTCCGCCTCGAACGTGTCGAAGCCCGGAGGTCCGCCGCGCCTCAGCCCCGCTGCGCGTGGCCGTGGTCCACGGGCCCGTGCCACGTCGGCCGCGAGGCGTCCCCGACCGCGAGCGCCTCCCCCGCCCGCATCGCGTCGGCCAGCCACGGCTTGGCCCGCTCGAGTGCGTCCTCCCAGCTCAGGCCCGCGCCGGCCAGCGTGGCCAGGGCCGAGGAGAGGGTGCAGCCGGTGCCGTGCGAGGCGCGGGTCGTCACGCGCGGGCCGCGCACCTCGTGTACGGCTCCGTCCACGCGCACGACGGCGTCCGGCACCTCCGCCGCCTCGGCCTCGTCCAGATGCCCGCCCTTGAGCAGGACCGTCACGTCGTGCTCGGCGGCCAGGCCCCGGGCCGCGTCGAGGGCGGCGTCCCAGTCCGTCGCGTCCCGCCCGGTCAGCCGGGCCAGCTCGGGCATGTTGGGGGTCACCAGGTGCGCCGCCCGCAGCAGCCGGGCCCACGCGGCGCGCCCGTCGTCGTCGCCCGCCGTGGTGAGGGCGTCCCCGCTCGAGGCCACCATGACCGGGTCCAGCACGACGACGGCGGGCCGGGTTTCCTCAAGCCAGCCGGCGACGGCCCCCATGAGCTCCGCCGTGCCGAGCATGCCGATCTTCACGGCGTCCACGGCGATGTCGGCGGCGACCGAGTCGAGCTGGGCGCACACCACGTCCACCGGCAACGGGTGGACGGCCTGCACGCCCTGCGTGTTCTGGGAGGTGATCGCGGTGATCGCGGTCATCCCGTAGCCACCCCACGCGGCGATGGTCTTCAGGTCGGCCTGGACACCGGCGCCGCCGCCCGAGTCGGAGCCGGCGATGCTGAGCACGCGGGGGACGGCGGACGTCATGCGGGGGCTCCTTCGGGTCGGGGCGGATCGGCCGCCCGGGCCGGGCCGATCCCGTCCATGAGAATGTAGTCGCATGTCCCACGTCACAGAGAGCTCTCCCGCGCACCCCGGCCGAACCGAGAAGTCGGCGCCGCTGCGGCCGACCTCCCCGCTCGGGATCGCCGCCACGTTCATCGGCACCACCATCGGCGCGGGCTACGCCTCGGGCAACGAGATCCTGCAGTACTTCGTGAGCTTCGGCCTCTGGGGCGGCACGGGGGCGCTCGTGATCGCCGGCGCGCTGTTCTTCCTGCTCGCGGTGATCGTGCTGCGGCTGGCGCAGAAGCTGCGGACCACGGACATCCACCGGATCGTGAACCCCACGACGTCGCGCGTGCCCACCTGGTTCGCGGACCTGTGCATCACCACGTCCCTGCTGGGGACGCTGGTGATCATGCTGGCCGGGGCCGGGGCGGCGGTGCACACCGCGTTCGGGCTGCCCTCGCTCGTGGGCTCGCTGGTGATGGCGGCCGTCTGCGTGGTCTCGGTGTTGGCCGGCATCACAGGCCTCGTGCGCGTCCAGGCCGTGGTGGTCCCCCTGATCATCGTGGTCGCCGTCGGCGTCGCGGTGTGGGGGTTGGCGAACCCGGGGGCCGCGGTGGACGACGTCGCCGCGCTCGTGACCTCGTCCCCGCTGATCAACCAGTGGTGGCTCTCGGGCGTGCTGTACGTGGCGTTCAACATCCAGCTGGCCTACGCGGTGCTCGCCCCGATCGGCGAGGAGAGCTCCTCGTCGGGCCGCTCCCTCGTCGCCGGGGCCGGGCTCGGGGCACTGGGCCTCGTGGTGATGGCCGGCGCGGTGATGGCCGCGATGACCGCCCACGCCCAGCTCATCGGCCGCGCCGAGCTGCCCATGGTCGAGCTGGCCGCGATGATCGGCGGCTGGGCCGCCCTGCTGTACACGGTCGTCCTGCTGCTGGCGCAGTTCACCACGGCGGTCTCGTGCCTGTACGGCGGTGTGGAGCGCATCGCCCTGCTGTCCTCGATGCGCCGTGTGCCGGGCTGGGTCATCGCCGTCGTCACGGCCCTGGCCGCCACCCTGCTCTCGAGCGTCGGCTTCTCCGACCTCGTGGGCACCGTCTACCCCGTCCTCGGCTACGCCGGGATCGTCATCATCGTGATGCTCATCGTGACGTGGATCGTCGAGCGCACCACGGTGCGCCGCCGGGCGGCCCGCGCGGCGCGCGCCTGAGCGGCCCGCCGCGGCCGGACGGCGGACGGTGAGGCGCCGCGGGGGACGTGCTAGGGTCGCTCACATCCCACGGGAGCCCCACGGCACGGGGCTGAGACCGGGCTGACGCCGCCCGGAGACCGTCTGAACCTGTCCGGGTCATTCCGGCGAAGGAAGAAGGAGCCGCGGCCATGTCCGTTTCCGAGCGCACCCCCCTGCCCGCAGCCGAGTCGACGGCCGAGGTCGTCGCCGAGGAGAACTACCCCACGCACCGTCTGGGCTGGCTCGAGGATGCCGAGCACGGCATCCGCGTGCCCGTCACCGAGGTCCACCAGGACGACTCCCCCGACGGCACGCCCAACCCGCCCCTGACCGTCTACCGCACCATGGGCCCGGGCTCCGTGCCCGAGCGCGGCCTGCCCGCCCAGCGCGCCGAGTGGATCCGCGCCCGCGGCGACGTCGAGGAGTACGAGGGCCGCGAGCGCGACCTGCTCGACGACGGCCGCTCGGCCGTGCGCCGCGGCGCCGCCTCACAGGAGTGGGCCGGCGAGCGCCGCCCCCCGCTGCGCGCCAAGGAGGGCGCGCGCGTCACCCAGATGCACTACGCCCGGCGCGGCGAGATCACCCCGGAGATGCGCTACGTCGCCCTGCGCGAGGGCGTGGACGTGGAGCTGGTGCGCTCCGAGGTCGCGGCCGGCCGCGCCATCATCCCGGCGAACGTGAACCACCCCGAGTCGGAGCCGATGATCATCGGCAAGGCGTTCGCCGTGAAGGTCAACGCGAACATCGGCAACTCGGCGGTGACGTCGTCGATCGCCGAGGAGGTCTCGAAGCTGCAGTGGGCCACCCGCTGGGGCGCGGACACCGTGATGGACCTGTCCACGGGCGACGACATCCACACCACCCGCGAGTGGATCCTGCGCAACTCCCCCGTGCCGATCGGCACCGTGCCGATCTACCAGGCCCTCGAGAAGGTCGGCGGCGACCACCAGGCCCTGACCTGGGAGATCTTCCGCGACACCGTGATCGAGCAGTGCGAGCAGGGCGTGGACTACATGACCGTGCACGCCGGCGTGCTGCTGCGCCACGTGCCCCTGTCCGCAGACCGCGTGACCGGCATCGTCTCCCGCGGCGGCTCGATCATGGCCGGCTGGTGCCTGGGCCACCACAAGGAGAACTTCCTCTACGAGAACTACGACGAGCTCTGCGAGATCTTCGCGCGCTACGACGTCGCGTTCTCCCTCGGCGACGGCCTGCGGCCGGGCTCCGTGGCGGACGCCAACGACGCCGCCCAGTTCGCCGAGCTCGACACGCTGGCCGAGCTGACGGAGCGGGCGTGGGCGTACGACGTCCAGGTCATGGTGGAGGGCCCCGGCCACATCCCGCTGCACCTGGTGCGGGAGAACGTGGAGCGCCAGCAGGAGCTGTGCAAGGGCGCCCCGTTCTACACGCTCGGCCCCCTCGTCACGGACATCGCCCCGGCGTACGACCACATCACCTCGGCCATCGGCGCCACCGAGATCGCCCGCTACGGCACCGCGATGCTCTGCTACGTCACGCCCAAGGAGCACCTGGGCCTGCCGAACCGGGACGACGTGAAGACGGGCGTGATCACCTACAAGATCGCCGCGCACGCCGCCGACGTCGCCAAGGGCCACCCCGGCGCCCGCGACCGCGACGACGCGCTGTCCAAGGCGCGCTTCGAGTTCCGCTGGCGCGACCAGTTCGGCCTCGGCCTGGACCCGCAGCTCGCCGAGGAATACCACGACGAGACGCTGCCGGCCGAGCCCGCCAAGACCGCCCACTTCTGCTCGATGTGCGGGCCGAAGTTCTGCTCCATGCGCATCAGCCAGGACATCCGCAGCGAGTTCGGCGGCGCGTCCGAGCAGGCGCGGATCGCCGAGGCCGGCATGGCCGCGAAGTCCGCGGAGTTCCGGGCCGCCGGCGGGTCCGTGTACCTGCCCGAGCCGAGCCTGCGCCGGCCCGAGGGGGACGCGGTGCTCGCGAGGGACTGAGCGGTCCGTGCCGCGGCGCGGGGGCCAGGGTGCCGGCCGTGAGCACCTCCCCCGCGCGCGGTGCGAACCTGCCCGCGATCGCGGCGGCCACCGGCTGCCCCTGGGCGGAATGGAGGCGTGTCCGCCGGCCGACGGGAAACCCGCGAAGGCGGCAGTCACCGCCACGCAGTCCAAGGTCGCTGCCCCCGAGGAGACGGCCGCCTGGAGGGGGCTCTGGAAGGACCTGCTGGGGCGACTGTGACCAGCCTTGAGGGGCCAGCAGGAAGGGTGCGAGTGAGCTCTTGACACACACATACTTCTTAGCGTTCGGTTCGACATCTGTAATGTGTGTCACATTCGCCCGCGAGGGCCCTGTGGAGGGAATCCGCCATGGACAAAGTCGCTCTTTCATTCACGGCGCCGAAAACTCGCATGACCGACATGCCTGAACCGTGCACCCGTGGGGGCCGTCGGCATTCCAGTCGACCGCGTCGTAGAGGTTGAGGTGAAGTGACCGCTCATTCGATCCTGACGCGTCCTCCCAGACCCCGCCCGTGACACGGTTGTTCGCCTCCCGGTTCCTCCTTCTCCTGATCGCGCTCGGAACAGCAGCGCTCCTCGCGTCCTACGTCGGGGTGGAGAAGGAGGAACGCTGGCACCTGGACGGCACGGTGTACGAGATCTCGGCATTCCCCGCTGGCGAGGCCTGGCTCATGATCCGGACGTCGCTGACGGGACCGGACTCCGGTTCTGCAGCCACGTCCACGAGCCCCCACGTGACTGCCCTCGCTGGCCGGCCTGCCCTGGACGTGCTCCCGGATGGCGTCGCCCCGACCGCGGTCGTCCCCAGCACCTCCCCCTTCGCCGCACGTGCCGCTGCGGGCGAGCTGAGCTGGCCGGACGTCGATCGGGTCGTCGTCCGAGACCTCTCCTCCGCGCCGGATCGCGCCACCGAAGCAGACCTCCTGGTCCCGTTCCTGTCCACCGACAGTTCGTCCCTTGCCGGCGTGATCGGCGGATCACCGGCCCAGGTCGACGAGCTCGTCCAATCGCTGCGGCGGGCCGGTGTCGTCGTCGACGTCGTCCCGCTCCCGCCGCCGTGGGAGGCAGCGATGCGACGCAGTGTCCACGTGCCCCTGCTCGCCGTGATCGCCGGCTTCGCCCTGCTGGGCGCACAGGTCGTCTGGCGCACGACCCTGCGCAGCCGACTGCTCCCTGCCGTCACCTCGCACCGCCTCGTCGGTGCCTCCCCGCTGCGAGCGGCCCGGCTCGGTGTCCGGCCCGCCATGCTCGCCTGGGCGACCGCCGCCGCGAGTGCCGGCGGAGTCTGGCTCGTGGCATGGCCCCGGTGGGACGCGGAGATCGGGCTCACGGGGGACACCGCTCTCCTCTGGTCCGCCGTGCTCGTCGTGGACGCCATCCTCATCCTCGGCACGACCCTGTCCACCCTCTGGGTCCGAAGGGCACACGCATGATGGCAGCCATGCGGGCCGTTGCGGACGGCCTCCGCGACCTGTTCGACACGCCCGGACTGCTGTTCCTGTCCCTGCTGCACACGACCGTGGCGTCGGTCGTGTTCGGACTGGCCCTGGGCGTCGCCGGCGGGGTGACCACGGCGCTCGAGGTGCTCGAGGACGCCGAGTCGTCGGGCCTGGTGACAGCCAGGATTCTGGACCCCGCCGTCACGACCGACCTCCGCCCCCGCGCCGTCGACACCGTCTCCCGGGCGTTCGCCGCCCATGTCGACGGAGTCGACCCCCGTGCCTTTCTCGTGACGGACGCCATCGGAATCGAGGACCCCCGGCTGCAGGGGGCGGTCATCGCCACGCCTGGTCTGGCCCGGGAGTTCGGCGCTGCCGCTGCCGTCAGTCCCGCCGAGGGTGTGTACTTCGCTCCCGCCGCGATCACCTCCGGGGGGCCGGGCGGCACCGTGTATGTGGGGTCCACACCCCACAGCTATGCCGGCCCACTCCCCGGGGACGCGGCCGCGCCGCGGGCCGACGGATCCCTCTGGCCCCTGGGTGAGTCGCCCGTCATCGTCACCAGCACGACGACCATGGTCGGCCTGATCGAACCGGCCCAGCTCGCGGCGGTCTACGGTTCCGTCGTGGCACGCCAGGACGCGGCCTCCGAGGTGAGAGCGGCACTCGACGTCCTCGAGGACGAGACGGGCGTGGTCGCCGAGTTGGCCCCGACCGCCTCGGCCAGGTCTCCGATCGCCCGAGAAGCCCGCGGTGCCGCGCTCATGGTCACCGCCTACACCGCCGGGCTTGCCAGCGCCGTCGTGACGGTGGTGAGCCTCCTGACGACCATGACCCGTCGACTCACGCCCACGTGGCTGGCGCACCTGACGGTCGGGGCGCCCAGACGACTGATCCGGCTCCGGATCGCCACATCCGTGGCCGCGGTATGGGGCATTCCGGCCGTGCTCGGATCGTTGCTCGGCCTCGGCATCGCCTCGGAAGCGGGCGGACTGCGTCCGGCGCCTGCCGTCGTCGTGGTCGGGCTGGCGGTCGTCTTGGCGATCGCCGCTGCGTGCACCCGCCATCCCCTCCGCCGGCTGCACCGGGCCGTCCGCACGGCGGCACTCGTCGAAAGGACCGTGTGATGTCCCTGCTCACCGTGCACGACGTGCACCGCTCCTACCGCGGCCCCGCCGGGGATGTCCCCGTGCTCCGCGGCGTCTCACTCCAGGTCCCCGAGGGCGGCATTCACGCGATCATGGGACCCTCCGGGTCCGGCAAGTCCACCCTGCTGCGGCTCCTCGCCTGCCTTGACACACCGGACGCCGGCAGCATCCGTGTGGCCGGGCGGAGCCTGCCGGCACCGTGGTCGTCCGACGGCGACGCCTACCGGAACCGGACGTGCGGCATCGTGCTCCAGGACCATCTGCTCATCGACCGGGCGACCGCCGTGGACAACGCGGCCCTGCCGCTGCTCTACGCGCGGCCGCGCACCTCGAAGCGGGAGCGCCGCGACATGGCCGCCGAGCTTCTGACGCGGCTCGGACTCGGAGACCGTCTCCGCCACCCCGTCGGCCGACTCTCCGGCGGCGAGCGCCAGCGCGTGGCGATCGCCCGGGCCGTGATCATGGGGCCCTCACTGCTGCTCGCCGACGAGCCGACGGGCGCCCTGGACGAGGAGCGCACCGACGAGGTCATGGGGCTCTTCCGCTCCATGTCGCAACCGGGGCGGGCGATCGTGATCGTCACGCACGACCCCGCCGTAGCGGCCGGGTGCGACCACACGTGGCGGCTGCGGGCCGGGCGGCTCGAGTGACGAGGTCCGGCCGTGCCTCCTGCACAGGTGTCCGCAGACGGCGTGGCGTCCCCGGGCGTCGCGTTCCGGCTCCGGATGTCCGGGGCCGCTCCTAGGCTCGGGGGCATGAGCGCGCACCACGCCGACGACGGCCTCCCCACCCCCGCCGAGGATCCACCGGCGGGCGGGCGCCAGGCGCCGCCGAGTGGCGTCGTCGTGGGTGAG
Source organism: Micrococcus sp. 140720015-1 (assembly GCF_053627595.1). Taxonomy (NCBI): domain Bacteria; kingdom Bacillati; phylum Actinomycetota; class Actinomycetes; order Micrococcales; family Micrococcaceae; genus Micrococcus; species Micrococcus sp. 140720015-1. The sequence continues at coordinate 317,710 of NZ_JBSEYC010000002.1, forward strand.
GACGGGCGAGCCCGCCCGCCGTGGGCGGCACGGGATCCGCTGCTGCGGGAGTACTACGACACGGAGTGGGGCCTGCCCGTCACGGACGAGCAGGGCCTGTTCGAGCGCCTCGTGCTCGAGGCGTTCCAGTCGGGCCTGAGCTGGCGGACCGTCCTGGCCAAGCGGCCGCGGTTCCGGGAGGTGTTCGGGGGCTTCGACCCGGACGCCGTCGCGGCGTTCGGGGACGCGGAGGTCGAGGCGCTGCTGGCGGACCCCGGCGTCATCCGGAACCGGCGCAAGATCGAGGCCGCGATTGCGAACGCACAAGCCGTCGTGGGGATGCGCGGCGAGCGGTTCGCCCCGCTGCACCCAGGCTCCCCCGGTGCGGGCCCCGCCTGGCACGGCGACAGCGACCGGCCGGCCCGCGGCCTGCCGGGGCTGGTCTGGGCTCACCAGCCTGCGGCGACCCCACGGCCGGAGACGGTGGCGCAGGTCCCCTCGACCTCGGACGAGTCGCGCGCGCTCGCGAGGGCGCTGAAGGCGCACGGCTGCCGATTCGTGGGGCCGACCACGTGCTTCGCCCTGATGGAGGCCGCCGGGGTCGTGGACACCCACCTTCTCGGCTCGTGGCGAAGAGGGGCGTCCGGGATCTGGGAGTGAACGGGGGCCTCCGGCAGGATGGGGAGCTCAACGCAGGACGTCCACACGAAAGGGTGACGACTGATGACCACCACCTCCGCCTCTCAGGGCTACCGCACGATCAACCCGGCCACCGGGGAGCTGCTGAAGTCCTTCGACAACGCCACGGATCAGCAGATCGCCGACGCCCTCGACGCGTCGCAGGCCGCCTACGAGCAGTGGTCCCAGAAGTCGGTGGCCGAGCGCGCCGCCGTCGTGAAGCGGATCTCCGAGCTGCTGGCCGAGCGCTCCAAGGACATCGCCGCGCTGATCACCATGGAGATGGGCAAGTCCCTCGGCGCGGCCGTCGGCGAGGTGCGCTACAGCGCCCAGATCTTCGGGTACTACGCGGACGAGGCCGAGGAGCTGCTCGCGGACCAGCCGATCAAGCAGTTCTCCGGGCAGGAGGCGTTCGTCCAGCGGCTGCCGATCGGCCCGCTGCTGGGGATCATGCCCTGGAACTTCCCGGTGTACCAGGTGGCCCGTTTCGTGGCGCCGAACCTCGTGCTCGGCAACACCATCCTGCTCAAGCACGCCGAGATCAACCCGCAGGTGGCGCAGCTGCTGGAAGAGCTCTTCACCGAGGCAGGGCTGCCGGAGGGTGTGTACCAGAACCTGTTCGCCACCCACGACCAGATCTCCACGATCATCGCCGATCCGCGCGTGCAGGGCGTGTCCCTCACCGGTTCGGAGCGGGCCGGCGCTGCCGTCGCCGAGCAGGCCGGCCGGCACCTCAAGAAGGTCGTCCTCGAGCTCGGCGGCTCCGATCCGTACATCGTGCTGTCCGCACCGGACGCCCGCGCCGCCGCCCGCGACGCACTGGCCACCCGGCTGGGCAACTGGGGCCAGGCCTGCAACTCGAACAAGCGCATGATCGTCATGGAGGACATCTACGACGACTTCGTGGACGAGCTGGTCCAGCGCTCCTCGGCGATGCAGCCCGGCGACCCGACCTCGCGCGACGCCGACGTCTACGGCCCGCTGTCCTCCGAGTCCGCGGCCGACGGGCTCGCCGAGCAGATCGCCGCGGCCAAGGAGGCCGGCGCCACCGTCCACGTGGGCGGCGAGCGCGTCTCCGGCCCCGAGGGCGAAGGCTTCTACGTCTCCCCGGCCGTGATCACGGACGTGGACCAGGAGAACCCCGCCTACTCGCAGGAGCTGTTCGGCATGGCCTCCGTGGTCTACAAGGTGTCCTCGGCCGAGGAGGCCGTGGCCCTGGCCAACGACTCCCAGTACGGTCTCGGCGGCGCCGTGTTCTCCACGGACCTGGACGAGGCCAAGCGCGTGGCCGGCCAGCTCGAGGTGGGCATGGCGAACGTGAACCTCGCCTCCGCCGCCGGCGCGAACCTGCCCTTCGGCGGCGTGAAGCGCTCGGGCTTCGGCCGCGAGCTCGGCCCCCTGGCCCTGGACGAGTTCGCCAACAAGCGCCTGTACGCGGTGCAGGGCCCCCTGGAGGGCTGACCCCGGGCCGGGTCGGCCGGACGGGTCCCCCGCTCCGGCCGGCTCGTCGGTCGCCTGACGCACACAGAGTGGTCACGACATGCCGTCACCGGAGTCCGGTGACGGCATGTCGTGGCCACTCTGTTCGTTGGGGGCCGGCTCGTCGGTCCCTCAGCCGCGCAGCGGGACGGTCGCCAGCACCTCGTGCAGCGGCCCGCCGGACCGGCCCTCGCCGAGCCGGGACGCCACGACCTCGAGCTCGTCCGCGGTCCACTCCGGCCCGCGGTACACCGCGAGCGCGTGCACGGCTTCGGCCAGCAGGACGGTGGCCGGCGCCGGCGGACGGGGCTCGCCCCGCCTCCGACCCCGAGGTCGGGGCGCGGCCCCCGAGACCCGCGCCACGGTGAGGTGGGCGCGCCGGCGGTCCCGGCCGTCGTCGTCGGCGAGCCAGGGCTCCGCCAGGAGCGCGCCGAGCTCCCGGACCTGCCCGCCCACCCCCATCCAGAGCGTGCGGTGGGAGAACTCCCCCGCCCCGGCCAGGTGCAGGTCCAGCGGCGCATGTCCCGCCGCGATGCGGCCGGCGTCGGCGACGACGTCGTCCACGGCGCCGGCGGGCACCTCCGGGTGGAACGCCAGCGTCAGGTGCCGCTGCTCCGGATCGGTCCAGCGCAGCGCGCGTCCGGCCCGGTCCCGGACGCCGTCGAGGGCCGGCTCGAGGTGGTCGAGCACGGCCCTCGGCGGACGGATCGCGAGGAAGAGCCTCACGCCTGCGCGCGCGGATCCGCGGCGGCTGCGGTCGAGCCCCCGGCGGCGTCCCGCGTCATGGCGGCCGGGGCCACGTCCGGGTGCGGCTCGCGGCCGGCCACGATGTCGATCGCGCCGGTGAACTCGGCGTCGATCCGCCGCTGCACACGGCGCGAGCGCTGGGTCACGAGGGACACCACCACACCCACCACGAGGGCGGCGACGAAGCCCGGCAGCAGCTCGTACAGGCCGAACCATTCCCACGTCTCGGCACTGGCCTCGGACCACAGCCAGGCGACGGCGGCGCCGGTGACCATGGCGGCCATCGCGCCCCACGAGGTGAACCGCGGCCAGTACAGGGCGAGCAGGATCACGGGGCCGAAGGCGGCGCCGAAGCCGGCCCACGCGAACGAGACGAGCTCGAGCACGGAGGAGTCCGGGTTGAGGGCGAGCAGACCCGCCACGAGCGCCACCACCAGCACGCCGATGCGGCCGAGCCACAGGGTGAACGTCGGGGAGCCGGTGCGCCCGCGCAGCATGTAGAGGTCCTCCACCAGGGCGGAGGAGCACACGATCAGCTGCGAGGAGAGCGTGGACATGATCGCGGCGAGGACGGCGGCCAGCACCAGGCCGGCCACGAACGGGTGGAACATGATCGAGGCCAGCACGAGGAACACGGTCTCCGGGTCCTCGAGCGTGGTGCCGGGGTTGGCCTGGAAGTAGGCGATGCCCACGAGGGCCACCATCACGGCGCCGAACACGGACAGCGCCATCCAGCCGATGCCGACGCGCCGGGCGACGGCCGCGTCGTGCGGGGTGCGCAGGGCCATGAAGCGGACGATGATGTGCGGCTGGCCGAAGTAGCCCAGGCCCCAGGCGAGGGAGGACAGGACGCCGATCAGCGTCGCGTTCTCGAACATCGAGAAGTGGTTCACTCCACCGGCGGCGTCGGCGGCGCGGATGCCCTCGACGACGGCGTCCCAGCCGCCCATGGTCAGGATCACGACGACTGGCACGGCCAGCAGGGAGAGGAACATGAGGACGCCCTGGGCCACGTCCGTCAGCGAGGCGCCGAGGAAGCCGCCGAACAGGGTGTAGAGCACCGTGATGCCCGCGACCACGAGCATGCCGGTGAGGTAGTTGATGCTGATGCCCTGGGCGTAGAAGGAGTCGGGGCCGAAGGTCGACTCGACGAACTTGCCGCCGGCCACCATGCCCGAGGAGACGTAGAAGGTGAAGAACACGAGGATGATCAGGCCGGCCACGATCCGCAGGATGTGCGTGCGGTCCTTGAACCGGTTCTCGAGGAAGGACGGGATCGTGATCGAGTTCCCGGCCACCTCGGTGTAGGAGCGCAGGCGGGGGGCGACCACGCGCCAGTTCACCCACGCGCCCACGGTCAGGCCGACCGCCATCCAGCCCTCGACCAGGCCCGCGGCGTAGATCGCGCCGGGCAGGCCCATCAGGAGCCAGCCGGACATGTCGGACGCGCCCGCGGAGAGCGCCGCGACGGACGGCTTCATGTCGCGTCCGGCGAGCATGTAGTCGTCGAGGTCGGTGTTCTTGCGGGAGGCGTACAGGCCGATCGCGATCATCGCGAGGAAATAGAGGCCGATCGCCGCTAACAGGAAGACGGTGTTCGTGTCCATGGGCTCCAGAGAATCACATCCGGACTCTCAGCCCCAGTCCCAGGTCCGTCCCGGATTCGCCCCGCCCGGGCCCGTCCGGACGCCGCGCGCCTAGGATGGAGGCCGTCATGACGCAGACTCCCCCACCCTCCACGCCCGCCGCGCAGCCGTCGGCGACGCCCCACGACGCCGTCGCGATCACGTTCCCCGAACACCTGCCGGTGGCGGAGCGTCGCGAGGAGATCATGGCCGCGATCCGCGACCACCAGGTGGTGATCGTCGCGGGCGAGACCGGCTCGGGCAAGACCACGCAGCTGCCGAAGATGTGCCTGGCCCTCGGGCTCGGGGAGGCGGGCTCGATCGGCCACACCCAGCCCCGGCGCATCGCCGCCCGCTCCGTGGCCGAGCGCATCGCGCAGGAGCTGGGCGAGGAGATCGGGCAGACGGTCGGCTACCAGGTCCGCTTCACGGCGCAGACCTCGAAGGCGACCCGGGTCAAGGTCATGACGGACGGCATCCTGCTGGCCGAGATCCCCCATGACCCGCAGCTGCGCCGCTACTCCGTGATCATCGTGGACGAGGCCCACGAGCGCAGCCTCAACATCGACTTCCTCCTGGGCTACCTGCGCAACCTGCTGCCCCAGCGCCCGGACCTGAAGGTGATCATCACCTCGGCCACCATCGACCCGGAGCGCTTCGCCCGGCACTTCGGCCGGCCGCTGGCCGAGGGCGAGGACCATGCGGACGCGGTGGAGGCCGACGACGGCGGCCGTGTGGTCCCGGCGCCGATCATCGAGGTCTCGGGGCGCACCTACCCCGTCGAGATCCGCTACCGGCCGCTGACCGACGAGCCCTCCCCGGACGACCCCGAGGACGACGCGGACGACGACGCCGAGACCCGCGACCCCCTCGACGCGATCGGCGACGCCGTCCTCGAGCTGGCCGCCGAGCCGCCGGGCGACATCCTCGTGTTCCTGCCGGGCGAGCGGGAGATCCGCGAGGCCGCGGACCACCTGACCGGCGTCGTCGCCGGCACCACGCGCCTGGCCGGCACGGAGATCCTGCCGCTGTTCGGCCGCCTGTCCATGGCGGAGCAGCACCGCGTGTTCGGCCGCGCCGGGGCCGGGGTGCGGCGGCGGATCGTGCTGGCCACGAACGTCGCCGAGACCTCCCTGACCGTGCCGGGCATCAAGTACGTGATCGACACGGGCACCGCGCGCATCTCGCGGTACTCGAACCGCACCAAGGTGCAGCGCCTGCCGATCGAGCGTGTCTCCCAGGCCAGCGCGAACCAGCGCTCGGGCCGGTCCGGCCGCACCTCGGACGGCATCGCGATCCGCCTGTACTCGGAGGAGGACTACCTCTCCCGCCCCGAGTTCACGGACCCGGAGATCCTGCGCACCTCCCTGGCCTCGGTGATCCTGCAGATGCTCTCCCTCGGCGTGGCCCGCACCCCGGGCGACGTCAAGGAGTTCCCCTTCGTCCAGCCGCCGGACGGCCGTCAGGTCACCGACGGCGCCACCACGCTCACCGAGCTCGGCGCGCTCGAGGCCGGCGGCGCCCGCGCGGGCACCATCACCCGGGTCGGACGCCGCCTGGCCCGTCTGCCGGTGGACCCGCGGCTGGGCCGCATGGTCCTCGAGGCCGGTGAGCGCGGCTGCGTCCGGGAGGTCATGGTGATCGCCGCGGCCCTGACCATCCAGGACCCCCGCGAGCGCCCCACGGAGCAGCGTGAGGCCGCGGACGAGCTGCACCGCCGGTTCGCGGACGAGAACTCGGACTTCTCCGCGATCCTGAACCTGTGGGCCTACCTGCGCGAACGGCAGCAGGAGCTCTCCGGCTCCCAGTTCCGGAAGCTGTGCCGCCGTGAGCACATCAACTGGCTGCGCGTGCAGGAGTGGCAGGACCTGGTGCGCCAGCTGCGCCAGCTCGCCAAGGACGTGGGCCTCACCGTCGAGGCCGGGCCCGTGGACCCGGTGGGCCGGCACGAGGCGGTGCACAAGTCCCTGCTCACGGGCCTGCTCTCGCAGATCGGCGCCTACGACGAGCGCCGTCGCGAGTACGCGGGCGCCCGCGGCACCCGTTTCGCCGTGTTCCCCGGCTCCACCCTGTTCAAGAAGCGCCACCCGTTCGTCATGGCCGCCGAGCTCGTGGAGACCTCCCGGCTGTGGGCGCGCACGGTGGCCCGGATCGAGCCGGAGTGGGCCGAGGAGGTCGCCGGCCACCTCGTCAAGCGGGCCTACAACGAGCCGCACTGGTCGCGGCGGGCGGGCTCCGTCGTCGCGCGCGAGAAGGTGACGCTGTTCGGCGTCACCCTGATCCCGGACCGCTCGGTCCGGTACGGCCGCATCGACCCGGAGCTCTCCCGCGAGCTGTTCATCCGACACGCCCTCGTGGAGGGCGACTGGCGCACGCGCCACCGGTTCTTCGCCCGCAACCGGGCCGCGCTCGAGGAGGTCGACGCCCTCGAGACGCGCCTGCGCCGCCGCGACCTGCGGATCGGGGACGAGGACCTGTTCGCCTTCTACGACGCGCGGGTCCCGGGAAACGTCGTCTCCGAGCGGCACTTCGACGCGTGGTGGAAGAAGGCGCGCCAGGAGCAGCCGGACCTGCTGGACCTCGACGTCGCCGCCCTGCTCACCGCCGACGCCGAGGACCTGGACACCGACGCGTTCCCCACCACGTTCGCGTATCCGATGCCCGGCGGCGACGTGGAGCTCGACCTCGAGTACACGTTCGACCCGACCGGCGCGGCCGGCACCGACGGCGTGACCGTGGCCGTGCCGATCCTGCTGCTCAACCAGGTCTCCCCCGGCCCCTTCGCGTGGCTGGTCCCCGGCCTGCGGGTCGAGCTCGTCACTGCCCTCATCAAGGCGTTGCCCAAGGCGGTGCGCAAGAACCTCGTGCCCGCCCCGGACGTGGCCCAGCAGCTCGTGGCGGACCTCGAGGCCCACGCCGACCCGCTGCGGGACGAGCTGCCGGACGCGCTGTCCGCGGCCGTGCGCCGGGTGCGCGGCGTGGTGGTGGAGCCCGGACTGTGGGCCCCGGACGCGGTGCCCCTGCACCTGCGGATGGACTACCGCGTCGTGGACGCCCGCGGCGCCGTGATGGGCGCCGGCCAGGACCTGCCCGCGCTGCAGGCCCGGCTCGCGCAGGCCAACCGCTCCGCGATCGCCGCCCGACTCGCCGGCACCGACGACCCCGCCTCGGCCCGGCCGGGGCCGCGCGGCAAGGGCCGCGGCGGCCGGGCCCAGGCCGACGCGCGGGCCGGGGCCGAGGGACGCCGTCGCCCGGAGGGCCCCGGGCGGTCCGGCGCGGCGCCGGCCTTCGAGGAGCGGCACGGGCTGACCTCGTGGAGCATCGGCACGGTGCCGAAGACCGTCTCCACCGCGGCCGGGGCGCGCGGCCCCGCCATCACGGGCTACCCGAGCCTGGTGCCCGAGACCACCACCGACGGCGGCCCCGCGGCCGGCCTGACCGTGGCCCGGTCCGCGGAGGACCAGGCGGCCTGGCACCGGGCCGGGGTGATCCGGCTGCTGCTGGCCACCCTGCCCAGCCCCCAGCGCTACGTGCTGGACCACCTGGACAATAGGGAGAAGCTCACCTTCACCCAGAACCCGCACGGCTCGGTGGACTCCCTCGTCGCGGACTGCACGCAGGCCGCCGTGGACCGTCTCGTCGGGGACGAGCTGCCGTTCGACGAAGCCGCGTTCCGCGCCCTGTTCGACCGGGTGCGGGCCGACCTGATCGACACGGTCTTCGCCGTCACGTCCCTGGTGGAGCAGGTGCTCTCCCGGGCCGCGCAGGTGCGACGCCGGCTCAAGGGCTCGGTCTCGCTCGCCCTCGCGCCGGCGCTGTCGGACGTGAAGGCACACCTCGAGCAGCTCGTGTTCCCCGGCTTCGTGGCGGCCACGGGCTGGGAGCGGCTGCAGCACCTGCCGCGCTACCTGCAGGGCATGCTGACGCGCCTGGACCGGCTGGACGCCGGCGGCCACCTGCAGCGCGACGGGCAGCACATGGCGGTGGTGCACGGGCTCGAGGACGAGTTCGACGCCGCCGTCGCGGCCCACCGCGCCCGGTTCGCGGGCACGCCCGTGCCCGCGGAGCTGGAGCGGGTGCGCTGGCTCCTCGAGGAGCTGCGCGTCTCGTTCTTCGCCCAGGAGCTGGGCACGGCGGTCTCGGTCTCCGAGAAGCGGGTGCGTCAGGCGCTCGCCCGGGCCACGCGCGCCTGAGCCGGGCCCGGGCGGCGCGGGCCGTCAGTCCTGCGGGACGACCTCGCCGTGGCCCAGGTCCCGCAGGGCCGCGCGGAGGCGGGCCGCGGCGTCGTCCAGGTCCGCCGGATCGGGGGCGTTGTCCACGCGGGCCAGGTCGAAGTCGGCGAGCGAGGTGGAGGGCCACACGTGCACGTGCAGGTGCGGGATCTCATAGCCGGCGATCATGAGCCCGGCCCGGCGGGCGGAGAACGCCGCCACCTGCGCCTTGCCGATCTGCTGGGCGACGGTCGTCAGGTGCGTGACCAGCGCCGGGTCGACCTCCACCCATTCGTCCACCTCCGCACGGGGCACCACGAGCGTGTGCCCCGGCTGGAGCGGCGCGGCGGACAGGAACGCGACGCACGTCTGGTCCTGCCACACGAAGCGGGCGGGCAGCTCGCCGGCGATGATCCTGCTGAAGACGGTGGCCATCGGGGGTCCTCCTGGGGGTCGGCGGGGCGGGGCCCCGGGGCTCGTCAGTCCCGGCCGGACGCACCGTCGGGCTCGGGGCCGACCGCGACGGCGTTGGACGGGTCCTGGACCCATGCTGACCACGAACCCGGGTAGAGCGCCACTCCGGGTCGCCCCGCGACGGCCAGGGTGAGCACGGCGTGCGCCGCGGTGATGCCCGAGCCGCAGTACACGGCCACGGGAGTGGCGTCGTCCACGCCGACGGCGTCGAACCGCTCCGCCAGCTCCGCGGCGGGCCTCAGGCGGCCGTCCTCGGCGATGCTCTCCGCCGTGGGCACGTTCCGCGCCCCGGGGATGTGCCCGGCCACGGGGTCGAAGGGCTCGACCTCCCCCCGGTAGCGCTCGGCCGCCCGCGCGTCGAGGAGCAGACCGCCGGAGGCCATCGCCTCGGCGCCGGCCGTGTCCACGACGGGCATGCGGCCCCAGGAGGGCCGGGCGGTGCCGGGCACCGGGATGACCTCGCCGGGCTGCAGGGGCAGGCCCGCGGCGCGCCACGCCTCGAGGCCGCCGTCCAGGAGCATGGAGTCCCGCAGCCCCGCGTGGCGCAGCAGCCACCAGGCGCGCGCGGCGGACAGGCCGTGGTCGTCGTCGTAGACCACGACGGTGTCGCCCTCGTCGATCCCCCACATCCGCACGGTCTCCGCGAACTGGCGCGCGTCCGGCAGGGGGTGACGCCCCGCCGCCGGACCGGCGTGGCCGGCGAGCTGGCTGGGCAGGGAGACGTAGACGGCGCCCGGCAGATGGCCCTGGAGATAGGCGGCGTGGTCGGGCCCGCCCCCCGTGGCCCGGAACCGGACGTCGAGCAGGATCACCCGGTTCGGGCGGCATCGGCCCGGCTGGGCGTAGGCCGGGCCCTCGGGCACCGGCGGCAGGTCCTCGACGGGGGCCAGGCCGAGCCAGCCGGCCAGCACGTCCACCGTCACCAGGGTGGGCGGCTCGGCGGCCTCGGGATCGACGCCGTCGGTGTCCGCGTCCGGGTCGCCGCCGGCGTCATGGGACGAGGACGGGGCCGCCGTGGGCGCCGGGACGACGCGGCCCTGCCCCTCGTCGACGACGATCAGCGGGTCGGGTCGATCGGGGGCGGCGCCGTCGCGGTCCGGGACAGGGGATGGGTCCGGGGTCTCGCTGTGCACCCGGACACCCTACTCCACGCCCCCTTCGGCGTCGCTGATAACCTGGAGGATGGCCCGCGCGGACCTGTTCCGGACCGCGCGGAGGAGGCGGCAGCCGCCGCAGAAGGAGTCGTGAGCACCGTGAGCGCCCCCGAGCCCAGCCCCCGTGCCGCCCGTCCCCGGGCGACCCGGCAGAAGGCCGCCGTCGACCGAGCCCTGGACCGCATCCCGGACTTCGTGAGCGCGCAGGAGCTCCATGCCCGCCTCCAGGACCAGGGCGAACGCGTCTCGCTGGCCACCGTGTACCGGACCCTGCAGCAGCAGCTCGACGACGGGCTCGTGGACATGCTCCGCCGCGACGACGGCGAGTCCGTGTACCGCCGGTGCGAGGACGAGGGCCACCACCACCACCTGGTGTGCCGGATCTGCTGGACCACCGTCGAGGTCACCGCCCCCCACGTCGAGGCGTGGGCCACCGCCGTCGCCGCGGAGCACGGCTTCACGGACGCGGACCACACGGTGGAGATCACCGGTGTGTGCGCCCGCTGCCGGGCCGAGGGGCGCACCCGCGCGGCCTGACCCCGGGCCGGGCCCCGGTCAATGGCGGATGCCGCCCGCGGGGTCGTCCAGGAAGTCCGCCGCGTCCTCGACCGCCGTGGAGGGCCCGTGCAGGGCGCCCCGGCCGTAGGCGATGTCCAGGTTCTCGACCGTGAGCACGTCCCGCGGCGGGCCGGAGGCCACGACACGCCCGCCCATCAGGACCACGTGGTCCGCCTCCGCGGCCTCGTCGAGATCGTGGGTCGTGTAGACCACGGACACCCCGCGCGTCGGCTCCTCGTGGAGGAGGTCGTCGATCGTGCGGGCGGAGACGATGTCGAGGCCCGTCATCGGCTCGTCGAGCAGCAGCACGTCGTGGTCCTGGGCGAGGCCCTGGGCCACGTAGGCGCGCTGGCGCTGGCCGCCGGAGAGCTGGTCGAGGTGCCGCCGCGCCAGGTCCGCGACCTGCATGCGCTCCATGGCGGCCCCCACGACGTCCCGGTCCTTCCTCCGGAACCGGCGGAACCACCCCCGCGTGGGGTACCGGCCCATCCCGACGACGTCACGCACCGTCACCGGCACGCCCTGGGGCACGCCGATGGACTGCATCACGAAGGAGGTGCGCTGCGAGCGCCGCCGCGGGTCCTCACCGAGCACCTCCAGCGCACCAGAGGCCGGGTCGCTCAGGCCCGCCAGGGCGGTCAGCAGCGTGGACTTGCCGGAGCCGTTGGGCCCGATCACCGCGATCAGCCGCCGGGCCGGCAGGGTGAAGTCGGAGGGCCGGACGGCCACGTGCGAGCCGTGGCGCAGTTCGAGCGCCCGGGCGACCGCGAGGGGAGGCGGGGCCGCCGCGGCGCCCGCGGGGAAGGACGCGTTCATCGGGCGACCTCCGCTCCGGGCAGGGCCACGACCGGCGCCTCCTGCTCACGCTGCGCGCGCGAGCGCACGTGTCGGCCCAGGAGCGCCAGCACGGCGGCGCGGACGGCGAGCACGACGAAGAACAGCAGGATCGGCATGAGCGCCATGGTGGCCGAACCCGCCGTGCCCAGCCGGTAGCTGAGGGTGAGCCCGGTGACGACGCACGCCGCGCCGATCACGACGGAGACGAGCATCATCTGGGGGACGCTGCGCGTCAGCAGCGCCGCCGTCGCGGGCGGCCCCACGAGGAGGCCGAACACGAGCACGGTGCCCACCGCCTGGAACGAACCGATCACGGCCGCGCCGATCATCACCAGCAGCAGCGTGTGCGTCAGCCCCGGTCGCATGCCCAGCGAGCGCGCCTTGACCTCGGAGAAGCTCAGCGCCAGCAGGGGCCGGTAGAGCAGCAGGGCCAGGGCGATCACCACGATGGCGATGACCGCCTGGGTCACGATGCCGTCCACGCTGACCCCCAGCACATCGCCGAACAGGATCGACGTGAGCGATCCCGTGTAGGAGTCCGACTTGGAGATGATCACCACGCCCAGGGCCATCATCCCCACGAAGAGCAGGCCGATGGCGGTGTCCTCCTTGAGGGTGGTGGCCCGGTGCACCAGCGAGATGCCCGCCATCATGACGACGGCGGCCACCGCCGCACCGAGGTGGGGGCTGCCGCCGGTGACGACCGCCAGGGCGATGCCCGGCAGGACACCGTGCACGAACGCGTCCCCGAAGAAGCTCATCCCGCGCAGCACCAGCCACGTGCCCACGACCGAGCACATCACCACCGCGATGAGTCCGCCGACGAGGGCGCGCTGCTGGAATCCCATCTGGAAGGGCTCGAGCAGCCAGTCCATCCTCAGCCCTCCAGCGCGTCGGCGAGGGTGCGGGCGTTGACGAGCATGGCCTCAGCGTAGTCCGCCTCCGGGGTGTCCTTCGGGCCGACGCCGCCCTCGTAGACCTCGATGACCGGCAGGTCGCCGGCCTCTTCGGCCACGGTGTCCACCAGGCTGTTGCGCGCGCCCACGGACGTGATCACGGCGTCCGCGCCGCCGTCGCGGATGGACCGGGCGAGCTCGGCGATCTCCTGCGAGGAGGGCTCGCCGTCGGTGGAGCCGCCCGGGACGACGACGCCGGACACCGTGAAGTCGTACGCCTCGCTGAAGTAGCCGTAGGCGTCGTGGTCCGTGACCAGCGTGCGGCGGTCCTCCGGGACCCCGGCGAGGATCTCCCGGACCTGCGCGTCCGTCTGCTCGAGCTCCCCGCGGACGGTCGCGCCGCACTCGGCGAACTGCTCGTCGCCCCGCTCCTGGGCGAGCGTGTCGCCCATCAGCTCGGCGGCCCTCGCCATGCGGGCGACGTCCATCCAGACGTGCGGATCCTCGGACCCGTGGTCATGGCCCTCGTGGCCCGCCCCCTCCTCGGCGTGGTCATGGCCGCCGAAAGGCAGCGGATCCAGCTGGGGCGCCACCTCGACGACGGTCGCGCCGTCCGCCTCGGCGTTGGCGAGGGCGGACTCCATGCCGCCCTCGAGGCCGAGGCCGTTGGAGAACACGAGGCCGGAGGAGACCATGTCCTTCACCTGCGCGGACGAGGCGGAGAAGTCGTGCGGGTCGTCGCCGGGGCCCATCACCGTGGCGCTGCGGGCGTCGGCGCACGCCACCACGCGGTCGAGCACGGAGCCGAGCTGCGTCGTCGTGGCGACGGCCACGGGCTCGCCCGCGGCCGAGCCGGACCCGGCGTCCGCAGAGGCACCCGCGGCCTGCGCACCCGAGGAGTCGCCGCTGGTCCCGCCGCACGCGGCGAGGCTCAGGGTGAGCGCGGCGAGGGCCCCGGTCAGGGCGGGCAGACGACGGCGGCGGAGCATGGGGCGACCTCGTTCGTGTCGGGGACGGTGCATGAAATCGGTTCTCAACAGTAGCACCACGCCGACCGCGCGACGCTCACGCGGGCCGGAACCGACGTGGCGACTGCGTCACGTCGTTGATCTCCCCGACGAGCTCCTCGAGCACGTCCTCGAGGAAGAGGATGCCCGCAGTCTCGCCCTCGGGCGTGATGACCCGGGCGAGGTGGGAGCCCGTGCGCTGCATGAGCGCCAGGGCGTCCTCGACCTCGTCCTCGAGCCGCACGTTGGCCAGCGAGCGCACGCGCGTGAGCGGGATCGGCTCGTCGTGCCCCGACGGCCCCACGGTGAGGACGTCCTTCAGGTGCAGGTAGCCGGTGTAGCCGCCGTCGGGGTCCTCGACCACGAACCGGGAGAAGCCCACGCGGCCCACGGCCCACTCGAAGTCGTGCGGCGTGATCCCCTCGGGGACGGTGACGACCCGCTCGAGCGGCACCATCACGTCCCCGGCGCGGTGGTCCGAGAACTCGAGGGCCGAGTGCAGCACGCCGGACTCGTCCTCCAGGGTGCCCGAGCGGGTGGACTCGGCCACGATCGACTGCACCTCCTCGAGCGTGTAGGAGGAGGCCACCTCGTCCTTCGGCTCGATGCGCAGGGCATGCAGCACGAGGTTGGCCGTCCAGTTCAGCGCGGCCACGACCGGATGCAGCAGCTTCGAGAGCCACACGAGCGGCTGGGCCAGCAGCATCACGGCGCGGTCCGCGAACGAGACGGCGGCGTTCTTGGGCACCATCTCGCCCAGGGTCACGTGCAGGAAGGTGACCACCAGCAGCGCGAGCACGAACGCGGTGACGTCCGCCGCCGCCACCGGCACCCCGAGGGCGCCCATCGGGACGACGAGCAGATGGTGCAGCGCCGGCTCGGACACGTTGAGGATGAGCAGGGAGCACACCGTGATGCCGAGCTGGCAGACGGCCAGCATCTGGGAGACGTGCTCCATCGCGTAGAGCGCCACCTGGGCCTGGCGGGAGCCGGCCTCGGCCCTCGGCTCGATCTGCGCCCGACGGGCGCCCATGACGGCGAACTCGCCCGCCACGAAGAAGGCGTTGGCGGCCAACAGGACCACCAGCCACAGCAGTCCGACGACGTCCCCGTTCATGCGCGCGTCTCCTCGTCCTCAGCGGCCGGGTCGAAGCGCACGCGCTCGATGCGGCGGCCGTCCATCCGCTCGACCGTCAGGGTGCCGCCGTCCACGTCCACCACGTCCCCGACCTCCGCCAGGCGCCCCAGGCGGGCCAGGATGTACCCGCCGACGGTCTCGTAGGCCCCGTCCTCCGGCACCACGAGGGCCGGGATCTGGGTCCGCACCTCGTCGGGCCGCAGCTCCGCCGGGAAGTACCAGCGGCCGGAGGCCGTCTGGAGGACCCCCGGGGTGACGCGGTCGTGCTCGTCCGCGACCTCGCCGACGATCTCCTCCACCACGTCCTCGAGCGTGACCACCCCGGCGGTGCCCCCGTACTCGTCCACGACGACGGCCATCTGCAGGTTCGCGTCGCGCAGCTCGGCCAGCAGCTGGTCCAGGTGCACGGTCTCCGGCACGCGGATGACCTCCGTCATCAGCGCACCGGCCTCGAGGTCGGCGCGGCGCTCCCGCGGCACGGCCACGACCTTCTTCACGTGCACCACGCCACGGATGTCGTCCGAGGAGTCGCCGATCACGGGGAACCGGGAGTATCCGGTGCTGCGGGCCAGGTCCAGGACCTCGGGCAGCGCCTGGTCCTCCCCCACCGTCTCCACGCGGATGCGCGGGGTCATCACGTCCGCGGCGGTGCGGTCCGCGAAGCGCAGCGTCCGGTCCAGGAACGTGGCGGTCTGCGCGTCGAGCGTGCCCAGCTGCGCCGAGCGGCGGACCAGCGAGGAGAGCTCCTCGGGGCTGCGAGCGCCGGAGATCTCCTCCTTGGCCTCGATGCCCACGCGGGCCAGCACGCCGTTGGAGAACCCGTTCAGGACCAGGATCGCCGGCTTGAACACGGTGCTGAACACGAGCTGGGGACGGGCGAGCGCGCGGCCGATCGCCATGGGCTCGGCGATGGACATGTTCTTGGGGATCAGCTCGCCGAGGAGCATCGAGAGCAGGGTCGCCACGACCATCGCGACGACGAGCGAGACGGTGCCCACCACGCCGGCCGGCAGCCCCACCTGGAGCAGCAGCGGGTCGATGAGCCGGCTGATCGCCGGGTCCATCACGTAGCCGGTGAGCAGTGTGGTCAGGGTGATGCCCAGCTGGCACGCGGAGAGCTGGGTCGAGAGCGACTTGAGGCAGCGCAGCAGGGGCTCGGCGCCGCGGTCACCCGCGTCCACCATGCGCTGCACGGTCGGCACGTCGATCGCGATCATGGCGAACTCGACGGCCACGAAGAACCCGGTGCCCGCGATCAGGACCAGGCCGAGGATCAGCAGGAGCCACTCCACCCGACCTCACCCCCTCGACGGCGGGCCGGGCGGCGGTGCGGGGCACCGGGACTGGAAGGCTCCGATCCGGCCGCGTCCGCGTGGGCGGACGGGCGGTCTGGCACACAGGTGTCAGGGTGATCCATAGTCCGTCCAGTATAGGGGTGTCAGGCCCCGGCGGAACGGGCCGGGGAATGCGGCCGCCTCACCACGACGAGGCGACCGGCCGGCCCTCCTCGTAGCCCGCCGCGGACTGCAGGCCGACGACGGCGCGCTCGCGGAACTCCGCCAGGTCGTGGGCGCCGGCGTAGGTCAGCGACGAGCGCACACCGGACGTGATGGTGTCCAGCAGGTCCTCCACCGACGGGCGGCGCGGGTCGACGTACATGCGCGAGGACGAGATGCCCTCCTCGAACATCGCCTTGCGGGCCTTGGTGAAGGCGTCCTCGTGGCGGGTCCGGTGCTGGACCGCGCGGGCCGAGGCCATGCCGAAGCTCTCCTTGTACCGCCGACCGTCCGGGCCGTGCACGAGATCGCCCGGAGACTCGAGCGTCCCCGCGAACCACGAGCCGATCATCACCGAGCTGGCTCCGGCGGCCAGCGCGAGCGCCACGTCCCGCGGGTGCTTCACCCCGCCGTCCGCCCACACGCGTGCCCCGAGCTCGCGGGCCGCGGCGGCGCACTCCAGGACCGCCGAGAACTGCGGCCGGCCCACCGCGGTCTGCATGCGCGTGGTGCACATCGCGCCCGGGCCAACGCCCACCTTCACGATGTCCGCGCCGGCCGCGACCAGGTCCCGGACGCCGTCGCCGGAGACGACGTTGCCGGCCACCACGGGCACGCCGGGGTCGAGGGCCCGCACCGCGGCGAGCGCGTCCAGCATGGTCCGCTGATGACCGTGCGCCGTGTCCACGACGAGCACGTCGACGCCGGCCTCGACCAGGGCGGCGGCCTTCTCCCCCACCGCCCCGTTGATGCCGACGGCGGCGCCGACGCGGAGCCGTCCGTCGTCGTCGAGACCGGGCGTGAACAGGGACGAGCGCAGCAGGCCCGCCGCGGTGACGACCCCGCGCAGCACGGGAGCCGTGGCGCCCTCCGCCGCGTCCACGACGGGGGCCATCTCCTGACGTGCGGCATGCAGGCGCTCGAAGGCCCTCCGCAGCCTGTCCCCGTCCGGGGCCCCGTCCGTGCCGCCGAGCTCGGCGAGCGTGAGGGTCACCGCCGGAGGGTGCATGACGGAGGCGGCCGAGGCGAAGCGGTCCACGTCCTCGCAGTCCTGGGGACGGACCACGCCGAGCAGCCCGCCGCCCGCGTCCACCACGCAGACAGCCCCGTGGTTGCGGCGGTCCATGAGGTGGAGCAGGTCCAGCACCGTGTCCTGCGGCCCGACGGTCAGGGCGGTGTCCGCCACGGGGTGGGCCCCCTTCACCCGGCGCACGACGTCCCGGATCACATCCGCAGGGATGTCCTGCGGCAGGATCCCGAGACCGCCGCGCCGGGCCATGGTCTCGACCATCCGACGCCCGGTCACGGCGGTCATGTTGGCGGAGACCAGGGGGATGGTGGCGCCCGTGCCGTCATCCGGGGCGATGTCCACGTCCATGCGGCTGGCGACGTCCGAGTGCGAGGGCACGAGGAAGACGTCGTTGTACGTCAGGTCGACGGCCGGGTCGGTGAGGAAGCGCATGGCGTCAGTCTCCCAGATGAGGCGGACCCGAGAGGCCCCCCGCGCGTCCGCCCGGAGCGGAGTCGAGCCGAGGCCGCGCCATTCCGACCGGCGGCGTCGAAGAACTATGATGGCTCGAGGCGTTCCCGGCCCCACGCGCGCCGCGCGGGTGGCCCGGCGCAGCACATCGCATCCCAAGGCTCAGGAAGAGGCGTTACACAGTGCCAGAACTCACGTCGGACCGGCTCGCACAGGAGTTCCCGGGGAACGAACGGCTCGTGGCCGAGATCTACCGGAAGTACCGCGAGGACTCCGGTTCCGTGGACCGGCAGTGGGCACAGATCTTCGCCCGTCTCGAGGCCAGCGCCCCCGCCACCGCCAAGGCCGAGCCGAAGGCCGCCACCACGGCCGAGCCGAAGGCCTCCGCCAAGGTGACCGAGCCGAAGGCGGCGACCGCCCCGGCCCGGGGTGCACAGCCCAAGGAGACCTCGGTCAGCACCGGCCCCAAGGCCAAGAAGACCCCGGCGGCCCAGGCCGTGCCCTCCGAGCCCGCCGACACCGCCACCACCACCGCGGACGAGAAGCAGGAGAAGGCCACCGTCCTCAAGGGCATGGCCAAGGCCGTGGCCACGAACATGGACGCCTCCCTGTCCATGCCCACCGCCACCACCGTGCGCGACCTGCCGGCCAAGGTGCTGATCGACAACCGCGTGGTCATCAACAGCCACCTGGCCCGCACCCGCGGCGGCAAGGTCTCCTTCACCCACCTCATCGGCTACGCCGTGGTCCGTGCGCTCGCGGCCATGCCCTCGATGAACGTGACCTACGAGGAGCGCGACGGCAAGCCCACCATGGTGGAGCCGGCCCACGTGAACTTCGGCCTGGCCATCGACCTGCCCCGCCCGGACGGCACCCGCGCGCTCGTGGTCCCGAATGTGAAGGCCGCCGAGACCCTCGACTTCCGCGGCTTCTGGAAGGCGTACGACGACCTCGTCCAGCGCGCCCGCAAGAACAAGCTGACGATGGACGACTACGCCGGCACCACGGTCTCCCTGACCAACCCGGGCGGCATCGGCACCGTGCACTCGGTGCCCCGCCTGTCCCAGGGCCAGGCCGCCATCATCGGCGTCGGCGCGCTGACCTATCCGGCCGCCTTCCAGGGCGCCGCCGAGTCCACGCTGCACGACCTGGCGATCTCCAAGACGATCACCCTCACCTCCACGTACGACCACCGCGTGATCCAGGGTGCCGGCTCGGGCGAGTTCCTGAAGATCGTGCACGGCCTCCTGCTGGGCGAGGACGGCTTCTACGACGAGGTCTTCCACTCCCTGCGCATCCCCTACGAGCCCGTCCGCTGGGCCCAGGACGTGCAGGTGAACCCGGAGGAGCAGGTCGGCAAGGTCGCCCGCATCCAGCAGCTCATCCACGCCTACCGGGACCGCGGCCACCTGCTGGCCAACGTGGACCCGCTCGAGTACTCGATGGCCTACCACCCGGACCTCGACATCCGCGAGCACGGGCTCACCCTGTGGGACCTGGACCGCGAGTGGCCCACCGGCGGCTTCGGCGGGGCGAGCAGCCTGACCCTGCGCAAGATCCTCGGCGTGCTGCGTGACGCGTACTGCCGCACCATCGGCGTCGAGTACATGCACATCCAGGACCCGGCCGAGCGCGCCTGGTTCCAGGAGAAGCTCGAGCAGCCGTACGCCAAGCCCACCCGCGAGGAGCAGCTGCGCATCCTGGGCCGCCTCAACGCCGCGGAGGCGTTCGAGACGTTCCTGCAGACCAAGTACATCGGCCAGAAGCGCTTCTCCCTCGAGGGCGGCGAGTCCCTCATCCCGCTGCTGGACGGCATCCTCGGCGACGCCGCCGACGCCGGGCTGGACGAGGTCGCCATCGGCATGGCGCACCGCGGTCGCCTGAACGTGCTGACGAACATCGCCGGCAAGACCTACAGCCAGGTCTTCCGCGAGTTCGAGGGGGCCACCCCGGGCGGCGCCTCGGGCTCGGGCGACGTGAAGTACCACATGGGCACCGAGGGCACCTTCGTGTCCGACGCCGGCAACAGCACCCGCGTGTACCTCGCCGCCAACCCCTCGCACCTGGAGGCCGTGGACCCGGTCCTCGAGGGCGTCGTGCGCGCCAAGCAGGACCGCCTCGATCTGGGCGGCCAGCGCCCGGACTCCTTCTCCGTGCTGCCGATCCTGGTGCACGGCGACGCGGCCTTCGCCGGCCAGGGCGTCGTGACCGAGGTGCTGCAGCTCTCGCAGCTGCCCGGCTACCGCACCGGCGGCACGATCCACGTGATCGTGAACAACCAGGTGGGCTTCACCACGCCGCCGACCCAGGCGCGCTCCGCGGTGTACTCCACCGACGTGGCCAAGACCATCCAGGCCCCGATCTTCCACGTCAACGGCGACGAGCCGGAGTCCGTGGTGCACGTGGCCCAGCTCGCCTTCGAGTACCGCCAGCGGTTCAACAAGGACGTCGTCATCGACCTCGTCTGCTACCGCCGCCGCGGCCACAACGAGGGCGACGACCCGTCGATGACGCAGCCGCGCATGTACAACCTCATCGAGCAGAAGCGCTCCACCCGCAAGCTGTACGTCGAGTCCCTCGTGGGCCGCGGCGACATCACGCAGGAGGAGGCGGACAGCGCCCTGAAGGACTACCAGCAGCAGCTGGAGCGGGTCTTCGCGGAGACCCACGAGGACGCGCCCGCGTCCGGCGGGGAGGGCATCCGCCCGGCCGAGGACCGGGACGCCGCCCCGGAGGCGCCGGCGTCCACGGCCATCTCGGCCGAGACGCTGCGGGCCATCGGGCAGGCGCACATCGACGTGCCCGAGGGCTTCACGGTCCACCCGAAGCTCGCCGCCCTGCTCGAGCGCCGCGCCAAGATGGCCGTCGACGGCGGCATCGACTGGGGCTTCGCCGAGCTGGCGGCCTTCGGCTCGCTGCTCATGGAGGGCGTGCCGGTCCGCCTGGCGGGTCAGGACTCCCAGCGCGGCACCTTCACGCAACGCCACTCGGTGTTCCACGACCGGATCACCGACGAGACGTGGGCGCCGCTGAAGCACCTCTCCGAGGACCAGGCGAAGTTCTGGGTCTACAACTCGCTGCTGTCCGAGTACGCCGCCCTCGGCTTCGAGTACGGCTATTCCGTGGAGCGCTCCGACGCCCTCGTGCTGTGGGAGGCCCAGTTCGGCGACTTCGTGAACGGCGCGCAGACGATCATCGACGAGTTCATCTCCTCGGCCGATCAGAAGTGGTCGCAGACCTCGTCCGTGGTCCTGCTCCTCCCCCACGGCTACGAGGGACAGGGGCCGGACCACTCCTCCGCCCGCATCGAGCGCTTCCTGCAGATGTGCGCCGAGGACAACATGCGCGTGGTCAACCCCTCCACGGGCGCGAACCACTTCCACCTGCTGCGCGAGCACGCCTACGCCCGCCCGCGCCGGCCCCTCGTCGTGTTCACCCCGAAGCAGCTGCTGCGCCTCAAGGCCGCCGCGAACTCGGTGGAGGACTTCACCGAGGGCCGCTTCCAGCCGGTCATCCCGGATGCCGGGGTGGACGCCAAGGACGTCACGCGCGTGGTGCTGGTCTCCGGCCGGCTGTACTACGACCTGCTCGCCCGCCGCGAGAAGTCCGGTGACACGTCCACCGCGATCGTGCGGGTGGAGCAGCTCTACCCGCTGCCGCTCGACGAGATCCGCAGGGCGCTCCGCGCCTACCCGGACGCCGACGTCACCTGGGTGCAGGACGAGCCCGCGAACCAGGGCCCGTGGCCGTTCATGGCACTGAACCTCGTGCCGCAGCTCGACGGCCCCGTGACCCTCGTGTCCCGCCCGGCCTCGGCCGCGACCTCCGCGGGCACCAAGGGCCGCCACGACCAGGAGCTCAGCACGCTGCTGGACGCCGCCTTCGGCCGCTGACCCGGACCGACCCTGCGCCGCCGCCGCACCCTCCGGTGCGGCGGCGGCGCCGGATCGGCCGACGAAAGGACACACTGTGCACAACCGCCGGATCCGGATCGCCGCCGTCGGCGACCAGCTGCTGGCCGGTGCGGGCGACGCCCGCGCCATCGGCTGGTGGGGCCGCGTGCTCGCCCGCACCCAGGCCCCCGACGTGGAGCTGGAGAACTACGTGCTGGCCGTGCCGCACGAGACCACCGAGGACCTCAACGAGCGCTGGTGGGGCGAGGCCTCGCGGCGCTTCTCCGAGGAGACGGAGAACCGCCTCGTCGTGGCCCTGTCCGACGCGGACCTGGACCTGGAGGCCACCTCGACCGCCCGCTCGCGGCTGAACCTGGCCAACGTCCTGGACACCGCCTCGCAGCGGAACATCCCGGTGCTCGTGGTGGGCCCCACGCCCACCCTGGACGAGCAGCGCAATGCCCGGCTCGCCGAGCTCAACACCGCCTACCTGGATGTGGCCGACCGGCGCAACCACGTGTACGTGGACACGTTCACCCCGCTGGTGGGACACGAGCAGTGGCGCGCGGACCTCGCCTCCGGCCAGGGCCGGCCGGGCCAGGCGGGCCACGGGCTCATCGCGTGGCTCGTGCTGCACCGGGGCTGGTACCAGTGGCTCGGTCTGCCTGAGCCCACGGCCTGATGTGACAGAATGGACCACCGACCGACTCGTTGAAGGGAGACGTCATGAGCAAGCGTGCACGCAAGCGTCGCGACCGCCGCAAGGGCGGCGCCAACCACGGCAAGCGTCCCAACGCCTGATCCGCTGATCGGCGTCGCGGACCGGCCGGGTGACACCCGGCGACCGCAGACCACGAAGGGCCGTCCCCTCAGGGGACGGCCCTTCGTCATCGTCGGGGCGCCCGATCGGGCGCCCACGGGTCCGCATGTCGCGGTGTCAGCCCCAGGTGACGGTCGTCGTCGAGATCTGGGTGATGCGGGTCATGATGGTGGCCCGCAGCTGCGCGGGCGCCTTCTCCTGACAGCACCGACGCACCGCCGAGCGGATGAGCTCCTCGAGCTCCTTCTGGTGCCGGCAGTCCGGACACTCCGCCACATGGGCGCGCACCTGCTCGATGTCCTCGGGCGTCAGGGCGCCGTCCAGGTACTGGTACAGCCGCTCCAGGGAGGCGTCCTGGGCGTCGCGGCACTCATGGCCGTGCTGGTCCGCGGTCATCGCGTGGCCTCCTTCGTGCTCGTCTCGGTCTGCTTCGTGCCGCCGCGCCCGGTCTTCTTCTTCGGCTGGGCCTTGATGCCGCGCGCGGCCGCGTAGTCCGCGAGGCGCTCGCGCAGCTGCTTGCGGCCGCGGTGCAGCCGCGACATGACGGTGCCGATCGGCACGTCGAGGATCTCGGCGATCTCCTTGTAGGCGAAGCCCTCCACGTCCGCGAAGTACACGGCGAGCCGGAACTCCTCCGGGATCGCCTGCAGGGCGTCCTTCACCTGGGAGTCGGGGAGCCGGTCGAGGGCCTCCGTCTCGGCGGAGCGCAGGCCACCGGAGGTGTGCTCGGCGGCCCGGGCCATCTGCCAGTCCTCCACCTCCGGGTTGTCCGCCTCGAGGGGCTGGCGCTGCCGCTTGCGGTAGAGGTTGATGTACGTGTTCGTGAGGATCCGGTAGAGCCAGGCCTTGAGGTTGGTGCCGGGCCGGTACTGGTGGAACGAGGAGTACGCCTTCGTGTACGCCTCCTGGACCAGGTCCTCGGCGTCCTGCGGGTTGCGCGTCATGCGCAGCGCAGCGGAGTACAACTGGTCCACGAACTCCAGGGCGTCACGCTCGAACCGGGCACGGCGCTGCTGTTCGGACTCGGCGGCGACGTCGATGTCGGCGCGGTCATGCTCGGGGGCGTCCTCGGGCCGGGCGAATTCCGGCCGGCTGTTGTCAGTGCTCATCGCGGGCCAGTCTACGGTCCGGGAGGGATGCGTCAGCAGGGCGGCGCTCATGCGGGGCTCCTCTCCGGCTGCGGTCCGCGGCGAGCGGGACCGGTGCGCCGACACGGGTACGGGGTCCTCCAGTGGAGCGCCAGGACCGTTCCAGGTATTCCCCCGAGACAGGCCGACCTCGGCCGACAGACGCCGGATAGGCTGGTCCGGTGACCCGCCCCACGCGTGCCGCCGCGCACTCCCCCGCCCCCCGTCCCGACGCCGCCGAGATCTGGCCCGCGCCCGTGGCGCGCGGCCCGGTGCGCGGAGAGATGCGGCTGCCGGGATCGAAGTCGCTGACGAACCGGCATCTCGTGCTCGCCGCGCTCGCCGACGGTCCGTGCGTCCTGCACGGCGTCCTCGAGTCGCGGGACACGGCATTGATGCGCACGGCGCTCACCGCGCTCGGAGCCCGGTTCGAGCCCCTGTCCGACGGCGGACTGCGGGTGCATCCGATGCCGGTCGGCGAGCCGCTGGCCGGGGATGTCGCCGTGGACTGCGGACTGGCGGGGACGGTCATGCGCTTCGTCCCGTTCGTCGCCGCACTGCGGCCCGGCCGGGTCCGCTTCGACGGCGACGCCGGCGCGCGCCTGCGCCCGATGGCCCCGGTCCTGGACGCGCTGCGCCAGCTCGGGGTGGCCGTCGTCGAGGAGGGCGAGCCCGGTCGCCTGCCCTTCACGATGACGACCCGCGCGGACGCGGCCACGGTGGCCCCCGACGGCGACGTGCCGGAGGTCGCGGTCGACGCCTCCGGCTCCTCCCAGTTCCTGTCCGCCGCGCTGCTGGCGGCCGCGGGGATGCCGCACGGTCTCCGGCTGCGGCACGCCGGGGAGACCGTGCCGAGTCCGGAGCACGTCGCGATGACCGTCGGGGTGCTGCGCGCGCTCGAGGTGGACGTCGCCGAGACGGGTCCCGGGGCGTGGACCGTGGCCCCGGGGCGCGTCCCGGCACACGAGGCGGCCGTCGAGCCGGACCTGTCCAACGCGGGCCCCTTCCTGGCGGCCGCCGTGGCCACGGGCGGCTCCGTGACGGTGCCGGACTGGCCGACCCGCACGACGCAGATCGGCGACCGCTGGCGGCGGATCCTGCCGCAGTTCGGGGCGAGCGTGGCCCTCACGGTCGACCGCACGGACCGCTCCCGCGGCCGGCTCACGGTGACCGGGGCGGTCCACAACGACGGCACGCCCCGCATCACCGGCGCCGGTGAGATCGCGGACACGGCCGAGCTCGCCCCCACCGCGGCCGCGCTCGCCCTGCTGGCCTCCGGGCCCACCCGCCTGACGGGGATCGGCCATCTGCGAGGTCATGAGACGGACCGGCTCGCCGCGCTCACCGCCGAGGCCGCCCGCCTGGGGATCACCGTGGACGAGGGAGAGACGGCGCTCGGCTTCCCGGGCACGGACGCGTCGGGGCCGCTGTCGCCCGCCGCCCTCGAGACCTACCACGACCACCGGATGGCGACCTTCGCCGCCGTCGTCGGCCTGCGCGTGCCGGGGACCGGCATCGTGGACGTGGCGACCACCGCGAAGACGATGCCGGACTTCCCCGCACTGTGGACCGCGCTCGTGGCACCCGGCGACGCGGCCGAGGAGGCCCGCTGATGGCCCGGCGCCTCGATCCCTCGGCGTGGGACGAGTCCGATGTCCGGGTGCGCCCGTCCAAGCGCGGCACCCGCCCGCGCACCAAGGAGCGGCCCAAGCACGAGGACGCCGAGATCGGCATGGTGACCACGGTGGACCGGGGCCGGTACGCCGTGGTGCTGCCCGATCGCCTGGACGAGCGGATCACGGCGATGCGCGCCCGTGAGCTGCGCCGCACGCCGATCGCCACGGGCGACCGGGTGGCCGTCGTCGGGGACCTCTCCGGGGACGAGGGCACGCTCGCGCGCATCGTCCGTGTCGAGGAGCGGGGCACCGTCCTGCGCCGGTCGGCGGACGACTCGGACGAGGTCGAGCGGGTGGTGGTGGCCAACGCCGACCTGCTGGTGATCATGGTGGCCGCGGCCAATCCGGAACCCCGGACCGGCTTCATCGACCGCGCCCTCGTCGCCTGCTACGACGCCGGCATCCACCCGGTGCTCCTCATCACGAAGACCGACCTGCGTGATCCGGACGCGCTGGTGGCGCACTACGAGGCGCTGGACCTGGAGGTGATGACCTCCGGTGCGGCGACCTTCGAGGCCGAGACCGGGGACACCGCCCTGGACGCCTCGCTCGTGGCCCGGGTGGCCGATCGGCTGATCGGGCACACCAGCGCGTTCGTGGGGCCCTCCGGCGTCGGCAAGTCCACGCTCCTGAACGCGCTCACCGGCGCGGAACGGGCCACCGGCCACGTCAACGCCGTCACCGGCCGGGGCCGGCACACCTCCTCATCCGCGCTCGCGCTGCCGCTGACGGGCGACGACGGAGCCCCCCTGCCGGACACCTGGGTGGTGGACACCCCCGGCATCCGGTCCTTCGGGCTGGGCTGGGTCGAGCCGGACCGCGTGGTGGAGGCGTTCGACGACCTCGCCGGCGGACTGGCGGACTGCCCGCGCGGCTGCACCCACACCGCCGACTCCCCCGGCTGCGGCCTGGACGCATGGGTGGCCGCGGGCCACGCCGGCCCCTCGGGAGCGGCACGCCTGGCCTCGCTGCGGCGTCTGCTCGGCAACCGGCTGGCCCCCTCGGCGGCGGAGGATGCGGCGTCGTCCGAGGACTGAGGCGGCCCGCGCGGTATAGCGTGGGCGGCATGGAGCGACCTGAGAACTCTGCGACCCGCGGCCGCGACCTCACCGAGGACCTGCGGCTGGCCCACATGCTGGCGGACAACGTGGACTCGATCACGATGTCCCGGTTCAAGGCCCAGGACCTCGAGGTCAGCACCAAGCCGGATCTCACCCCTGTCACGGATGCGGACCGCGCCGCGGAGGAGTCCATCCGCTCGACCCTGTCCCGTGCCCGGGCGCGCGACGGCATCGTGGGTGAGGAGTTCGGCGGATCTCTGAGCCGCTCCGCTCGGCAGTGGGTGGTCGACCCCATCGACGGCACCAAGAACTTCGTGCGTGGCGTGCCCGTGTGGGCCACCCTCATCGCGCTGCTGATCGACGGCGAGCCCGTCGTCGGCGTCGTCTCCGCCCCCGCCCTGCACCGTCGCTGGTGGGCCGCGGCCGGCCAGGGCGCCTTCGCGGGCACCTCGCTCACGCGTGCTCAGCGGATCACCGTGTCCGGCGTGGATCGGGTCGAGGACGCGTCGCTGTCCTTCTCCTCGATCGAGGGCTGGCGCGAACGCGGTTCGATCCGCGCGTTCCTGCAGCTCACCTCGGACGTGTGGCGCGTGCGCGGCTTCGGCGACTTCTGGTCCTACATGCTCGTGGCCGAGGGCGCCGTGGACATCGCGGCCGAGCCCGAGCTCGAGCTGCATGACATGGCCGCGCTGGTGCCGATCGTGCGCGAGGCCGGCGGCCGCTTCACCTCGCTGGACGGCGAGGACGGCCCATTCGGCGGGCACGCGCTGGCCACGAACGGCCTGCTCCACGACGACGTCCTCGCCCGCCTGCGCGCGGGTGACGAGAACGAGAACGGCGCCTGATGGCCGCGCGGGGGAAGCCGACGGCCGACCCCAGGGACCGGCTCGGGACAGATCGTCGGCCCGGCACTGCGGGTGCGGTGGCCCTCGGCGGTGCCGCGGGCGTGCTGTGCGGTGCGGGGGTGATGAACGCGGTGAGCGCGCTGGCCGGGGCGCCCAACTTCCGCGGCACGTTCGGCGCCGCGTTCGGGGCGGTCGACGTGCTGGTCCAGGCCCTGCCGCTGTTCGTGGTGAACGTGCTCGGCTCGTTCCTGCTCGGCCTGCTGTGGGCGGCCTCGCGACGCCGCGGGCCGGACTGGCGTCCACGCCTGGTGGCGGGGCTGGGAACCGGCTTCCTCGGTGCGTTCACCACCATCTCCAGCGCCGTCGCCCTGATGCTGTGGCCGGTGCGGCTGGGCGCCGCGGCGTCCGGGGCGGGTGGCGTCCTCGCCGCGGCGACGTCGGTGCTGCTGGTGCTCGCGCTGATGGCTGCACTCTCGACGGCGGCGGCCGTGCTCGGCCTGCGCGCCGGGGGCGCCCCGGGGTCGCGCGTGGTCGGGACGGATCGTTCGGAGGAGGACGCATGAGCGACGCGGGATACGAGGTCTTCGCGCTCTTCCAGGTGGCCCTCCTGGCCTGCCTCGCGGCGGGCGGGGCGCTCGGCGCCCTGGCGCGTCGGCGCCTGACCGACCGGCTCGGCCCCCGGGGTCTGCTCACCGCCAACACGACGGCGGCCCTGCTCCTCGGCGTCACCGTCGGCCTGGCCGTGCCGGAGCTGGTGCACACGTCCGGGGGCGGGGGCGACGGGCAGGGGCTCATGCTCGTCGCGGCGGTGTCCGCCGTGGTGTCCGGGTTCTGCCTCGCCCTGGGGACATGGTCCACGGTGGCCGCTGAGGCCGCCGACGCCGTGCTCGCCCGTCGATGGGGCGCGGCCGCCCGCCTGTGGGCCGCGCAGCTGGGGCTCGGGCTGGTGGCCGTCGTCGTCGGCTGGGGCGCCGGCCTGGGCCTGCACGCGGTCCTGGCCGGCTGAGGAGGGGCGGGCGGTCGCGCCCGCTAGGCCCGTCTCGCCCGCCCCGCGAGGGCGTCGTGGAGGAGCATGATGCGGCGCAGTCGCCACCGCTGCAGGCCGGCGACCACGGAGAGGATCAGGGCGCCCGCAGCGAAGGCGAGAAACGTGATCAGGCCGTCGCCCACGTCCCCCTGCAGGGCGATGACCCCGCCGATGGCCAGGCCGAGGACCACCGAGGTGGGGGCCAGGACTCTGGCGGGCAGGGCCGCGATGGCCGCCCCGCGGAGCTCGGGGGCCGGCAGCGCTGACGTCCCCCTCGCGATCTGGCCCTCACGGTCGCAGGCCCAGGCGAAGTAGCGGCGCCGCAGCGCGTACCGGCGCACCGTCTGGGCGGCATCGTGGAGCGCGGCGCACACGAACGGGTAGACGACCACCATCAAAGGCAGCTGCTGGGGAAGCCCCGGGACGGACCTCACCGCCGCGTCCATCAGGTCCGTCCCCGTGATCGCGTCCAGGCCGACGACGACGAGGATCCCGCCCAGGGCTCCGAACAGACAGACGTACATCATCGCCAGTGCGAGCCGGCCGACCCCTTGGGCCGCCCCCGCAACGGCACCCGTGCCGATGCCCGCGGCGCGGGCTTCGTCCAACTCGTGCCGCCGCTGCTCCCGGGACAGGCCGGTGCGCCGCCGCTCGTGCGCCAGTGCCTGGGCCGCCTCGTCGACGTCGCCCGTCCCGAAGGCCCGCTCGCGCTCGCTCCGACGCATCGCGCGCACGATCAGGCGCGCAGATTGCTCCGGCGACGCCTGGGGAGGGCCGCCGGACGGGTTCCGGCCGGCCTCGGCGCCCGTCATCGCCGCCCATACATCGAGGTGCATCCCCGTCCCCTCTCGTCTGACGGCCATTCTGCGGCCCGGGCACGGGCCGCCGCAAACCGGGCGCGGACACGAGGAAGGCCCCGGAATCGTGACGATTCCGGGGCCTTCCCGTGGTGGTGAGTGGAGCCGGCGGGAATTGAACCCGCGTCCGATGAGGTGTTGCCAGGTCTTCTCCGGGCGCAGTCTGCTGTGGGTGTTGCTCGGTCCTGGCCGTCCCGCAGACGGGCGGCCAACCCGGACCCAGCCGGATTGATGTCGGCGTCACGACCCCCGGCGAGGGTGACGCCCAGTGGCTATCTAGCTGACGCCACGATCCGAGGCGACAGCGACCTCGGGGTGACGGACTCGATCACTGATCAGGCAGCGAGAGCGAAGTCAGTGCGCTTGGATTCGGCACTTATTGGTTTGCAGAGAGCGTTTGACGAGATGACTCTGCATCCTCGGCCCGCTTCTCCCGACGCGACACACACCGTCGAAACCGATCGGCCCCAGGGGGGCGACTCCTCTATGAGGTTGTCAATCACCACTGCAGGCGGAGGGCGCGGAGCCCGCCGGTCCTGAAACCGGGCCTGCGAGAGATACAACGTAGCACGCCCCCCGCGCATTCCCAAGGGGCCGCCGCGCTCAGGCCACGCCGGCGCGCCTGTTGCGCATCCGCATGGCCCGCTGGGCCTCGCGGTTGTCCTGCTGCTCGCGCAGCTTGTGCCGCTTGTCGTACTCGCGGTTGCCCCGTGCGACGCCGATCTCCACCTTCACGCGCCCGTTCAGGAAGTACAGGGACAGCGGCACGATGGTCAGGCCCGGATCCTGGATCTGCCGGGAGATCTTCGTCAGCTCGGCGCGGTGCAGCAGCAGCTTGCGACGCCGGCGGGCGGCGTGGTTGGTCCACGAGCCGTTGAGGTACTCCGGGATGTACACCTGCTCGAGCCACAGCTCGTCCCGGTAGAAGACCGCGAAGCCGTCCACGAGCGAGGCCTTGCCCTCGCGCAGCGACTTCACCTCGGTGCCGGTGAGCACCATGCCGGCCTCGTACGTGTCGAGGATGGTGTAGTCGTGGCGCGCCTTCTTGTTGTTGGCGATCACCTGGCGCTCGCCGGGGGCCGGCTGCTTGGCGGCCTTGCCCTTGCTGTTCTTGCCCATGGCCTCACGTCCTTCCAGCGTCCACGGCGACGGCCGCGCCCCGATCAGGGCGCGGCCGTCCAGTCTATCCCGTGCCGGTCCGATGCCCGCCGAGGCGATGCGCCGGGGCCGCGGGGCGGCGTCGTCGGCTCAGTCCAGCGGTGCGCCGGTGAGCGCGCGGACCTGCTCCTCGGTGACGCCGGGCGCGGTCTCCAGGAGCGCCAGGCGGGGCTGTTCCGGGGTGCCGACGACGTCGATGACGGCCAGGTCCGTGATGATGCGGTCGACGACGGCGCGGCCGGTCAGCGGCAGGGTGCACTGGTCGACGATCTTGGGGGTCCCGTCCTTGGACACGTGGTCCATCATGACGATCACGCGGCCGGCGCCGTGGACGAGGTCCATCGCGCCGCCCATGCCCTTGACCATCTTGCCGGGCACCATCCAGTTGGCCAGGTCGCCCGCGGCGGAGACCTCCATGCCGCCCAGGACGGCGACGTCGATCTTGCCGCCGCGGATCATGCCGAAGCTCAGCGCGGAGTCGAAGAAGGACGCCCCCGGGTTCACGGTGACGGTCTCCTTGCCCGCGTTGATCAGGTCCGGGTCCACGGCGTCCTCCGTGGGGTATGGGCCGGTGCCGAGGATGCCGTTCTCGGACTGCAGCACCACGGACCGCCCGGCGGGGATGTGGTTGGGGATCAGCGTGGGCATGCCGATGCCGAGGTTGACGTAGGCGCCGTCCGGCAGCTCCTGCGCGGCGCGGGCCGCCATCTGGTCGCGGCTCAGGCCCTGGGGGCGCCCGGTGGTCTGCTCGCTCATGCCTGCTCCTCCCCCGATGCGCGCACGGTGCGCTTCTCGATCCGCTTCTCGATGTCCGTGCCGACCTCCACGATCCGGTGCACGAAGACGCCGGGCAGGTGCACGTCATCCGGGTCGATCTCGCCGGGCTCGACGAGCTCCTCCACCTGGGCGATGCACACCCGGCCGGCCATGGCCGCGGGCGGGCCGAACTGGCGGGTGGCCTTGCGGAACACGAGGTTGCCGTGGCGGTCGCCCTTCCACGCGTGCACGAGGGAGAAGTCGGTGACGATGGAGCGTTCGAGCACATAGGTCTCGGGCTGGTCCGGGGCCTGGCTGAGGTAGCCCTCGCCGAGCACGAACGTGTCCGTGGGCTTGGCCTGCGAGGACTTCACCACGGTGCCGTCCGCGTCGTAGCGCATGGGCAGGCCGCCTTCGGCCACCTGGGTGCCGACGCCGGAGCGGGTGTAGAACGCCGGGATGCCGGCGCCGCCGGCGCGGAGCTTCTCCGCGAGGGTGCCCTGCGGGACGAGCTCCACCTCGAGCTCGCCCTCGAGGTACTGGCGGGCGAACTCCTTGTTCTCCCCCACATAGGAGGAGGTCATCTTCCGCAGCCGGCGCGCGCCGAGCAGGACGCCCAGGCCCCAGTCGTCCACGCCGCAGTTGTTGGAGACGACGGACAGGTCCGTGGCGCCCTGCTCGAGCAGGGCCTCGATGAGCTGCACGGGGTTGCCGGAGAGTCCGAAGCCGCCGACGGCCAGGGACGCGCCGTCCGGCACGTCCGCCACCGCCTCGGCGGGCGTGGCCACGGTCTTGTCGAGAGCCATGTCCGGGGTCCTTTCTGTCAGGGGCGGTCCGTCAGCGGAAGAGGATCAGGGCCTCGCCCTGGCCGCCGCCGCCGCAGAGCGAGACGGCCGCGCGGCCCCCGTCGCGCCGGTCGAGCTCGAGGGCGGCGTGCAGGGCCAGCCGGGCCCCGGAGGCGCCGATCGGGTGGCCCAGGGCGATGGCGCCGCCGTGGATGTTGGTCTTCTCGTGCGGGTAGCCGAGGTCGCGCAGGGACTGCACGGCCACCGCGCCGAATGCCTCGTTGATCTCGATGAAGTCGAGGTCGGCCACGTCCCAGCCCTGCTTCCGCACGGCGGCGTTGATCGCGTCGGAGGGCTGCGAGTGCAGCTGCGAGCTGTCCGGGCCGGCGGTCTGGCCGGGTGCGCCCACCGTGGCGAGGACCGTCAGGCCCTTCTCCTCGGCGAAGGCACGCGAGGTCACCACGAGGGCGGCGGCGCCGTCGGACAGGGGCGAGGAGTTGCCGGCCGTGATCGTGCCGTCCTTCGCGAACGCCGGGCGCAGGGAGCCCAGCGACTCGGCGGTCGTGTCCGGGCGAACCCCTTCGTCCTGGGAGACGACCAGCGGGTCGCCCTTGCGCTGCGGCACCTCCACCGGGGCGATCTCGCCTTCGAAGACGCCCTCGGACTGGGCCCGGGCGGCCCGCTGGTGCGAGGCCGCGGCGACCTCGTCCTGCTCGGCGCGGGCGATGTTCCGCTCGCCGTTGCCGGACTCGGTCAGCTCGCCCATGGTCTCGTGGCTCAGGGAGTCGGTGAGGCCGTCCCACGCGACGGCGTCGAGCATCGTGGCCGGGCCGTACTTGAAGCCCTTGCGCGCGCCGGGCAGCAGGTGCGGGGCGTTGGTCATGGACTCCTGACCGCCGGCCACCACCACGTCCGCCTCGCCGAGGCGGATGAGACGGGCGGCGTCGATCACGGCGGTGAGGCCGGACAGGCACACCTTGTTGATCGTCATGGCCGGGACGTTCCACGGGATGCCCGCGGCGAGCGCGGACTGGCGGGCCGGGTTCTGCCCCGCGCCGGCCTGCACGACCTGGCCCATGTAGACCATGTCCACGTCCTCGGGGGCCACGCCGGCGCGCTCGAGCGCATGCGTGATCGCGTGGGCGCCTAGGTCCACGGCGCGCAGGTCGGCCTGCTGCGAGAGCAGCCGGGTGAAGGGCGTGCGGGCACCGCCCACGATCACGGCGTCGGTGGGCTGAGGCTGGGGCAGCTCGGCGGTCATGCGGTCCTCCTGGGACGTTCAACTCGGTTCATCACGATTCACTCAAATGCAGTCTATGACCCCGGTCACAGGCGCGCCAGGCGGCGACACATCCATGACGACGCGCCGCGGGGTAGGGACCACGACGGCCCGCACCCGCCGGCTGCGGGCGCGGGCCGTCGTCGGGACGTCCGGGGATCGGGCCGGCGCCTCAGAGACCCTGGCCGGTCGGCGAGACGAGGATCTTCACGGCCGTCTCGTTGTGGTGGATGAGGGTCTCGAAGCCCTGGTCGACCAGGTCGTCGAGGCCGATCTTCCCGGTGATGAACGGCGTGAGGTCCACGGCGCCGTCCTCGACCATGCGGATGGTGTCCGCGTGGTCGTTCGCGTACGCGATGGTGCCGCGCAGGTCGATCTCCTTCATCACCAGCTTGTGCAGGGCCACGGCGGGCTCGTGGCCCCAGATGGACTCGTTGACGATCACGCCGCCGGGGCGCACCGCGTCCAGCAGCATGTCCAGCACCACGTCCACCGAGGTGCACTCGAAGCCCACGTCCGCGCCCTGGCCGTCGTGCAGTTCGCGGATCTTGGCGGGCACGTCCACCTCGCGCGGGTCGAAGGCCTCGTCCACCACGCCGGCCTCGAGCACCTTCCGGCGGCGCAGCTCGGAGAGCTCGGAGACGTACACCGTCAGGCCCTTGCCCTTGAGCACGGCCGCGGTGAGCGCGCCGATGGGGCCGGCGCCGCCGATCAGCGCCACGCCCGACGTCGGAGAGCCGGCCCGCACCCACGCGTGGTGGGCCACGGAGAGCGGCTCGATGAGCGCGGCCTGGTCGAGGGGCACGGAGTCGGCCACGGGGTGGACCCAGCGGCGCTGCACCGCGATCTGCTCGGCCAGTCCGCCGCCGTCGCCGCCCAGGCCGATGAAGTTCATGTCCGGCGCGAGGTTGTAGTCCGGTCGGTCCCGGTCCTCCTCGCGCACGATGTACGGCTCCACGACGACCTTCTGGCCGACCTCGAGGTCCGTGACGCCCTCGCCCAGGGCGGCGACGGTGCCGGACATCTCGTGGCCGAGCGTGACGGGGGCGGCGTCGCCGGAGATCGGGTGCGGGTGCCCGGCCGGCGGGATGAAGATCGGGCCCTCGAGGTACTCGTGCAGGTCCGTGCCGCAGATGCCGCACCACGCGACGTCCACGAGGACCTGCCCCGGACCGGCCGTGGGTGAGTCGATCTCCTCGATGCGGATGTCCTTCTTGCCGTGCCAACGGGCGGCGCGCATGGTCATGCTGGTCGACCTCCTGGGTGGGGATGGAGTCGGGTGCCGGGCCGACGCGCGGGGGCGCACCGCCCCGGTGCTTCGAGCATCCCACCGGGCCGGTCTGCCGGGCCAGGCCCGAGGCCCCTGCGGGGGCTTGAACGACGACGCCGCCCCGCGCCTC
The DNA here is from genome assembly GCF_053627595.1 of Micrococcus sp. 140720015-1. NCBI lineage: Bacteria > Bacillati > Actinomycetota > Actinomycetes > Micrococcales > Micrococcaceae > Micrococcus > Micrococcus sp. 140720015-1. Next base: position 352,153 of record NZ_JBSEYC010000002.1, read on the forward strand.
GCTGCGGAGGGGCGGGCCGGCGTCGTGGTGGCCCAGGCGGCGGGGCCGCGCCGCGGGGCTCAGTCCTCCTGGGCGGCCTTGACCTGCTCGGCGCGCCAGCGGATCCCGGCGTCCACGAAATCGTCGATGTGGCCATCGAACACGGCGGAGGGGTTGCCCTCCTCGTGGCCCGTGCGCAGGTCCTTGACCATCTGGTACGGGTTCAGGACGTAGGAGCGCATCTGGTCGCCCCAGGACGCCTTGACGTCGCCGGCCATCTCCTTCTTCTTCGCGTCCTCCTCGGCCTTGCGCAGCAGCAGCAGGCGGGACTGGAGCACACGCAGGGCGGCGGCACGGTTCTGGATCTGCGACTTCTCGTTCTGCATGGACACGACGATGCCGGTGGGCAGGTGCGTCATGCGGACGGCGGAGTCCGTGGTGTTCACGGACTGGCCGCCGGGGCCCGAGGAGCGGAACACGTCCACCTTGATGTCGGACTCGGGGATCTCGATGGAGTCGTCCGACTCGATCAGCGGCACCACCTCGACCGCCGCGAAGGACGTCTGGCGGCGGCCCTGGTTGTCGAAGGGGCTGATGCGCACGAGGCGGTGCGTGCCGGCCTCCACGGAGAGGGTGCCGAACGCGAAGGGCGCGTTGACCTCGAAGGTGACGGACTTCAGGCCGGCCTCCTCCGCGTAGGAGGTGTCCATGACCTTGGTGGACCAGCCGCGCTGCTCGGCCCAGCGCAGGTACATGCGCATGAGGGTCTCGGCGAAGTCGGCCGCGTCCACGCCGCCGGCGCCCGCGCGGATGGTCACGACGGCGTCGCGCTGGTCGTATTCGCCGCTGAGCAGCGTGACGACCTCGAGCTCCTCCAGGGCCTTGCGGATGGAGGTCAGCTCCTGGTTGGCGTCCTCCAGGAGGGAGGGCTCGTCCTCCTCCGCGGCGAGCTCGACCATGGTCTCCAGGTCCTCGATGCGGCTCTCCAGGGAGGTGATGCGCTTGAGGTCCGTCTGACGGTGGGAGAGCTTGGAGGTGACCTTCTGGGCCTCCTCCGGGTCGTCCCAGAGGTCCGGTGCGGAGGCCTGCTGCTCCAGTTCGGCGATGTCCGCCTTGATGCGGTCGAGGTCCGAGACCTGCTCGATGGAGGCCAGGGTGTGGCGCAGGGAGTCGATCTCCGCGGAGAAGTCAGTGTCAGCCATGATTCGGCCAGCCTACCGCGTGGGGTGGACGCCGGTCGTGTGCCAGCGGCGGATCGCCGCGGCGACGGCCTCGGGCTCCGCGACGTGCGGCCAGTGGCCCGGGCCGACGTCGACGACGGTGGTGTGCGCGGTGACCGCGTCCAGGTCCCGCTGGTGGACGTCCCGGGTGCTGCGCACGTACAAGGTCGGGACGGTGATGCCGGCCCAGAGGGCACGGGTGTCCGCGGCGAGGACGGCGGCCCAAAGCTCGCGCATCGGATGGTCCGGCGTGGCGTCCAGGTCGGCCAGAATCCGCTCGCGCCACGGCTCCGGGGCGAGGAGGTCGCGCGCTAGCGAGGCGCGGAGCACGCTCCGCCAGTCCGGGCGGGCGGCGAGGCGGGCCTTGGCCGCCCGGGCGGCCAGGGCGGTGTCCGTCACCGGGACGTTCGAGTCGATGACCACGAGGGCGCGGGGCCGCGCCAGCCCGTCGGCGACGGCGCGCAGCGCGATGACCCCGCCCGTGCTGTGGCCGATCAGCAGCCCCGGCACAGGGCCGGCCTGTGCCGCCCAGGTGCGGGCCGCGTCGAGGACGGGGTCCGCATCGGTCGCCGGCCGTGCGGACCGGGGGCGATCCTGACCACCGGCGTCCGTGCCCGGGTGGCCGGGCAGGGCGGGCGAGACCGCGAGGTCGGCCGCAGCGCCGAGCGCGTCGGCAAGGGGCTCGAAGTGGGTGGGTCGGCCACCGATGCCGTGGAGGAAGCGGATCACCGGGCCAGGCTAGTGCGACTGCTGCCCGTCGCCTCCAGGGGGACCGACAGGGGCAGTGTTCCCGCGAACGGGCCGGTCATGGCGAACAGATCGGCCCGGGCGTCGAGGGTGACGACGACGGTGGTGCCGTCGTCGGCCACGCGGGCGTTCATCGCGCCGAGCCCGGGCACGGCCTCACGGGCGCCGACGGCTGCGAGGTGTGCGCTGGCGGAGGCGGCGACGTCGCCGTCGGAGAGCACGACGCCCGGGTCCTCCCCCAGCCGGAAGCCGAGCTCCTCTGCCCCGGCGACGGCGGCCGAGTCCGCGAGCGACTGCAGACGACGGTGCTGCAACTGCACGGTGGTGACCGCGAGCATGACCAGCATGAGGGCCACGAGCACGGCGCACAGGCCGACGGTGAGGACGGTGGTCTGCCCGTCATCGCGACCCAGGCGAGCGGTGCGGGGGCGACGCATCAGAACCTCGGCACCGTCTGGCGGGCGTCGGAACCCACCGTCACGGGGGTCAGCGACCACGCTGCCGGCGTGAGAGGGACGGGCACCGCCACGTCCACCCGCACGGCGACGACCTCGCCCGGTTCGAGCGTGCCACAGCCGCCCTGATCGCAGCCGACGGTCAGGTCGTACCGGCCGGCGCCCACGCCGTAGTCGGCCAGCGTGAGCTCGACGGTGGCGTGGGCGGCGCCTGCGCTGGGGTGATCAGCGTCGGCGACCACGGCCTTGACGGCCTGGTCGGCGGCGGCGACCGAGGCGAACGCCGCGGCCTGGACCTGGGAGACATAGATCATCAGGTACACCACGGGGATCAGCAGGACGAGGGTGAGGCCCAGGAATTCGACCGTGGCCGCTCCCCGCTCGTCGCGGACGTCATTGACGGAACGCATGGCCGCTCACCTCCACGGGGATCGGGCCCGGCAGGAACCCCAGGCCGGGCAGCGAGCTCGAGACCGTGACGCGCAGGACCGGGACTCCGTCCTGGCTGGTGAGCTCGGCAGCGATGTCGGCCCCGGACTGGCCGGGCACACCGGTGGAGAGCAGCTCCCGGGCCCGTTGGACGCCGTCCTTGGGGCTCCGATCCGCGAGCGCCCCGTACCGGGCGCCGGCGGAGGCGGCGTCGATCATCACGTTGCGTGTATGGATCACGACGCCGGCCTGGAGGAGCGCCGCGAAGAGCAGGACGACCAGGGTCATCACCATGGTGGACTCGGCCACCGCGGCGCCCCGGTCGTCCCGCCAGCGGACGCCCGTGTGGCCGCCACGGGGCGCCGGCGCGTCGTGGGCAGCACCCCGGGGCATGCTCAGCCGCCCTGGGACACCTGGGAGATGGCCTGGTCGAACAGCCCCTGGAGCGCCGGCAGGGCCAGGGCCAGCAGGCCGGCCACGAGCACGGCGGACATGAGGGTGATCATCACCCAGCCGGGGACGTCGCCGCGCTCGTCGCGGACGTCGTCGTGGATAAGGGCGCGCAGGGCGGCCAGGACGGTGATGGCGTGGTGGTGAAGCATGGTCCCCTCCTCGGGTGGCCGGCCGCCCGTGCGGCCGAGGTGGATGGTGATGGTGGGTGGACGGATGGACTATTCAGTTGTGGGTCTTCAGAACCCCAGGCGCATCAGGGAGATGCCGGGGAAGACGGCGAAGATCACCGTGAGCGGGAGGATGCCGAACACGAGGGGGACCATCATCTGGATCTCCTTCCGGCCGGCGGCCTCCATGAGCTCGCGGCGACCCATCTCACGCACGTCCTGGGCCTGCGCGCGCAGGACGTCGGCGAGGGGCGTGCCGCGGTCGAGCGCGATGAGCACGCCGCCGATGAACCGTTCGACGGGGGCCAGCTGTACGCGCCGGCCCATGGCCTTGAGCGCCGCGGACAGCGACGCCCCGGCACGCATGTCGGCGAGCGTGATGCGGAACTCGCCGGCCAGCTCCCCGCGCGCCGTCCCCGCGATGCGCTCGAGCGCTCCAGCGGCGCTCTCCCCCGCGCCCACCGAGAGCGCGAACAGCTCGGCCACGGACGGGAACTCGGAGAGGATGGCCTCGCGCCGCCGTCGCACCCGCAGGGAGAGCAGCTGCTCACGGAGCAGGAACCCGGCCATGCCGCCGGCGATCACCAGGGCGACCCCCGTGATCACCGGCACGCGGCCCGTGACGGTGAGGCTGAGCGCGAGGACGGCCGCCACGGCGGCCCCCGCGGCCGCACTCAGGACCTGCTGGGCACGGAAGTCCGCCGCCGTGACCGCGAGTCCCGCGGCGGCCAGCTTGCGGTCGAGCGCGACCCCGCCCGGGGAGATGCGCTGGACCCAGCCGACCCCGGCCTGCACCACGGGATCGAGGATGCGTCCCCACGCCCCCCAGGGTGAGGCGCCGGCACGTTCCTCCTCGAGGAGGCGGGAGGCCGGGATGTGGTGGCGCAGCTGCGGTTCGACCCGCTGCTCGAGGCTGGGGCGCCAGCCCACCGGCTGGGTGACCAGGATGAGGAGCAGTCCCGCCCCGAGGGTGAGGCCCAAGAGCGCGGCCCAGATCAGCGCGGACGTCATGCGAACACCCGCTTCTCCCGGGGCAGCGCGCCGATGCGGAGCATGACGCGGTAGCAGACGACGGAGGCCACCATGCCCGCGAGGAGCACGGCCCCGCCGGCGGCGGACCGGTAGGCCGCGACCGCGGCGGGCTGGGTCCCCAGCAGCAGGAGCACGAGCCACGGGGCGCACACCGCCAACCGGGCCGCGTTCACGGTCCACGACTGCCGGGCCTCGAGCTCGGCGCGGATGCGGGCGTCCTGCCGGAGGAAATCGGAGAGGGTCTGCAGCAGACGGCCGATGTCGGCGCCGCCGACCTCGCGGGTCAGGCGCAGCGAGACCACCAGGCGGTCCGCGACGGGGTCGGCCATCCGGGCCTTGAGCCGGTCCAGAGCGTCCACGAAGCGGGCTCCGGCCCGGTAGTCCCGGGCGAACTGCTGGAACGGCTCGCGCAGCCCCTCCGGCCCGGTCTCCCCGAGCTGGATGAGCGCCTCCGGGAGGGTCAGGCCCGCGCGGATGGCCGACCGGGCGTGGTCGATCGCGTCCGGCCACAGCTCGCGCAGTGCCGTGGACCGCCGACGGGCCTGCCAGGACAGCAGCAGCCAGGGCACGGCCGCGCCGAAGACGGCGAAGCACGCGGCGATGGTCCACGTGCCGGTCAGCGACAGGACGAGCAGCCCGACCACGAGACCGCCGACGGCCATGGCGGACACGACGCCGGCCGGGCTGAGGCGCTGGATGCCGGACTGGGCGATCAGCACCCGCAGGCGCGAGTCGGTGCGGGCGGCTTCGGGCTTCTCCATCGGAGGGGACCAGAGGGACCACCACAGCAGGAACAGGCCGCAGCCGAGCGCGAGCCCCAGCAGCGCGGCCATCAGCGCAGCCCCACCAGTTCGTGGACGTCCACGCCGCGACGGGCGAGCGCCTCGAACTCCAGGTTCGCACCCTCGTTGAGGCGCAGGTCGCCCTCGGCGTCGCGCTGGAAGAGCGCCGACGTCTCGATGACCCCGCCCTCCACCCGTGAGCCGACGGTGAGGATCTCCCGCACCCGCCGGCGGCCTTGACGGTCGCGCTCGCAGTGCACGACGACGTCGATGCACGTGGCGACCGTCGGGACGACGAAGTCCCGGGAGATGTTCTCCCCTGCCAGCAGCGGCAGCGTGCAGAGCTTCGTGAGCGCGTCCACGGCCGAGTTCGCGTGGATCGTGCACATGCCGGCCAGGCCGGAGTTCAGCGCAACGAGCATGTCCAGTGCCTCGGCCTCGCGCACCTCGCCGACGATCAGGCGGTCCGGGCGCATCCGCAGCGCCTCCTTGACGAGGCGGCGCAGCGGGATCTCACCGTGGCCCTCCAAGTTCGGCTGGCGGCACTGCAGCCCGACGACGTCGCGCACCGGGATCTGCAGCTCGAAGATCTCCTCCACGGTGATCACCCGCTCCCGCGGGCCGATGGCCGAGGCCAGGCAGTTGAGCAGGGTGGTCTTGCCCGCCTGGGTGGCCCCGCTGACGAGGATGTTCATGCCCCCGTCCACGGCCGCGTCCAGGAAGCGGGCCGCCGTCGGAGTGAGGGAACCACCCCGGACGAGGTCGTCCAGCCGGCGAGCCCGGGCGATGAACTTCCGGATGTTCACGGCCCAGTGGCGCCGGGTGATGTCGGGAATGGCCACGTGCAGGCGCGAGCCGTCCGGCAGGGCCGCGTCGACGAACGGCATCGACAGGTCCAGGCGCCGGCCCGAGGACTTCAGCATGACCTCGACGAGGTCCTGGACCTCCTCCTCGGTCAGGACGATGCCCGTCAGCTCGGAGCGGCCGGACCGCGCGCAGTAGACGGCGTCCGGCGCGTTCAGCCAGATCTCCTCCACGGACGGATCGTCCATGAGCCGCTGGAGCGGCCCGAGGCCCGCGATGCGGTCGAACAGGTCCTGCCGCGCCGCCACGGGATCCTCCAGGTCCGGCAGCGAGCTGACCATCGCGCGGGACTCGTAGTCCGCGGCCGCGTCCTGGATGAGCGTCAGGACCCGGGCGTGCTCACGCTGCGGGTCGATGCCCTGCCGCCGGACGACCTCCCGGATCTCGTCCTCGAGAATGCGCACCGCATCCATGTGTCCCTCCTGTGCCGAATTCGGCGCCATCCCCAGCGCCGCACACGTCTCGATCAGGAAGATACCCCGTTCCGTCGACGCGTGTGGTCCAGGACACCATGACTGTGGACAACGTGGCGGCGGACCCGTTCGACGGAGAGTTGTCCACAGGACGCCCGAACCAGCCTCCGGCCGTGGCAGGGTCGTCCCCAGGCGACCGGACGGGCCGGTCGCCGGTCTCAGGAGGGAGGGGCGGGGATGGCCTGGAGCGTGCGGATCCTGGGCGGGGCCGCTCCCGAGACATGGCGGGTGGAGCACTTCCCCGCCGACGCAGACGAGCAGGACCGGGCGGTGCGGGAACGCTTTCCCGCCCGGTCGCTGCGCCGCTGCGCTGCCGGGCCGCGCAGCGTGACGTACGCGGAACGGGTCGGGAGTGCACCGGCCCGGGGGCCGGAGCTCGCAGTCGTCACCGAGCACGGGCCCGACGCCGGCCGCCTCGTCCCTCTGGGGGAGGGCGGGTTGAGCGTGGGACGCGGTGGGGCGCGGCTGCTGCTGGACGACCCCTCTGCCCCGTCGCGGCCGATGCGTCTGCGGCTCGCACCCACCGGGCTGCACGTCCACGACGGCCCTCGGGCCACCGGACGCCTGTGGGACGGCCGAAGCCCGCTCCCTGTGGGCCGGACCGCCCTGGGTCTGGTCCGCGGCCCCGGGTCCGCCCTGCCGCGGCCGATCACGCCGGAGCCGCCCGCCGTCGACCTCGGATCCCCACCGGCCCGGCAGTCCGTCGTGATCCCGCTGGTGGTGGCCCTGGGCCCGCTGGTGCTCGGGGTCGCCCTGGTCCTGATGATGGGCAACCCGATGTTCCTGCTGTTCGGCGTGCTGTCCGTGACGGTGGCGCTGGTCATGCTGGCGATGCAGCGCCGCACCCGGCTGCGGCATGCGCGCCTGCTCGCCGCCCGCGCGGACGCGGTCGTCCGCCGGCGGGCCCGGGCGGCGTTGAGCCCCGGTGCGGTGGCCCGCGCCGTGCGCTCCGGCGCGACGGACCGCTTCGGGCTGACGTCGGGGGCCGACGAGGCCGTGGCGGTGTCGTGGGGATCCGGCGTCGGGGCGCTGTCCCTGTCGCGGGACGACCCGGACGAGGCATGGGTGGAGGCCGTCACGTCGCGGCGCACCGTGATGACGACGTCACCGCCGGAGTCGCGCGTCGTCGTGGTCGGGCCGCCGCGCGATGTGGCCGGGGCCTGCCGGTGGGCGGTGTTCCAGCTCCTGCGGCACGCGGTGGCCGCCGACGGCGCGTTCATGGTGGAGGCCGGCGGCGTCCGTCGCACCTGGTGGTCGGGTGGGTCCGGCCCGCACGTGCTGGTGACGGCCCCTGAGGACGCGGCACTGGATCCGGCGTGGCGAACGTGGCGGGCCGCCATCGGCGACGACGCGGGGACGACGCCCACGGCCCGGACGGATCTGCCCTGGACGCGATACGACTTCACCGGGCCGCCGACGGCGCCGGGGGATGCCGTCCTCGACCTGCGCGGGCGCACCGTCATGGTCCCCGCCGAACAGCAGCGCTTCGAGGACGTGGCCGCCGACGGCCTCGCCGCCGGCACCCTGGTCGCCTGGCTGACCGAGCTGGCCGACGACGTCGTGGACCTCGGCCTGCTGCCCACCGACGACGGTGACGGCACGCTCACACCACCGGGGCAGGTGGGCACCCGTGATGCCGTCGACGGGCTCACCGTGACCCTCGCCCGGGGCGGCGACGAGACGGGCGTCGTCGAGATGGACCTGGCCGCCGACGGGCCGCACCTGCTCATCGCGGGCACCACGGGATCCGGGAAGTCGGATCTCCTGCTGTCCCTCCTGCTGGGGGCCGCGGCGCACCACCCGCCGGCCGAGGTCGCGTTCCTGCTGCTGGACTTCAAGGGCGGCGCGTCGTTCGGTCCGCTGGGTGCGCTCCCCCACACGATGAGCCTGGAGACCAACCACGTGGGAGCCGCCTCGTTGCGGGCGTTGAGCGCCATCCGGGCGGAGCTGCATCGCCGCGAGGCCCTCTTCGCGGAGGCCGGGGTCAGCGACTATCCCGGCTTCCGCCGCCGCCATCCGGACGCGGCGCTGCCTCGGCTCGTCGTGGCGATCGACGAACTGCGCGTGCTCGTGGACGACCACCCGGACGCGGCCGCCGTCCTGCAGCGTCTGGCCGCCACGGGCCGTTCCCTCGGCTTCCACCTCATCCTGGCCACGCAGCGGGCCACGGGTGCGGTGGGCTCGGACCTGCGCTCGAACCTGGGCAGCACGATCGCCCTGCGCACCGCGACGGAGCAGGAGTCGTGGGACCTGGTGGGCACGGCCGCCGCGGCCCGGCTCGACCCGCGTCGCCCCGGCTCCGCGATCCTCTCGACGTCGGGGCGCCCGCCGGTCTCGTTCCGCGCATCCCAGTGGACGGTCGACGGCGGCACGCCCGTGTGGCGGCGGCTGGGCGAGGCCGCGGCCGCCCCGGCCGTCGCCCCCTGGGAGGCCGTCGTCTCGGTCCTGGTGGAGAAGTACGCGGCGGGTGACTGGCCGACACCTCCGCCCGTGGTCACCCCCGCCCTGCCGGAGCGCTGGGTGCCGGACCGTGGTCGCCGGGCGGAGGCCACGGCCCTGGCCCTGCTCGACGACGCGGCCCACGGCCGGCACCGTCCCTGGCGGTGGCCGACCGGCGCGGAGGGATGCACGGCATGGATCGTCGAGGCCGCGGGCGGTCGCGCGGAGACGCTGGCCGCCGTCGTCGAGGTGGCGATGCGCAGCGGCCGGCCGGTGGCCGTGCTGGACGGCACCGGGGAGGCCGCGACGGCCGCACGGTCCGGGTTGCCGGTGCTGACCCCGGACGCCGAGGGAGCCGGGGAGGCCGTCCTGGCCCGCCTGCGCGAGCTCGCGTCCGCCGGCGGCACGGCAGTGATCACGGGCTGGAACGCGTGGTCCGGCCTGCGCGTCGGGGACACCTACCGCACGGTCGAGGAGGACGTGCACGACTGGCTCGGCCGTCCGGCCGCCGCCGGGCTGCGGTTGGCGATGTTCGGCGGCCGCGAGCTGGCGACGGGCCGGCTGCTGCTGCACCTGCCCCACCGCTTCTTTGTGCCGGCCGGGACGAACGCCGAGCACCGGCTCGTCTGGCCCCGGCTGACCGAGGTCGAGCCCCTGCCGGGGCGGGCAGTGCACATCAGTCCAACCGTCCCCGAACCCGGGATGCCCTGCCAGCTCGCGTTTCCCGCCCCGGCGTGACCGCACTGACGGCGATGCCCGTGAGGACGGAGCGGAACGGTGGGCTCAGCTCCGACGTCCACCCGGTGGGGCGTTCTGCGTCGAACATGGACGTCGTGGGCGGGCGCGCCGGTAGCAGTCGGACATGGCGCCCCGTCGTCGCCGTGCGTCCGAAGGGGTCGCGGCATCGGCTCATGCCGTCGTCGCAGTCGACCGGATGTGCTCCCGGGACCACGGACGGCACACCACCAGAGACGCAGATCCGTGAGCCCGAACCAGCCAGCATCAGGACGGCGACCTCCCGGCCGCGGCATGGTCCGGCGATGGCGTCCCGAAAGTCGCAGGACGGATGGAGCCAGGTGGCCGGTGCCCGCTCATACCGCGAGCGACCCCGTCACCGTTCGCACGAGTGGCTCGGAACTATCGAGTGACGTGATCGAATAGAGGTTGAGTCGCCGGCTCAGACCTGAGACTTCCTCACACGAGTTCCACCTGGCTCCCCTATCATCGACTGCCATGACTAACCAAGTGCTACGCCGGTCCCTGGCAGTAGTTCTCTTGCTGGTGCCCCTGCTTTGGTATGGCGGGCGCCAGTCCCTCCTGCCAGACTCATGGACCACAGGAATTGGAGGATGGCTAGGTTGGGGTATTGCCCTGCTCGCTCTCTTGGTCGGGGCCTGGCTCTGGGCGACCTCCACGGCTAGGTCGCGTGGCCCGGGTGACATGGCGTGACCGAGCTGATCCTGGCCGTACGACAGTCAGGGTGCGGTCTGCGCAATTTCTAGGGGGGTACTGCGAGTTCAGGAGGACCACTCCACGTCAGCGGCTGGGCGCATGTTTATTGATGCACCGAGCACGAAGCCGGCGTCTACGCAATCATTGATGCTTCCAATGTCGTACCACGGCGCACCGTCACCCTGGCCACCTACTCCGGCGCCTGGATCCGGAGAGCTGGATCAGAACGGGAGCGTGTCCTTAGGCACATGCTCTCAGCCGCGCCTACCACGGAGTCGCCGCTCCTCAATGTGAATGACGACAAGAACGAGCGACGCGTCGGGCCCGGCGTACGTTTGAGCGAGCGGTCCGGACGACTTCGAAGTCGACCCCGCGGGCCTGATGAGACAGCTCATCGAGCTTAGCTGGCGCAGCCGAAAACTTCGTGCACGGGTCATTCAGAGGCTACGGCGAGGACCTCGAGGTGCTTCTGGGTTCGGCCGGCGGCACCCTCTGCACGTTCATCTGGCAATCGAATGAGACCCGCTGGCGTCCCACCGATTGCCCTGGCGCCCTACAGCTTCAATGGTCCGGCCAGGCCAGACCAACGCACGCCGGGTGGGCGTAGGGGAACGGCTTGCTGGCGCTGCGCGCCGCACCGGCGACCTACGCCTCGAGCACGGCACAAACTCCGCGCCCGGGGACCACCATGCTTCTAGGATGTGAGGCATGGCACAGATCCTCCTCTTCCACCACGCCCTCGGCCTCACCGACGGCGTCCGGGCCCTCGCCGAGCAGATCGAGGCCGGCGGCCACACCGTGCACACCCCGGACCTCTACGACGGCGCCCTGTTCACGGACGTGGAGGAGGGCATCGCCCACGTCGAGTCGCTCGGCGGCTTCGACGTCATCGCCGAGCGCGGCATGCGCGCCGCCGCGCAGCACCCCCAGGCCTCCGTCGTCGCGGGCATCTCCATGGGCGTGGTGGCCGCGCACAAGGCGGCCCAGGCGGTCCCCGCGTTCCGCGCGTGCATCGACATCGCGGGCATCGTGCCGCTCAACGCGTTCGCCCCGCTGTGGCAGCCCCACACGGCGCTGCAGGTCCACCTGGCCACGCGAGACCCCTGGGTGATGGACGAGGACCTGCCGCTGGCCCGCTCCGTCGCCGCCACCGACGAGGACCCGGACAAGCCCGCCGTGCTCTTCGAGTACGAGACGGACCAGCACCTGTTCATGGACTCCTCCACCGAGGGTTACGACGCCGCGCTCACCGAGGTGCTGGTGCGCCGCATCCACGAGCTGCTGGCCTGAGCCCCCCCCCCCCCCGCGCGGCTCCCCGCGACACGCTGAGACAGGGGTTGTGGCCCGCGGGCGGCGAGCACACACTGACGGTGACTCGACCGGGAGTCGCATCTTGACCCATTGGAGGGAAACCATGAAGGTCCGTCACAAGCTCGTCGCCGCCACCGCCGCGCTCGGCCTCGCCGTCGCGGCTGCCGGTCCGGCACAGGCCAGCACGATCCCGACCACCTGGAACGGCGGGACGAAGATGTACTACAGCTACTCCGACTCGAGCAACCTGTTCTGCATTCAGAAGGGATCGTCCTCGCCGTCCCGCATCTCCGTCGACTTCTACTCGACCACGAGCTCGCACAGTCGGCGCGGGCTGGAAGTGTACGTCGGCAACAAGGTCTGCGTGGACCCCGCCGTGTGGGGGTGGAAGGAGAACCAGACGGTCGCCTTCCGCCTGCACAACAGCCTCGGCGCCCAGTCCCGGGGATCCTTCACCACCTGAGAAGCCCAGAGCCCTTCGAGGAAGGCCCTTCGCTCGACCCCGGGGCGCCGCCCGCCGCATCGTCGGCGGGCGGCGCCCCGGCGCCCCTCTCCGGCCTGCCGACGCCTCGACGGCCGGCTCGCTCAGTACATCTTCTGGGTGCCCCCGTCGGCCATGAGCGTCTGACCCGTCATGTACTGCGAGTCCGCCGAGAGGAGGAACGCGACCACCGGGGCGACGTCGCGCTGGGGGTCGCCGAAGCGGCCGAGCGGGATGCGGGCGCGCGTGGCCTCGTACATCTCCGGGAAGTTCTCCTTCCAGGGCGCCACGCCCTCGGTGAGCGCCACCGGCGAGACCAGGTTCACGCGGATCCCCTCCGGGGCGCACTCGTTGGCCGCCACACGGGTCAGGCCGCGGATGGCCTCCTTGGCGGCGGCGTAGGCGGCCCGCGTGGGCTGGCCGCTGATGGCGGCACCGGAGCCGAAGTTCACCACGGCGCCCTTCGTCTTGGCCAGCTCGTCGTGCGCCGCCACCATGAAGTTCCGGGTGGCGGTGAACCCGGTGGAGAAGGAGAGCTCCCAGTCGGCCTCCTCGAGCTCGAGGAACGGCTTCTGCCGGGAGGCGTGCGCATTGTTCACGAGGCCGTAGAGGGTGCCGAAGGACTCCACGGCCAGCTCCACGGCACGCGCCGCGGTCTCCTGCTTCGAGACGTCGCCGCCGAGGAAGACGACCGACTCGCCCAGCTCGGACGCCAGGGCGGCCCCGGCCTCCTCGTCGAGGTCCACGACGACGCACCGGGCGCCGCGGGCGACGAGCTCCCGCAAGGTCGCCCCGCCGATCCCGGCGGCTCCGCCGGTGACGATGACGGACATTCCCGCGAGCTGGTCAGTGGTGGACGTCGTGGCCTCTTTCCCTCATGGCTGACCGGGTGAACCGGGCCGCGGGGCGGCCCGACCCCACCACCCTTCCACGCGGGGTCGCACCGCGTCAGCGCCGGACGCCCCGCCGCCGTCGGGCCAGGGTGACCAGCGCGGCCAGCAGCACGAGCACGAAGCCCGCGGCCGCCGCGAACACGTAGCCGGCGGACGGGGCGACGCCGTCGATGAACACGCCGGCCAGCGGGGCGCCCATCGCGGCGCCGGCGGTCATGGCCGATCCGTAGAAGCCCATCGCCTCGCCGCGCCGCTCCTCCACCACGAGGTGCGAGAGCCGGGACGAGGCCGAGGCCAGGGTCGGCGCCGTCAGCAGACCCGAGGGGATCGAGGCCAGCGCGAGCGCCCACACCCCGTCCACGAGCGCGAGCGGCACCGTCGCCACGGCGAACAGCGCCATCAGCAGGTACGGGTGCACCTGGCGGCCCCAGGCCCCATAGAACAGCCCGCCCACGGCGGAGGCGCCGCACCAGAACGCGTACACCAGGCCCACCGACGCCGCGGCGCCCTGCGACTCCAGCTCGGCCACCATCGAGACCTCGGTGCCGACCATGACGATCCCGGCCGCCATCGACACCACGAGCACGCCGAGCACCTCCGACCCGGCCCAGGAGAAGTGGGTCCGCCGCCACTGCCGCAGCCGCTCGGCCCGGGCCTGGCGCGGCACCGTCGTCGTCGGCCCGGAGCCGTCCGCCGCGATCACCGGCAGCGCCCCGGTGACGATCGGGATGGCCTCGGTGATGGCCGGCAGCGCGCCGGTGGCCAGACTGGGGGCGGCCATCTCCACGTGCATGGGCGCGGCGGTCACCGCCTGGGCGATCGCCTCCTGACGGTCCTGCTCCTCGGTGTACGGGTCCTCGGTCGCCGGTCCGACGACGGCCAGCTGACTCGACCGCGTGGGCGGGTTGAACCACATCAGCAGGATGCCGCCCAGCGCGCTGGACAGGCCCACGATGGTCAGGCCGAGGGCACTCGACCACGTGGCCGCGACGACGGCGCCCAGCGCCGGGCCCATCATGAAGATCGTCTCCGTGACGATGGAGTCCAGGGCGAAGGCCGTCTGCCGGTCCTTGCCGTGGGTGAGCACGCCGAGTCCCTGCCGGACCACGGAGAAGATCGGCAGCGAGAACACGCCGCCCAGGAACACGGCCAGGAGCATCGGCCAGAACGGCAGCCACGGGACGATCGGCCAGATCACCGCCTCCGCGATCACGGAGGGCAGCAGTGCACGGCGCAGCCCCTTCGCGTCCACCACGCGGCCCCGCCACGGCGAGCCCACCGCGATGCCCAGCGTCATCGCCGCCCCGGCCAGGCCGGCCTGGCCGTAGCCCAGGCCCAGCGTGAGCGCCACGTGGAGGGTGAGGATCACCCCGGCCGCGGTGTGCGGGAAGCGGGCGATGAACCCCACCGCCAGCAGATGACGGATCCGAGGGTCCTGCAACAGCCGTCCGTACGCTCCGAAGTCCACCGTCGAATCCTATGGGAGGCGTCAAGGCACGCCCCGGAGGCGCCGTCGAGACGGCCGCGCGCTCGGCGGACTCAGCCGGTGCTGCGCCGGTCCTTGGCCCGGATCAGGTCGAGGGCGATGGCCGTGCCGAGCACGGCGCAGCGCACCACGGGCGGCATGCCGGGGTCCAGGCGCAGCTCGTACCGCGAGCGCCCGGCCAGGGCGTTCATGACACCTCCGAATTGCGCGGTCACGCGGGCGATCGGCTGCTGCCCCACGGTCATGGCGTAGTCGTGGTCCCACAGGTCGCCGGTCACCGCGAAGCACGTGCCGTCCACGACCTCGACGCTCACGGAGGTCCGCAGGAACGCGATCTGGCGGACGAGGTTGGCGAGGGGCAGCCCGTCGGCGTCCAGGATCGCGAAGCGATCGCGGCCGAACGTGGCCGGGTCGGCGAGGCGGAAGAGCACGCGGCCGTCGTCACCGTCGACCACGTCGAAGCTGCGGTTCCCCATCAGCATTCGGCCCAGTCCTCCGCCCGTGGTGACCACCGAGACGACGGTGCGCCCGTCCGGGTCCGTCACCTGGAGGTCGTTGGACAGGAAGCTCGTCACCTGCTGCAGGGTGAGGACGTCCGTGTGGGCGAGGCGACCGGCGTCGAAGGCGGGGCTCATGGGACCAGTCTGCCGTGTCGGACCCGGCTCGCGGGCCACCGGAGAGGACGCATCGCGGTGCCCCGCAGGAGCCGCCCCGGAGGCCGCCGGGTCGACGGTGTCGACCCCGCGGAATATTCAGGGCCGGGCGGCTCGTTGTGCGGTATAGTTCATTTTTGAAGAACACGGCGACGGCGCGGCCGGCACCGTGAGACCCGCCCCCGGGCACACTGAGGAGCACACCATGCAGTTCGGCGTCTTCACGATCGGCGACATCACCGCCGATCCGACGAACGGGACCGCCCCCACCGAGCATCAGCGGATCAAGGACACCGTCAAGATCGCCCGCCACGCCGAGCAGGCGGGCTTCGAGGTGTTCGCGACCGGCCAGCACCACAACCCGCCCTTCGTGGCCCCGGGCAACCCGCCCACGCTGCTGGCCTACCTGGCCGCGCAGACCGAGACCCTCCAGCTCTCCACGGCGACGACCCTGATCACCACCATGGACCCGGTGCGTCTGGCCGAGGACTACGCGTACCTGCAGCACCTCGCCGACGGTCGCGTGGACCTGACGATGGGCCGCGGCAACACCGGCCCCGTGTACCCGTGGTTCGGCAAGGACATCCGCCAGGGCATCCAGCTGGCCGTGGAGAACTACAACCTCCTCTACCGCCTGTGGCACGAGGAGACCGTGGACTGGAGCGGCCAGCACCGCACCCCGCTGCAGGACTTCACCCTCACCCCGCAGCCCCTGGACGGCGTCGCCCCCTTCGTGTGGCACGGCTCCATCCGCTCCCCCGAGATCGCCGAGCAGGCCGCCTACTACGGCGACGGCTACTTCCACAACAACATCTTCTGGAACAAGGAGCACGTCATCCAGATGGTGCGCCTGTACCGCCAGCGCTACGAGTACTACGGCCACGGCAAGGCCCATCAGGCGTACGTGGCCCTGGGCGGCCAGGCCTACATGGCGAAGAACTCGCAGGACGCCGTGGCGGAGTTCCGCCCCTACTTCGACAACGCGCCGGTCTACGGCCACGGCCCCTCCCTCGAGGACTTCTCGAGGATGACGCCCCTGACGGTCGGCTCGCCGCAGCAGGTCATCGAGCGCACGCTCACGTTCCGCGACTGGGTGGGCGACTACCAGCGTCAGATGTTCCTCATCGACCACGCCGGCCTGCCCACGGACACCGTCCTCCGGCAGATCGACCTCTTCGGCGAGGAGGTCCTGCCCGTGCTGCGCAAGGAGTTCGACGCTCTGAAGCCGGACGACGTCCCGGCGGCCCCGACCCACGAGTTCCTCGTGGCGCGCGCCCGCCGCGGCGAGGCCCCCGTGCCCGGCGGCAAGGAGGGATCGCCGGCCCAGCTCGACCGCGCCGCGGCCGCCGAGCAGCGCGCCACCGCCGCCGCGAAGGGCGGTGCCGCGAAGTGACCACCCCCGGCGCCCCCGAGGCCTCCGACCCGTTCACGCCGCAGGCCCGACACCTCGCCGTGGTCTCCGGCGGGTCCGGGGACCCGTCCCAGACCCGCATGCTCGCCGAGCGCATGGCCGAGTCCGCCTCGGCGGCGCTCTCCGAGCACGGCGTGGTCCCGCAGATCCACCTGATCACGCTGCGGGAGCTCGCCACGGACATCGCGCAGGCCCTGGTGACCTTCGCCATCTCCCCGGCCCTGCGCGCCGCCCTGGACGAGGTCGCCCAGGCCGACGCCGTCATCGCCGTCTCGCCCACGTACAAGGCCTCCTACTCGGGCCTGTTCAAGTCCTTCTGGGACCTCGTGGAGCCCACGTCCGTCGTCGGGGTGCCCGTGCTCCTCGGCGCCACCGGCGGCACCGCCCGCCACTCGCTCATGATCGACACCGCCATGCGGCCGCTGTTCGCCTACCTCAAGGCCCGCATCGTGCCGACCGCGGTCTTCGCGGCCTCGGACGACTGGGGCGAGGCGGCCGGCGTGCAGGCCTCGATGCGGACCGACCCGCTGCAGTCCCGCATCCGGGCTGCCGGACGCGACCTGGCCGAGATCACCCTGAACCGCCCCCCGCGGGCACGTGCCGCCGCGCCCGCGGACCTCGACCTGGAGGTGACCCCCTTTGAGCAGCTCCTCAACCCCGGCCCCTGAGCCCGCCGCGCAGGACGCGGCGGCGGAGCCCGACGGCGGCTGGTTCGGCTCCGCCTCGGAGGCGCACCGCCCGGTGGACCCGCCCAAGCGCGCCTGGCGCGCCTACTTCGAGGCCACCCAGATGCTCACGGAGGTGCTGGAGCGCCGCCTGAAACAGGACTGCGGCATGTCGCTGGCCGACTACAACCTGCTGCTGCTCCTCTACGAGTCCCCCGAGGGCCGGCTCCGGCTGGGAGAGCTGGCGTCCCGGATGGTCTTCTCCCCGTCGCGCATCACCTACCAGGTGAAGACGCTCGTGGCCCGCGGCCTGATCGACCGCCGCCCGGTGGCCTGTGACCGGCGGGGCTTCGAGGCCGTCCTCACCGACGAGGGCCGGTCCGCCTTCCGGCGCGCCGCGATCGAGCACGCCCGGCAGGTGGACGAGCTCTTCCTCGGCGACCTGGCGCCGGGCGAGGCGGAGTCCCTCACCCGGATCTTCTCCCGCCTGGGGCGGCGGCTCGAGGGGCTGTGCTGACCGCGTCCCCACCTGGCCGGGGTCGCCCCGGCCCCGGGACATGACGAGGCCCGGTGATCCGTGCGGGATCACCGGGCCTCGTCGTACCGTCCGGGGCGGAACCGATCAGCCGACCAGCTGACCGCCCAGGGTCACGGTGGCGTCCGTGGTGGCGCCGGCGGCGTCGACCACGGTGACGACCACGGAGCCGCCCGCGGGCACCTCGGCCGGCACGGACAGCCATGCGCGGTACTCGCCGGTGAGGTCCAGGCCGTCCTGGCCGAGGACGGTGCCGTCCGCGTCGTAGGCCGTGACGGTGACGGAGGCGAAGCCGCCCTGATCTGTCTGCGCGACCACCCGGGTGCCGTAGGCGACACCTTCGGCGGGCGCGGCCACGACGTCGGTCACGCCCGGCGCGGCGGCCTCGGCGGCCGGGGCCTCAGCAGCGGGGGCCGCCTCGGCGGCCTCCTCCTCCGCGGTGGCCTCGGCGCGGGCCTTGAGCTCGGCCGCGATGGCCTCCTCCTCGGCCGGCGTGAACTCGGTCAGCTCGGACTCGTCCACGGCGGGCTCGCCGCCGGTGGGCAGGTCCTCGTCGGCCACGGGGCCGGCGACGTCGGCAGTCGCCGGGGCGGTCTCGGCTGCCGGGGCGGTCTCGGCAGTCGCCGCGGCGGTCTCGGCGGCGGGCGCCGCGGAGGCGTCCAGCGCGTCGAGGGACTCGACCGGGACCATGATCGAGGACATCGCCTGGGCGTCGCAGCCCACCACGTTGCCCTCGGCGTCGAAGGTCACCGGGGCGATGCCCGAGATGACGCCCACCACCCGCTGCTGGGCGTCATAGACGGCGCCGCCCGAGTCGCCGGCGTGGGTCGAGGCGGTGTCCAGGGCGACCTGATCCGCGTACGCGTCGTCGCAGACCGTGGCGGCCTCGAACGTCTGCGTGTGGGACACGGTGTTCGGCGCGCCCAGCGGCACGGACGATCCGTGGGTGTAGACGGTCTCGCCCACGCCGATGGACGAGGCCGGCCGCGTGGACCAGTCGCCCACGACGTCGACGTCGTCGGCCAGGGCCACGCGGACCGCGTCCACGCCCGAGTCGCCGGGCAGTGCCGCGACGGTGCCGATCGCGGCGCCGTCGACGTCGCGGACGGTCGAGCCGATCTGCCACTGGCCCGCGCCACAATGGGCAGCGGTGTAGGCGGTGGCCTCGTCGACGATGGTCAGGCTGCACGCCCCGGCCGGCGCGGTGATCGCCGAGCCCTGGGTGAGCGTGGTCTGCGCGAGGGCGGGGCCGGCACCGGCCACCACCACCGCGCCCAGCGCCGCGGTGGCGACGCCGGTCAAGGTTCTGGTTCTCATGGGTACTCCTCGGAGGATGGGAGGCATGGGGCCGGCGCGCGGCGCACGGCCTCCAAGGATGGGGTGGGGCCACCACGGGCCCTCCCCTCCCCCTCAACGGTACCGGACAGGCCGGGCGACCGATCAGGGTCGGCGGACCGTGATCTCCACGGAGTCGGCCCGCTCGGCCAGCAGCGGCAGGTCTGCCAGGAGGGTCTTGAGCGTGGCCGTCATCAGGCGTACCCCGGCCGCGTCGGCGTCCCGGGTGGGCATCGCGACGATCTGCAGCTCGGGCCCGGCCCCGCCTCCGTTCATCACCGCGCCGGAGCCCGTGTGCGTGGCCACCCCCGACCCGGGGGCGAGGCCCAGGTTCAGCAGGTTCGGGACCAGGTCGGCGACCTCGCCGATCTCGTCCGCGATCTCCTGGTCCCGATAGGCGGGGGTCCACTCCTTCTGCTGGGCGAGCGACCACACGGCCGGGCGTCGCACCACGTACGTGTGCTCGGCGCCGGCGTCGATGACGACGAGCTCACAGCCCTCGTCCACGGCGGACAGGCAGGCACGCGGCAGCCACACGGCCACGGGTCGGGCGACCGGGTTCCACGCCGTCAGCGCGGGCACGTTCGTGAACACCGGCAGCGCCTGCCGGCCGTCCGGCGCGCGCATGGTCACGAGGGCCACGTCCGCGGCCTTGTCCCCGTGCGCCGCGACGTCGTGCTCGTGGCCGGTGTGGTCGGCGTGGTCGTGGACGTCGTCCTCGTCCACGGCGAGGGTGGGCACGACGGCGGCGAACACGCGGATGCGCGCGAGCACGTCCGTCACCTCCCGCTCCCCGGCGGAGCCGTCCGTCAGGGCCGCCATGACGGCGGTCCACTCGGCCGGGCTGGTGCCGTCGTCCTCGTCGAACACGTGCAACGGGTTCGCGGAGCCGTCCACGCCGGGGCCGGAGAGGTCGCGGCCCTGCCACGGGATGCCCGCGGTGTCCGCGGTGTTCTCGCCCGCGGTCTTCTCCCGCATGCGGTCGAGCGCGGCCCGGATGTGCCCCGGCAGCTCCCGGGCCGCCGGGTGCGGCACCGCGACCGTCTCGTCGATCGGGCCGAGCCCGTCGCCGCGGGCCAGGCCGCCGTCGTCGTGCGAGCCCGTCACGGGGCGACCGGGCCGGGCTGCTCGGAGCGCGCCTGCTCCACCGTGGCGCCGCCGGCGACGGCCAGCGCCTGCTCCAGGCTGAAGCGGCCGGCGTACAGCGCCTTGCCCATGATCGCGCCCTCGACGCCCTGGCCGGTCATGGCCGCGAGCGCGGCGACGTCCTCGAGGGAGGAGATGCCGCCCGAGGCGACGACCGGCTTCGCGGTCTTCGCGCAGACCTGGGCCAGCAGCTCCGTGTTCGGCCCCTTGAGCGTGCCGTCCTTCGTGACGTCGGTGACCACGTAGCGGGCGCAGCCGGCGTCCTCGAGGCGGTTCAGCACCTCCCAGAGGTCGCCGCCCTCCTTCGTCCAGCCGCGGGCGGCGAGCGTGGTGCCGCGCACGTCGAGGCCCACGGCGACCCGGTCGCCGAAGCGCTCGATGACGCGCGCGGTCCACTCCGGGTCCTCGAGGGCGGCGGTGCCCAGGTTCACCCGCGCCGCGCCCATCTCGAGGGCGTTCTCGAGCGAGGCGTCGTCGCGGATGCCGCCGGACAGCTCGATCTTCACGCCGATCTCCTCCACCACACGGCGCATGACCTCGCGGTTGTCGCCGCGGCCGAAGGCGGCGTCCAGGTCCACGAGGTGGATCCACTCCGCGCCGGCGCGCTGCCAGTCCAGGGCGGCGGTCACCGGGTCGCCGTACGAGGTGGCGCTGCCGGCCTCGCCCTGGACGAGGCGGACGGCCTGGCCGTCCTGGACGTCGACGGCGGGCAGCAGCTCGAGGGCGGGGGCGTTCGGGGTCATGGGGTTCCTCTCGGATGGGGCGGCCGGCGCGATCAGGCGCCGACGGTCAGGAAGGAGGCGGCGATGGCCATGCCGGCCAGCACGAGGACGATCACGATGGCCCACAGCGGCGCCTTCTGCGTGCGCATGGACCAGGCTGCGCCGAGCAGCAGCCCGCCGAGGGCGAGGTACAGGACGGACCAGTAGGGCATCAGAGGGTCCCCAGCCAGTTGCGCAGCAGCTGCAGCCCGGCATCCCCGGACTTCTCGGGGTGGAACTGCGTGGCGGACAGGGGGCCGTTCTCCACGGCGGCGATGAAGTCCGCGCCGTGGTGCGCCCAGGTGACCTGGGGCGGACGCATGGCGGAGATCGTCTGGTCGAACTCCCACTTGAGCACGCCGTAGGAGTGGACGAAGTAGAACCGCTCGTCCTCGATGCCCGCGAAGAGGGCGCTGCCCTCGGGCGGCCGGACGGTGTTCCAGCCCATGTGCGGCAGGACCTCGGCGGGCAGCTCGGCGACGACACCCGGCCACTCCCCCATGCCCGCGGTGCGCTCGCCGTGCTCGACGCCGGCGTCGAAGAGGATCTGGTGGCCCACGCAGATGCCGAGGACGGGTCGGCCCCCGGCCACGCGGCGGCCGATCCAGCGGGTGCCGCCGACCTCGGTCAGTGCCCGCATCACGGACGCGTACGCCCCGACACCGGGCACAAGCAACCCGTCGGCGTCCTGCACGGCCTGCGGCTCGCGCGTGAGCTCGACGTCCGCGCCGGCCCGCTCCACGGCACGCAGCGCCGAGTGCACGTTGCCCGAGCCGTAGTCCAGGACGGCGACGCGCGGCCGCACACCGGGGACGGTGGTGGGGCGGGCCATCAGAGGGCGCCCTTGGTGGAGGGCACGCCGGTCATGCGGGGGTCGTCCTCGACGGCGGCGCGCAGGGCGCGGGCGAAGGCCTTGAACTGCGCCTCGACGATGTGGTGCGGATCCCGACCCCGCACGACGTCCATGTGGAGGCAGATCGCCGCGTGGTACGTGATCGACTCGAACACGTGGCGGGTCATGGAACCGGTGAAGTGCCCGCCGATGAGGTGGTACTGCTGGCCCTCGGGCTCGCCCTCGTGCACGAGGTACGGCCGACCGGAGACGTCGACGACGGCGCGCGCCAGCGCCTCGTCCAGCGGCACGGACGCCTCGCCGAAGCGGCGGATGCCGGACTTGTCTCCGAGCGCGGTCTTGAGCACCTCGCCCAGGGTGATGGCGACGTCCTCGACCGTGTGGTGCACGTCGATGTGCGTGTCCCCGGTGGCACGGACCGTCAGGTCGATCTGGGAGTGCCGGGACAGCGCGGTGAGCATGTGGTCGTAGAACGGCACGGTGGTGGAGATCTCGGCGCGGCCGGTGCCGTCCAGATCCATCTCCACGTACACGTCCGACTCGCTCGTGGTGCGCGTCATGCGCGCACGGCGTCCGGAGATCAGCTCGGCTGCCACGGGTCCTCCTCGGGCTGGGTCCGCACCGGTCCGGGACGGGTGCGGGGGGATGCGGGTGCGCGCGGCCGGTGCCGGCGGGCCGGGGCGCCGCGCGCGCTGCCCCCATCCTAGGGAGCCGGGCGGACGCCGAGACCCCGGTGACGCCTCAGGACCGGTGCCCGGTCTCGCCGAGGACCTCCTCGAGAGCGGTGAGGAACACCGTCGTCTCCGGCTCGGTGCCGGCGGTGACGCGCAGGTGGTGCGGGATGCCGACGTCCCGCACGAGGACGCCGCGGTCGAGCAGGCGGCGCCACACGTCGGACGCGTCCTCGAGGTGGCCGAAGAAGACGAAGTTCGAGTCGGACACCGAGGGCCTCAGTCCCAGGCCGCGCAGGGTGGAGACGATACGGTCACGCTGGGCCTTGATGTCCTCCACGGTGCGCAGCAGCGCGTCCACGTGGTCGAGGGCGGCCTCCGCCGTGGCCTGCGTGACCGCGGAGAGGTGGTACGGCAGGCGCACCAGGCGCAGGGCGTCGGCGACGGCGGGGTCCGCGGCCAGGTAGCCCAGGCGCGCGCCGGCCAGGGCGAACGCCTTGGACATGGTGCGCGTGACGATCAGCCGCTCACGGCCGGGCAGGAGGGTGAGGGCGGAGCGGGTGCCGGCGAGGGCGAACTCCGCGTAGGCCTCGTCCACGACGACCATCGCGCCGGGCCCGCCGGCGGCCTCATTCTCCGCCTGCGCGGCGTACACGGCCTCGATGGTCGCCAGGTCCAGGGCGGTGCCCGTCGGGTTGTTGGGCGAGGCCAGGAAGACGACGTGCGGACGGTGCTCCCGCACCATGGCCGCCGCGTGCTCGGCGCTGAGGGTGTGGTCCGCGGCGCGGCCGCCGTCCACGAACACGGTGTCCGTGCCGCCGGCCAGCAGCGGGTACATGGAGTACGAGGGCAGGAAGCTCAGCAGTGTCCGCCCGGGGCCGCCGAAGGCCTGGAGGATCTGCTGCAGGATCTCGTTGGAGCCGTTGCCGGCCCAGACATGGTCCGCCGTGAGGCCGTGGCCGAGGTAGCCGGCGAGCGCACGTCGCAGCCCCGTGAACTCGCGGTCCGGGTAGCGGTTCAGCCCCCCGGCGACGGCTGCGACCCGCTCGGCGATGGCGGCGGCGACCTCCTCCGGCACCGGATGCGTGTTCTCGTTGGTGTTGAGCATGTACGGCACGTCCAGCTGGGGGGCGCCGTAGGGGCTCAGGCCGCGGAGGTTCTCGCGCAGGGGCAGAGAGCTGAGGTCGGTCATGGCCGCCAGTCTAGGAACCGTGGAGGGCGGGGCCCGCCGTGCGTCACCGCGTGGCCGGGACGAACAGCTCCTCGCCCGGAGCGGGGGCCCGGCCCTCGAGCCCGTTGAGCTCGTCGATCGCGGCGATCACCTCGTAGACGTCCGCCTCCGGAGCCACCGTGGTGGCGATGGTCCACAGGCTGTCCCCGGGCATGACCGTGACGGACTGGGTGGCCGGCCCCGCAGTGTCCACGGACACCGCGGCGGGCGACAGCAGCACACCCAAGAGGAAGGCAGCCGCCAGTGTGGCGGCCACGGCTCCGGCGATCACGGGGATCCCCCGCAGCACGAGGCGGCCGCGACGGGTCAGATGGATGGTGGCCGGACGCGGCCGCGCCGTCGCGGGCGAACCGGCGAACTGGGCGGTGGTGAGCGTCATGGTGTCCTCCTCCGGGGCGGGAGCCCTCCAGGTGATCGAACATCTGTTCGAATCCGTTCGAATGCCTTTCTAGCACAGGTGTTCGAGACACGCCACGAACAGATCGAACATATCTTTGAAGGAGAGGCGGCTCTCCTCTAGGCTCGAGGCCATGCACGGACGCCCTGGAACGCCCCCGGGGACCGCCAGGACACAGGCAACCAGGGGGGGCGGACACGGTAAGCGTCCGGACGGCAGCCGGACGCCGGAACACGAGGCCGGCCACCATCACCCCCGGGAGAACGGACGGCAGCCATGAGCACCACCGACGATCAGCCGGCGGCGCGCGCGCCGCTCACCGACCGCCAGCGGCGGATCGTGCAGACCATCCGGGATGCGATCGCCGACCACGGCTACCCGCCCTCCATGCGCGAGATCGGCGATGCCGCGGGCCTGGCCTCGCTGTCCTCCGTCACGCACCAGCTGGGCCGTCTCGAGCGGCACGGCTACATCCGGCGCGACCCCGGACGCCCGCGTGCCCTCGAGGTGCTGCTCGACGTGGACGGCACCCCGCTGGGCGAGGCCGCCTCCCCCGCCGCTGCGCCGTCGTCGCAGGTCTCCGCGATCCCCGCGTGGCACACCGGCACGGACGAGGCGGACAGCGTGCCGGTCCCCTGGGTCGGCCGCATCGCGGCGGGCGGCCCCGTCCTGGCCGAGCAGCAGGTCGAGGACGTCATGGCGATCCCGCGCCGCCTCACGGGCGAGGGCGAGCTGTTCATGCTGCGTGTCACGGGTGACTCGATGGTGGACGCCGCGATCTGCGACGGCGACTGGGTGGTGGTGCGCCGGCAGGAGACGGCGGAGAACGGCGACATCGTCGCGGCCCTGCTCGACGACGAGGCCACCGTGAAGACGTTCCGCCGCCGCGACGGGCACACCTGGCTCCTCCCCCAGAACACGGCCTACGAGCCCATCCTCGGCGATCACGCCACCGTGATGGGGCGCGTCGTCACGGTCCTGCGTTCGCTCTGACCCGCTTCCTCCGGCCGGGCCGGGCCGACGGTCGGAGGCCGAGCGACGTCAATCGCCGGAGGCGAGCCGTGCCAGCACCCCACGGACGACGTCGCCGTCCGTGGTGCGCCAGAAGTCCGGCAGGGCGCTCGTGATGTAGCCGCCGTACCGCTCGGTGGCCAGGCGGGGGTCCAGCACGGCCACCACGCCGCGGTCCGTCACGGAGCGCACGAGGCGCCCCGCGCCCTGGGCCATGCGCACGGCCGCGTGCGTGGCGGAGATCCGCATGAACCCGTTGCCGCCGTGCCGGGCGACGTCCCGGGTGCGGGCCTGGGAGAGCGGGTCGTCCGGCCGCGGGAACGGGATGCGGTCGATCACCACGAGCCGCAGCGAGTTCCCCGGCACGTCCACGCCCTGCCACAGGCTCATGGTGCCGAACAGGGACGTGTCCGGCTCCTCGGCGAACTGGCGCACGAGGGCGGAGAGGGTCGCGTCTCCCTGGCACAGGATCGTGGCCTTCGGCCCGAGCCGACGGCGCATCTCGGCGGCGGCGTCCTCGGCCGCCCGGCGCGAGGAGAACAGGCCGAGGGCCCCGCCCCGCGACGCCCTCAGGAGCGCCTCGAGCTCATCCAGGGACTCCGGCGAGGCCGTCCGGCCGGGCCGGGGCAGGTGCCGGGCCACGTAGAGCACCCCCTGACGCGGGTAGTCGAAGGGGCTGCCGACGTCGAGGGCCTCGAACTTCGGGGCGTCCGGGCCGGCCAGGCCCACGTCGCCGGCCACCGAGTCGAACCGGCGCTCCCCCGAGCCCACGGTGAGCGTGGCGGAGGTGAGCACCGTCGTCGCCTTGCCGAAGAGGCCCTCCCGCAGCTTGCCGGCCACCGAGAGCGGGGCCACGTAGAGCTGGGGCGGGTCGGTCTCGTCCCCCGGCTGCCAGCCCACGCCGGGCTCGAAGTGGCCGGGGCGGGTGGCCCACAGCACCTCGGGGAAGTCGGCCTCGGGCCGGGCGGCGAGCATGCGCTCGACCACCTCGAGGACCTCGAGGATCCGCGAGCGCGCCATCTGCCGGCCGCCGTCGGCGTCGGCCTCCTTGTCCTTGTCCTGGCCGAGGTCGGACAGGCACTGGCGCGCGGCGGTGAGGACGCCGGTGAGGGCCTGCTCCTGCACCTCGTCCGGGCCGGCGGCGATCAGGCCGGACGGGGTGTCCGTGAACGCGCGGTCCAGGGCCGCCCCGGCCTCGATCAGGTCCTCCACGGCCACCGTGGTGTGGCGGCGCAGCGAGGTGGCCGCGCCGTGCACGATCGACCCGGACAGCTGCCCGGTGACCGCACCGGTCACCCGGTCCTGGAGCTCGTGGGCCTCGTCCACGACGACGGCCGAGTACGCCGGCAGCACCGCGAGCCCCTCGAAGGCGCTGATGGCGAGCATCGCGTGGTTGGTGACCACGACGTCCGCGTCCGCCGCGTCCGCGCGGGCCCGCTCGGAGAAGCACTCCTCGGCCTGGGGGCAGCGGGACGCGCCGAGGCAGTCGACCGCGGAGACGGAGACCTGCCGCCACGCGCGGTCGGTGACGGGGACCTCGAGGTCGTCACGGTCCCCGGTCTCGGTCTGGTCCGCCCACGCCCGCAGGTACATGACCTCCTTGCCCAACAGGGAGGAGGGCCCGGCGGCACCGTCCGCGGCAGAGCCGATCACCCCGCCGTCGTCGGCGACCGTGAAGAGGGCCTCCTCGCCCTCGTCCCCGGGATAGCCGCCGTCCACCTTGTGACGGCACAGGTAGTTGGAGCGGCCCTTGACCAGGGCGACGACGGGCTCGCGGGGCAGCTCGTCCTTGAGCGCCTCGACCAACCGCGGGGCGTCCCGCTTCATGATCTGGGCCTGCAGCGCGAGCGTAGCCGTGGCGACGACGACGGGGTCCTCCTGTGTCATCGCGTGCTGGAGCGCGGGGATCAGGTAGGCCAGGGACTTGCCGGTGCCGGTGCCGGCCTGCACGAGCAGGTGGCGGCGCGACTCGAGGGCGCGCGCCACCTGCAGCACCATCTCCCGCTGGCCCGCGCGGTGCTGCCCGCCGGTGGCCTGCACCGCGACGTCCAGCAGGCGCAGCGCCTCACGCTCGTGCTCCGTGCGCGGCTGCGCGCCGCCCGCCCCGGCTTCCTCCGCCCCGCCGCTCACGACGCGTCCGCCTCCACGACGAACTCGGCGAAGTCCGGTGCGATGTCCTCACGGACCAGCACGGACAGGCGGGTGCCGCCCTCCTCGTAGCCCTCGGCCAGGATCTCCGCGTCCGCCGAATGCAGGCGGGAGACCAGCTCACCCCGGGTGAACGGGATCAGCAGTTCGAGCCGCACGTCAGGCCGCGGGATGGTGGCCGCGATGGCGCGCTCGAGCTCGTCGATGCCCTCGCCGGTGCGCGCGGAGACCACCACGGCGTGGGGCTCCTTGGCCCGGATCCGGGCGATGACGGCCGGGTCCGCGGCGTCCCCCTTGTTCAGCACGATGATCTCCGGGATCCGGTGCGCGTCCACCTCCGCGAACACGGACCGCACCGCGGCGATCTGGCCCTCGGGGTCCGGGTGCGAGCCGTCCACGACGTGCAGGATGACGTCCGCGTCCGCGACCTCCTCGAGGGTGGAGCGGAACGCCTCGACCAGCTGCGTGGGCAGGTTCCGCACGAAGCCGACCGTGTCCGAGAGGGTGTAGCCGATGCCGTCCGGCGTCATGGCCTTGCGCACGGTGGGGTCCAGCGTGGCGAACAGGGCGTTCTCCACGAGCACTCCGGCATGGGTGAGGCGGTTGAGCAGGGACGACTTCCCGGCGTTGGTGTACCCGGCGATCGCCACGGACGGCACGCGGTTGCGACGACGGTTGGCGCGCTTGGCCTCGCGGGCCGGCTTCATCCCGGCGATGTCCCGGCGCAGCTTCGCCATGCGGGTGCGGATGCGGCGGCGGTCCAGCTCGATCTTGGTCTCGCCGGGGCCACGGGAGCCGATGCCCTCGCCGGCGGCGGCACGGCCGCCGGCCTGCCGGGACATGGACTCGCCCCAGCCGCGCAGGCGCGGCAGCAGGTACTCGAGCTGCGCGAGCTCGACCTGGGCGCGGCCCTCACGCGAGCTCGCGTGCTGGGCGAAGATGTCCAGGATCAGCGCGGTCCGGTCGATCACCTTCACCCGCACCACGTCCTCCAGCGCGCGGCGCTGAGACGGGGCGAGCTCGGAGTCCACCACCACGGTGTCCGCGCCGGAGAGCGCCACGATCTCGGCGAGCTCCTGCGCCTTGCCCTTGCCGAGGAATGTGGCCGGGTCCGGGGTGGCGCGGCGCTGGATGACGCCGTCGAGCACCTCCGAGCCCGCGGTCTCGGCGAGCGCGGCGAGCTCCCGCAGGGAGTTCTCCGCGTCCTCCGCGGACCCCTCGGTCCAGACACCCGCCAGCACCACGCGCTCCAGGCGCAGCTGGCGGTACTCGACCTCGGTCATGTCCTCGAGCTCGGTGGACAGGCCCTGCACTCGCTTGAGGGAGTGGCGCGCGGCGAGCTCGTCCTGGTCGCCGTCGGCGTCCGTGTGCCCGTCCTCGCCCTCGTCCAGGGCGAGTGCGCGGCCCGCGAGCGCAGAGGTCCGGTCCGGGGTACCGGCGTCGGCGCCCCCGGCGGTCTCCGCGTCGGCGCGGCCGGGCGTGTCCGCACGGTCCTGCGCCGCGGCCCGGCGAGCGTCGTCGGCGGCCAGGATGCGGTCGATCACGGCCTGGATCTCGTCCTCGGAGCCGTGGGCGGGGGTGGGGTTCTTCTCTTCAGTCATGGTCTCCTCTGGGACGCCTCGCTCGGGCGTCCCGATGTCAGTTCAGAGTAGTGGGTGGGGCGGACGCGCTAGCCGGTCATCCCCACGGGGCGGACGTACCGGCTCACGCGGACCACCCGGTGGAAGCGTTCGCGGATCCACGCCTCGTCCTCGAGGGAGGCGTGGAAGAGCCCCTTGACGGGGGCCGAGAGGGCGGGCGGGGTCCGGATCAGGGCCGCGACGTCGTCGCCGTCCACCCAGCTCTCCAGGTGGACCTGGAGGTACACGTGGTCCCGGGCGAAGCCGTGCGCGCGGTACCAGGCGTTCGCCGCCTCGTCCTCGCGCGTCCACGCGTCCACGTGCCGGACCCGCTCGGGCAGCCGCTCCAGGACGGCCTCGAACAGGCGGCCGGCCAGGCCCCGACGCCGGTGGTCCGGGTGAACGGCCAGGGTGTCGATCGTGGCCAGCCCGGCGTCGTCGCCGTCCGCGGCGCCCACGGAGGCGTCGAGGATCCCGGCGACCGTGCCGGCGTCGGGCCCGTCACGCACCACGGCGACCCACTGGAGCGAGTCCGCGGGGTCGGCCACGTCGGGGTCGGGGACGGGGTGGGCGGCGTGGACGTCGTCGTGGTTCTGGGTGTCGAGGAAGGCGAGGACCCGGCAGCGCAGCCACGACGGCTCGTCCTCGGGTGTGCAGGGGCGGACGATGAAGTCCATGGGGGTGTCCTGTTCGCGTCGGCGGGATCCGGGCGCACGGGGGCGCGGACCGGAGCGGGATGCGGAGCGATCGACGGCGGCCGGAGCGGTGGCTCGACGGGCGGCGGCGATCAGGCGAACAGCAGGAACATGCGGACCATCCTAGCGGCCGATCGTCGCCGGCGACACCCCTCCCCCGTGGGCGAACACGCGCGGGCCCCGCCTACGCTGGGCCGCATGACCCCGCACCCGGACCGGCACGTCACCGTCCTCGTGGTCGGCGCCGGCCAGGCCGGGCTCTCCGCCGCCCACCACCTGCGCCGCCGCGGCTTCCTGCCCGTCGGCCCCGGCGAGGCCCCGGGACCGGCCCCCGCGGGGGCGCCGGGCACGTTCGCCGTCCTCGACGCCGAGGAGCGCCCCGGCGGGGCGTGGCTGCACCGCTGGGACACCCTCACGATGGGCTCGGTCAACCGCATCCACGAGCTGCCCGGCCACCCGGTGCCGCCGGCGGACCCGGCCGCGCGGGCCAACGCGGTGCTGCCCGCCTACTTCGCCGAGTACGAGGAGCGCTTCGACCTGCGCGTGCACCGCCCCGTGCGCGTGTCGCGGGTGGAGCGGATCGGCGAGCCCGGGGCCGCCGAGGGGTTCCGGGTGCACACCGACGCGGGCACGTGGACGTGCGGGTTCCTGGTCAACGCCACCGGGACGTGGACCTCGCCGCACTGGCCGGCGGTGCCGGGCCGGCGGGAGTTCCGCGGCCGGCAGCTGCACACCCACGACTACCGCGGCCCGGAGGAGTTCGCCGGGCGGCGCGTGGTGGTCGTGGGCATGGGCGTCTCCGCGACCCAGCACCTGGCCGAGGTCTCGCGCGTGGCGGACACGCTCTGGGTGACCCGGCGCGAGCCCCGCTGGATCGACGACCCGGACCCGGGCCACCTCGCCGAGTCGGTGGAGGGCGTCGAGGAGCGCACCCGCCTCGGCCTGGCCCCGCGCTCCGTGGTGAGCGCGACCGGCATGTTCCGCTCCGACTGGGTGCGCGAGGCGCAGGCCCGCGGGGTGCTCGAGCGGCACCCCATGTTCGAGCGGATCGAGCCGGGCGGGGTGCGCATGCCCGACGGCTCCCTCGAGCGCGCCGACGTCATCCTCTGGGCCACCGGCTTCCGCCCCGCCGTCCGCCACCTCGCCCCGCTGCGCCTGCGCACGCCCGACGGCGGCATCCGGGCGGCGCACGGCCGCGCCCTCGACGAGCCGCGCCTGTTCCTCATCGGCTACGGGCCGTCCCAGTCCACCGTGGGCGCCAACCGGGCCGGCCGGGACGCCGTGCGGGCGATCCTGGCGGACCTGCGGGCCGCCGGCGCCGCCTGACTACGATGGACGCCGTGACCTCGCCTGCGCACTACTTCTCCCCCGACCCCGGCACCCCTGAGCAGCGCCGCCGCGTCGACGTCGAGATCGCCGGGCGGCGCGTCACCCTGCAGACCGCCAACGGCGTGTTCTCCCCGGACGGGATCGACAAGGGCACCGCGGCCCTGCTCTCCGCCGTCCCCGCGCCCCCGGCGCGCGGCGCGTTCCTCGACGTCGGCGCCGGCTGGGGCCCGCTCGCCCTCACCTTGGCCCTGGCCTCCCCCGAGGCCGAGGTGACCGGCGTCGAGGTGAACGAGCGCTCCCTGGCCCTGGCGCGCGACAACGCGGCCGCCGTCGGGGCGCAGAACGCGCGCTTCCTCACCCCCGAGCAGGTCCCGGACGACGCCCGATTCGACCTGATTTGGTCCAACCCGCCGATCCGCATCGGCAAGGCCGCCCTGCACGACCTGCTCGCGCAGTGGCTGCCGCGCCTGGCCCCCGGCGGCGAGGCCTGGCTTGTGGTGCAGAAGAACCTCGGGGCGGACTCGCTGCTGCCGTGGATCGCGGGGATGCTCCAGGAGCGGGCGCCCGGGGCGTTCACGGCGACGCGGGCGGCCACGGTCAAGGGCTTCCGGATCCTGCGGATCTCGCGGGCGGCCGAATCGTCCTCCTGAACGGACCGTCCTGGATAGTGTCGGGGGCATGAGCACCCTGAACACCGTGAAGGACACCGTGACCGCCGCCGGCACCGCCGAGCTCGAGACCGACGTCCTGGTGATCGGCTGGGGCAAGGGCGGCAAGACCCTCGCCAAGACGCTCGGCTCCCAGGGCCGCAAGGTCACCCTCGTGGAGCGCGACGCCGGCATGGTCGGCGGCACCTGCATCAACGTGGCGTGCGTGCCTACCAAGGCCCTCGTCCACCGCGCCGACGCCGTCCGCCCCGGGGACGACCCGGACGCCGCCGTCGCCTCCGCCTGGGACTTCCGCGACGCCCTCACCTCGAAGCTCCGCGACGCGAACCGCGCCATGCTCGAGGACCTGGACGCCGTCACCCTCGTCCAGGGCGAGGCCCGCTTCACCGGCGAGCGCACCGTCGAGGTCCGCCCCTCCGAGGCCGCGGACGGCGACGACGACGGCGAGCGCCTGACCATCCGCGCCCGGCACGTGGTCGTCAACACCGGCACCACCCCCCTGCGCCCGGAGATGCCCGGCGTGGACCTGCCCGGCGTGCACGACTCCGAGACCCTGCAGCTGCAGATGGACCGCAGCCGCGCGCCGCGCCGCGCCGTCGTCGTCGGCTCCGGCCCCGTGGGCCTGGAGCTGGCCTCCATGCTGGCCGGCTTCGGCGCCGAGGTGACCGTCCTGGTGCGCGGCGAGCAGATCCTGCCCGACGAGTCCGACGCGGTCCGCGACTCCCTGGTCGAGGCCCTGCAGGGCCGCGGCGTGCGCCTGGCCACCGGGGCCTCCGCCACGGGCTTCGCCGAGGCCGACGGCGGCCTGCGCGTGGACCTTGAGGAGGGCGAGCCGATCGCCGCGGACATCGTGGTGCTGGCCACGGGCCGCGCGTCGACCGCCGAGGCCTTGGACCCGGCGGCCGCCGGCATCGAGCTGGACGAGAAGGGCTTCATCGCCGTCGACGAGCACCTGCGCACCTCGGCGCCGGACGTGTGGGCCGTGGGCGACGTCAACGGCGGGCCGCAGCAGACCTACATCTCCCTCGACGACCACCGGATCGTCACCGGCCAGCTCGCCGGGGACGGCGCGTACTCGCGCGCCGACCGCGTGGCCGTGCCCACCACGGTCTTCACGACGCCGCCGCTCGGCTCGGTCGGCATGACCGCGGAGCAGGCCCGCGAGGCCGGCCACGAGGTGAAGGTCGCCTCCAAGCCCGTGGCGAAGATCGCCGCCATGCCGCGCCCGAAGATCGAGGAGGACGCGCACGGCGTCATCGAGGTGGTCGTGGACGCCGCCACCGACCTCGTGCTCGGCGCCCGCCTGCACTGCGTGGAGGCGCAGGAGCTCGTGAACCTCGTGGCCCTGGCCATGCGCGCGGGCGTCACGGCGTCGGCGCTGCGCGACGGGATCTGGACGCACCCCTCCGCCACCGAGGCCCTCAACGAGGTGCTCGGCGAGCTGCGCTGACGCTCGTGGCCCCGTGACGACGGCGGCCCGGGCGGATCGGCCCGGGCCCGCCGTCGCCTGGCACGCCCAAGGCTGGTGATAAAATCCGCCGGATGGACGTGGTCGTATACGGCTCCTGCGTAAGCCGGGATGTATTCAGGGTTGATGCAACTCATCAGGTAGCCGCATACGTGGCCCGGTCATCGTGGATTTCCGCGACGACTCGATCGATCCCCCACCCCGACATTCCCCTGGATCTGAATTCAGCTTTCCAGCGAAGGATCGTCGAGCAGGACTTCGAGTCCGCCATTCCGTCGATCATCCGGTCCACGGCGGGAAGCGTCCTCATCGACATGACCTACGAGCGGCACGGCGTCCTCGAGGTCGACGGCGGGTACATCACGCCTTCGAACGAATTCCTTCGCTCCTCATGGGCCTCCGCGATCCAGGGGCGGCACATCCGGTTCGGCACTCCCGAGCACTTCACCCTCTGGTCGCGGGCAGCAGTTCGCCTTGCGAGGATGCTGGAAGGGCGCCGCGTGTGGGTCATCAGGGCGCCCTTCGCCGCACGGACCGAGAGCGGAGCCGAGGTCAAGCCGGACAAGGGTCTCACTCCAGAGGAATGGCGCGGGCGGTTCTCCATCTATTACGAGGTTCTGCGAGATCTGGGATTTCCGATCCTCGACGTTCCACAGAATCTGTGCCTGTCGGCGGACGACCATGAATGGGGCCCGGCCCCCATGCACTATTCGGACGACTTCTACAGGTGGGTCTCCGGTCAGATTCCTCGGATGCCCCGGTTCCAGGCGAGCGCTTCGCCGCGGCTCTCCTGACATCGCGGCAGTCGCACGGCGGCGCTGACGCGCCCCTCAGACGGTGAGCTCGCCGTCGAAGACCAGCTCGGCCGGGCCTGCGAGGACCACGTGCTCGGTGCCGTCCGGGTGGGCGACGAAGTCCACGCCGAGGACGCCGCCGGGGACCTCCACGAGCCACGAGTCGGAGCCGCCCTCGCCGGACCACGCGCGCATCGCCACGGCCACCGCGCACGCGCCCGTCCCGCAGGACTGGGTCTCGCCCACCCCACGCTCGTGCACGCGCATGCGCACGCGGCCGACGCCCTCGCGCACGAGCGGCTCGTGCGCGGCCACGAACTCGACGTTCGTGCCGTGCGGCGGAGCGGGGTCCACCTCGGGAGCACGGCCCAGGTCCAGGCCCTGGAGGTCGGCGAAGGAGGCCAGCGGGACCACGGTGTGGGGGTTGCCCAGCGACACGCTCAGCGCCGGACGCGGATCGGTGAGGCCGTGGGCGCGGACCATCGAGTCCGACGCCGCCTCCTCCGCCAGCTCGGGGTCGAGGTAGGACCAGGGGCCCATGTCGATCGCGTAGCCGTTCTCGAGCCGGGTCACGGCCTTCACACCGGCGCGCGTGCCGATGGTGATCGCCCGGCCGGGGGCCAGGTCCACGAGGCCCTTCTCGACCAGGAAGTGCACGAAGACGCGCACCCCGTTGCCGCACATCTCGGCGATCGAGCCGTCGCCGTTGCGGTAGTCCATGAACCACTCGGCCTCGGGGTGCTCGGCGAGCAGCGCCTCACCCTCCGGCAGGCGCGCCGAGCGCACGGCGCGGATGACGCCGTCGGCGCCGATCCCCCGGTGCCGGTCAGCCAGCCGCGCGACGTGCTGGGCGTCGAGCTGCGTGTTGCCGTCCGGGTCGGCGATCAGCACGAAGTCATTGCCCGTGCCATGGCCCTTCGTGAAGGGCACGCGGGGGGCGGCGTCGGACGTCGGGGCCGCGGCGGCGGCGGTCTTCTCGGTCATGGGGTCAGTCTAGGAGCCGGCCACCACGGCCAGCGCCTGCGCGACGACATCCGGGGCCAGGGCGTCCACCCAGTGCACGCGCGGGTCGGCCCGGAACCACGTCTCCTGCCGGCGGGCGAAGCGCCGGGTGGCGACGACGGTCTGCTCGGCGGCCCGCTCCGGCGTGAGCGTGCCGTCCAGGACGGCAAGCATCTGCGCGTACCCGATGGCCCGGGAGGACGTGGGCCCCTGGCGCAGCCCGTCCGGGCCGGGCACGTCCAGCGCGCGGACCTCGTCCAGCAGCCCGGCGGCGAGCATGCGCTCCACCCGGGCCTCGATCCGCTCGTGCAGCACGGCCCGCTCCAGGCTCAGGCCGATCTGCACCACCGGCGCCACGGAGGGATCGTGCTCGCGCCGCGGCATGAACGCGGAGAAGGGCCGACCCGTGATCCGGTGGACCTCGAGGGCGCGGACGAGGCGCCGTGCGTCGGCCACCTTGGCCGCGGACTCGGGGTCGACGGCGGCCAGCTCGGCCCGCAGGGCCGCCTCCCCGCGCTCGGCCAGCTCGGCCTCCACCGCGGCCCGGACCTGCGGGTCCGTGGGCGGGAACTCGAGCACGTCCAGCGCCGCCCGCACGTACAGGCCGGAGCCGCCCACCAGGATCGGGGTCCGCCCCCGGGAGCGGACGTCCGCGAACACGCCGCGGGTCGCGGACTGGAAGGCGGCCACCGAGGCCTCCTGCCCGACGTCGAGCACGTCCAGCAGGTGGTGCGGCACGCCGTCGCGATCGGCCTCGGTCACCTTGGCGGTGCCGATGTCCATGCCCCGGTAGAACTGCAGCGCGTCCCCGTTGACGACCTCCCCGTCCAGGGCGTGCGCCAGCGCGACGGCGAGGGCGGACTTGCCCGTCGCCGTCGCCCCGACCACGGCGACGACGGGCGGGCGGGCGGCGCGCATCAGGACCGGGGGCGCAGGGTGGGCATGCCGAGGCTCGTGGCTCCGGCGCCGCCGGAGGCGCCCGGCGTCGGCACCCCGCAGGACTCGGCCTGGGCGCGGTCCCAGGCGTCCCCGGCGCGCGAGCGGCGCAGCGAGTAGTCCTCGGGCGCGGGGTCCGCGACCGCGAAGAACGGGTGCGCCTCGGTGACGGTGACGGTGACGAAGTCCCCGGGGCGCGGGGTCGGCGCGCCGGCCGGCACCGAGAAGTGCACGAGGCGGTTGTCCCGCGCACGCCCGGAGAGGCGGCCGCGCTCGGCGGCCTTGGTGCCGGAGTCGGCGGTGACGAGCAGCTCCTGGCGGGTGCCCACGAGCGTGGCCATCTCCTCCGCGGAGATGCGGTCCTGGAGGGCGACGAGGCGCTCGAAGCGCTCCTGCACCACGGCCTTCGGCACCTGGTCCGCCATCTCGCCGGCCGGAGTGCCGGGGCGGATGGAGTACTGGAACGTGAACGCGGAGGAGAACCGCGAGGCCTCGACCACCCGCATCGTGTCCTGGAAGTCCTCCTCGGTCTCTCCCGGGAAACCGACGATGATGTCCGTGGTGATGGCCGCGTGCGGGATCCGCTCGCGCACCTTCTCGAGGATGCCGAGGAACCGCTTGGACCGGTACGAGCGGCGCATGTCCTTGAGCACCTTGTCTGAGCCCGACTGCAGGGGCATGTGCAGCTGCGGCATGACGTTGGGGGTCTCGGCCATCGCGTCGATGACGTCGTCCGTGAACGCGGCCGGGTGGGGGCTGGTGAAGCGCACGCGCTCCAGGCCCTCGATCTGCCCGCACGCGCGCAGCAGCTTGGCGAACGCGCCGCGGTCCCCGAACTCCACGCCGTACGTGTTCACGTTCTGGCCCAGGAGGGTGACCTCCACGGCGCCGGCGTCCACGAGGGCCTGGACCTCGGCGAGGATCTCCCCCGGCCGGCGGTCCTTCTCCTTGCCGCGCAGCGACGGGACGATGCAGAACGTGCACGTGTTGTTGCAGCCCACGGAGATGGACACCCAGCCGGAGTGGGTGGAGTCCCGCTTGGTGGGCAGGGTGGAGGGGAACACCTCGAGCGACTCGAGGATCTCGATCTCGGCCTCGGCGTTGTGGCGGGAGCGCTCCAGCAGCACGGGCAGGGAGCCGATGTTGTGGGTGCCGAAGATGACGTCCACCCAGGGGGCCTTGCGCTGGATGGCGGCCTGGTCCTTCTGGGCGAGGCACCCGCCGACGGCGATCTGCATGCCCGGGTGCGCGTCCTTCACCGCACGCAGGTTGCCGAGGTTGCCGTACAGGCGGTTGTCCGCGTTCTCGCGGACCGCGCACGTGTTGAAGACCACGAGGTCGGCCTGGGCGTCCTGCGGGGCGGGGGCGTAGCCGGTGGACTCGAGGAGGCCGGAGATGCGCTCCGAGTCGTGCACGTTCATCTGGCAGCCGAACGTGCGGACCTCGTACGTCAGCCCCTCGTGGGGGCGCGCGGAGATCTGCCGGGGGGCGGGGGCTTCGAGGGTGGGGTCCGTCAACGTCACCGCACCATTCTAGGAACCTCGTGCGGGGCGCGGGGCCCGCCGCCGATCAGACGTTTCGCGGACGCCCCGCTCGTGGCAGGCGACGGGGATCCGGCGTCAGCGGTGTCGAAGCCGGCAGAAGCCCCTGGACGGCGTCGTCCGTGACAGAGGGAATGCCGAAACGTCCACCGGCCGATCGAGGCGGAATCGGGTGGTACCCGCCGGGTGAGACCTCAGCCTTCCGTCGGCAGCGCTGCCCTGATGGCGCGCAACGCCACTGCGCGTTGGAGGGTCTGATGCTCGTGAGTGCGTGCCGTCACCAGAAGGTCGGCGTTCTCCGCGCGGTAGAGCGTGCTCGAACGGATCGTGCTGATCAACTTCAGCTGCTGGGGGAAGCACCGGTCCGCCTCGTTGGAGATCATGGTGAACGGTGGGACGTACCGCTCGAAGAGGAACCGGGACCAGACGTCCACCCGCTCGGGGTGGTGGCGTCGATACTCGGTGACCGTCATCCCGAGGATGCGCTTCTCGACGGCCCGTACGGCGCCGGGGAGCCAGCCGCGGAAGTCGATCTGCGGCACTTCAGCCACCGCACGGGTCCGGGCGGCGGCGGCGGAGGCGAGCGCACCGAAACCACCCAACGAGGATCCGTAGAACAGGATCTTGTCCGGGCCGAGTCCACGTTCCCGG
The DNA here is from genome assembly GCF_053627595.1 of Micrococcus sp. 140720015-1. Classification (NCBI taxonomy): domain Bacteria; kingdom Bacillati; phylum Actinomycetota; class Actinomycetes; order Micrococcales; family Micrococcaceae; genus Micrococcus; species Micrococcus sp. 140720015-1. Next base: position 390,336 of record NZ_JBSEYC010000002.1, read on the forward strand.
GCATGTTCGAGGACCACGGCCGCGATCTCGCGGACCACGTCCACCTCGGGATGGATGAACCAGGCCCCGTCGAGCTCCGCGTCCTGGCGGAGTGCGGGGTCCGCGATGGTCAGGACCGCGAAGTCCGGCAGGTCCTCAGCCCACGACCAGCGGTGAAACACCGGCATGGAACGGTCCTCACGTTTGGGCGAGAGCGCTCCGGGGAGGAATACGACGAGGCCCCGGGGAGACGGGACGTCACGCACCAGCGCTTCGACGACCAGTCCTGTGGGGCCGGGCAGCGCGGTGACGTCTGGCATTGCGAGCATGGCGGTCATCGTATCGGCCAGGCGGCGCCTCGCCGTCCGTCGACCCGGTCTTGCCGGAGGAACACCTCGTCATCCCTGCTCCTGAAGTGCCTCCCGGACGACTGCGAAAGCGAGCCCTCCTCCATACCCCTTGCGCCCCAGCATGCCGACGAGGCGCCGGGTCACCTTGTCCCGCTCTGCGCGCGCGTCCGGTCCGTTGCCGGCGGGGACCCGGCGGCCGCGCAGGCGGCGGCGGACGAGCTCGAGGGCGGCGGCACGCTCGTCCTCCCCGTCGATGGCCTCGAGTGCCTCGGCCGCGACGTCCCGGTCCACACCCTTCTGCCGCAGCTCGTGGCCGATGGCCCGCCGGGCCAGTCCCTTGGACCGGTGGCGGCTGCGGACCCAGACCTCGGCGAAGGCGACGTCGTCCACGAGCCGGACCTCCTCGAACCGGTCCAGGACCCGGGCGATGAGCTCGGGCTCGGCCTTGCGCTCGGTGAGCTTGGCCTCGAGCTGGCCGCGGGACCGCGGCCCCAGGGCGAGCTGCCGCAGGACGACCTCGCGGGCGGCCTCCTCCCGCTCCTGCGGGTCGGCCGGCAGGGGCGCGGGCCCCGGGCGACGGCGCGGCCGGGCCTCATCAGGGGTGGACGCGGCATCCGCGGCGGACGGCCGGGCATTCCGACGGCGCACACGCCTCGGCCCGGACGGGGCACCGCCCCCGTCACGCTCGGGTCGTGCGTCCGTCGACCACGGCAGCACGCGCGCGGCGGCGCCGGGCGAGGGGCTGGGCAGGTCGCTCGCACGGCCCAGGAGCGAGCCCAGGTCCGGAGCCTCGGCCTCGGCCCGCGCTGGGACAGGACCGGACGGCGCTGACGCAGGGGCGTTCCCCGCCGCGGCGAGGCTCCGATCGACCGGGTTATCCGGTGGGACCGCGGGCGACGCCGTGCCCGCGTTCCTCTCCTCGACCGGCCCGTCGGCCTCGGGCACACCCGCCAGCTCGAGCCACATCCGGGCGGCGTCGGTGTCGCGCGCGTCGTCGAAAGCAGACGCGCCGGAGGCGGCGCCGCTCCGCCCGGTCCTCTCGGACCGGCGGGCGGCGCCGCCTCCGGCGTCCTTGCGGGCTCGGGTCATCCGGCCGCGGTGTCACCCGGGACTGCGGTCAGGGCGGGGCCCTCGTCCGCCTCGGCCTCCGGGTCCACGCCGATGCCGAGCTTCGTGAGGATGCGCTCCTCGATCTCCTGGGCGAGGTCCGGGTTGTCCTTGAGGAACCGGCGGGCGTTCTCCTTGCCCTGGCCCAGCTGGTCTCCGTCATAGGTGAACCAGGCGCCGGACTTCTTCACGATGCCCTCCTCGACGCCCATGTCGATCAAGCCGCCCTCGCGGGAGATGCCCACGCCGTAGAGGATGTCGAACTCGGCCTGCTTGAAGGGCGGGGCCATCTTGTTCTTCACGATCTTCACGCGGGTGCGGTTGCCGACGGGGTTGCCGGCCTCCTTGAGCGTCTCGATGCGGCGAACGTCGATGCGCACCGACGCGTAGAACTTCAGCGCCTTGCCGCCCGTGGTGGTCTCCGGGGAGCCGAAGAACACGCCGATCTTCTCGCGCAGCTGGTTGATGAAGATGGCCGTGGTCTTGGTCTGGTGCAGCCGGCCGGTGATCTTGCGCAGCGCCTGCGACATCAGGCGGGCCTGCAGGCCCACGTGGGAGTCGCCCATCTCGCCCTCGATCTCGGCGCGCGGCGTGAGCGCGGCCACGGAGTCGATCACGACGATGTCCAGGGTGCCGGAGGAGACCAGCATGTCCATGATCTCCAGGGCCTGCTCGCCGGTGTCCGGCTGGCTGACGAGGAGCGCGTCCGTGTCCACGCCGAGCTTGCGCGCGTACACCGGGTCGAGCGCGTGCTCGGCGTCGATGAACGCGGCGATGCCGCCGTTGCGCTGCGCGTTGGCCACCGCGTGCAGGGCCAGCGTGGTCTTGCCCGAGGACTCCGGGCCGTAGATCTCCACGACGCGGCCGCGGGGCAGGCCGCCGATGCCCAGCGCCACGTCCAGGGCCACCGAGCCCGTGGGGATGACCTCCACCGGCGTCTGCGTCTGATCGCCCAGCCGCATGACGGAGCCCTTGCCGAACTGCTTGTCGATCTGCGCGAGGGCTGCCTCGAGGGCCTTCTCGCGATCCGGAGTCTTGCTCATCCTTCACCCCTAGCTCTGGTGGCGGTGCGGCGGGCGGCTGCGCGCCCGTCTTCGGTCATGTGCGTGAACCTACGGGGAGCGGCGGACACGTTAAGCGCCCCCGATCCGCCTGTGGACGAGATCACCCCGTCGCACTGCTGTGCAGGACTCTACCGCACGGATCGAACATGTGTTCGATCTCCGGCGAGTCGCGCGCGCCCGGCAGCCTCCGGGCCTCAGGATGTCGATGGCTCGAGCCGACGCGCACGCCGGTCGAATCGGACCGAGCCCACGGCCCGGCCTCGCCCGTCCCACATGTCCAGGCGCCAGGACCCGTCATCGCCGAGCGGCTGCACGATCAGGGGCGGCACGGCGTCCTCCACCGTCGCCTCCGTCAGCCCGTCTGCCTCGATCGAGAAGTCCGCTCCGGCTGCCCGGCCGTCCGACAGCTCGGCGAGGTCCCAGTCGACGCGCACCCGACCGTCGTCGGTTCCCCGCACGGCGAGACCGGCGCTCGCGCCCTCGGCCGGCCCCGGCTCGTCTACGACCGGCGCCTCCGTAGGCTCCGGGCCCGTCCTCTCCTCAGGGGAGGACCGCGCCTCCGGCACCGCTCCGGGGGCGTGCGCGACTGCTGCCGGCGGACCGGACGCCAGGCGCCGCTGGAGGGCGGAGAGCACCGCCCTCGGGCGGCCGCCCCGGCGCAGTGCGTCGAGGACGAGCAGGAGCACCGCCGGAGGGATGTCATCCTCGCCGCCGGGCCACCGCAGCACGAGGGCTGCGTGGCCGTCCCCCACCCCGTACAGCAGGGGGCCGGGCCCCGCCCCGGGGGTCCGCTGGACGACCGGCATCAGAGTCGACTGGAGCCGAGGGTCCTCCGAACCCTGGAGGACCAGCGCACGCCGTCCCGCGACGAGGGAGTCGACGCGCTCTGTGCTCGCGCCGTCGCCCTCCTCGTCCTGCGGCTCGGGACCGGCATCCGGGTTCCACGCGAGCGCGGACGCCGCGTCTCCGAGCCGGCCGGCCAGCCGCAGCGCCTCGTATCCGGCGCCTCCGCCGCCCACGAGGAGCAGATCGCGGCCGGTCGCCTCGGACAGCTCGGCGAGCTCGGCCGCCGCCTCCGACACGGCCGTCTGGCCGCCGCGCACCGTCAGCGAGAACCACGGCACGGCCCTCTGCGTGAGCCACCCCTGCGCGGCCACGACCGCACGGGGCGCCGCCCCGTCCTCGTGGTGCAGACCGTCGAGGAGGACGACGAGGGATCGATCCTCCTCTGCCCGGGAGAGGTCACCGTGGAGGACGAGGCCGCCCGGGCGCCCGGCGACGCCCCCCGAGGTGGACTCCACCGCCGTGAGCACGCGACGTGCCAGCTCTGCGGCCGAGTCCGGACTCAGGGCCAGCGGATCAGCGCTCCCCTCGCCCGATGCGGCGGCGTGCGCCGCCGCTGGCGGAAGGGCCACGACCCGTCGCCAGGGCAGGTCTTCCTGCATGCGCCCGTACACCCGTGCGAGAAACCGGTTGGCCCGGCGTCGCTCGGCGGCGCCCGCCAGAACGTCCCCCGCTTCGTCCTGGGTCGGCAGCAGCACTCGATGGAGGATGAGCCGGTCGCGCAGGCCGACCGATTCGAACACCACCAGTGCGCGTTCCCACCCGGCCTCCCAGAGGGCGAAGTGACGGTCCGATCCGAACGGAACCCTCTCCCCTGCGACCTTGCCGAGCCTTCCCAGCTCGGGAGACGCGGTCACCACCGCGCCGGAGGGGAGGACGACGAGCGGCCATCTCTCCTCCAGCGCGTCCAGCACGACGACGTCCGGTTGCGAGACCACGACGTCCGCGAGGAGGGTGCGGCCCAGGTCGCGGGTCAGCGTCGTGCGTGCAGGGGTCGGCACCGATGCGAGGTCGACCTCCGCCACGGGAGGAGTGCCGCATCCGGCCAGGGACACGCGGGACAGGAATCCGGCCGTCGACGTCACGAAGTCCGGGTGCCTCGACAACGCGTTGAAGGTCAGCCGACTGCCGAGCACGGTGGTGCGCAGAGTCATGAGGCGGTCCTCCCGAACGAGGCCGCCATCTCCTCGGCGACCACGTGGTCCGCCCCGGACTGCGCCCGCACCCGCTCCGCGGCGGCGCGGGACATCCCCAGGTAGCGCTCCGGGTCCCGGTGCAGCGCCCGCAGCGCGTCGGCCAGGCCGTGGTGGTCCTCCGGCGGGGCGAGGAACGCGCACTCCTCGTCCACGAATTCCGGCACTGCGGCGACAGCGGATGTAATCGGCACCAGCCCAGAAGACATGGCCTCATCGCGACTCACGCCCTGAGTGTCGCTCCGGGTGGGCACAAGCAGTACGCCGTGGCGCGCGTGCTCGGCCGCGATCTCGGCGTGGGTCAGGAAGCCGCGGCGCACCGTCACGTTGGGCAGATCACGCAGCGGCGCGACCGTCTCCTCGAAGAGCGGCCCGTCCCCGAGGAACGTGAACTCGAGCTCGTCGAACCACGGCTCGGCCGTGAGATCGAGGACGGCCGCCACGGCCAGGTCGTTCGCGTACACCCGGGAATGGTACGGCCGGATCGAGAGGATGCGCAGACGGTCCTCGGCCGTCTTCTCCCGGTAGCGGAAGACGTCCGCGTCGATGGGGTTGTGGATGATGCTCCAGCGGTGGTCGGGCAGCCGCACGCCGACGTCCTCGAACACCGTCTCCGCGAACCACTGGGAGACGAAGACGAAGTGCATGTCCTCGGGGGAGGACTCGAAGATCTCCCGCCACATCGTCAGACGGGTCTCCGACAGGTCCTTGGCGGCCTCCAGCTCCTCCTCGGAGGTGTAGTTGAACCGCCGGCGCCACCAGGGCTGGATCTCGAACCCGTGGATCCACACGGTGGTGGGGGGCAGCGACGGAGCCGTCTTCAGCACGTCCCAGGTCTCCGGCAGGAGGCAGTGCACGGTGAGCGAGCGCGCCTCCCCCTTGGCGAGCGTGGCGGACAGGTCAGCCGGCCGCAGCACGGCCACGTCCACGTCCTCGAACTCCCGGAACTCCGGCTGATGAGCGGTCCCCAGGGTGACGGTCTCGAGTCGGCGCCCCGCCTCGAGGTAGCGACGCAGGCGGCTGTGCACGAACCCGTTGCGGTACAGGTTCCCGTAGGACGGGTAGATGTTCGTCACCAGCACGTCCGGGCTGCGCACCAACAGCGGGACGGGCGGCGCCACGAAGGGGCCGTTCACCACACGGTGGATCACCGCACTGCCGGACCCGCTCACCCGCAGTCCCCAGCGCATCGCCACGGCGTCGTCGGGAATGGTCACCTCCACGAACTGGCGCGCCGGGATCATCGCGTGGCCGATGCGTCCTCCCGCGGAGTCGAGCCAGTACGCGACCAGCATGACGTCGAGCCCGACCCCGACGTCCAGGTAGAGGGGCTCCGTGCGGCCGAGGAGCTCCGCGTCCAGCGGCCTGACGTGCGGGTTGATCCAGTACTGGTGACGGCCCGCCTCCATCCGCGATGTCAGCCGCGCCTCGCCGTCCTCCCACGTCATGGTGATGGCGTCGAAGGTCGTCATGCCCTCGAACAGCATGTCGAGGTCGAGGACGGGCAGGTCGTCGGAGGACTCCTCGAACACCAGCGCGTCGGCGTGGCGACGGATCTCGTCCAGTCCGAGCCCCTGGTCGAGGGGCAGCGCCGACACTGGCTCCAGGAGGGCGGCCGGGGCATGCGCCCCGCCCGCGCAGTACTCGAGCGCGGAGACGGCCAGGCCGGCAGGCGCCGTCGCCTCGGTGAGGACGCCGGACACTGCGGCCTCCGCCGCCGGGTCGAGGCGCACCAGCGACCGGTGCAGGGGCAGTCCGTCGCACGGGGTCCACGCGGTGCGCGGCTCGCGGCGCACCGGGGCGCCGCCGCCCTCCGGCACCGCGTAGTGCTCCCGGTGCCCGACGGCGTCCACGTCGGCCCACCGCAGGGTCAGCACGAGGTCCTCGAGGTAGTGCGGCCCGTACCAGTCCTGGGGCTCCAGGGTGCCGAGGGCGGTGCATCCGCGCGACCGCGCCAGCGCCGCAAGGCCGTCGGCGGACTGGACGGCGACCACGCGGTCGTCGTCCGCCGCGGCCTCGACGGCCGCCGCGTCCGCATCGTCCTCCACCAGGACGGCGAGCACCCAGTCGGTCCAGGACTGCCGCGTCCAGGACGCCAGGAGGCCGCGGACGGCCTCCTCATCGCGGCCCGGTGCATGCGGCACGATCAGCAGCGGGCGCTCGACCTCGGCCGGAGGCAGGGTGACCCCGGCGTGCTGGGCCACGAAGGAGAGCCGCTCGGCGTAGGTGTGCTCCCGCAGGACCTTGCGCAGCGCCATGGCGCGCATCCGCTCGTTGCCGTTGGAGTGGGCCTCGATCTGCTCGAGCCGACGTCGCATCTGCGTCCCCGAGTCCGTCGCCACCACGAGGTCGCCGAACATGAGCCGCAGCCCGCGGGAGAAGTTGCTGACCACCAGCGTGTTGGAGGCCAGGAGCTCGAACACCCGGCGGGCGAACATGGACTGGGACTGCTTCACGGAGTTCAGGTTGAGGTTGACCGTGTAGCCCTTGTAGGGGATGTCCAGCAGGTCCGGGGTCAGCGCGCCGCCCACGATGAACCGCTTGTACTCCTCCGGGAAGGCGTAGTCGGCGTTCCCCCGGCCCAGGTTGCGGTCGTAGATGTCGAACCGCCGGCCATCCGCGGAGAGCTGCGAGCTGAGCTCCCGCAGATCCGCCAGCCGCTCGGGGTAGCGGGCGTAGTAGGCGCCGGCGAAGGCGCACCCCTGCACCCGCTCGAAGGCCTCCACGGGATTGGAGTGGACCGGCTGGGCCGCGAACGGCAGGAAGTGCACGTTGCTGTGCCCGAGCTCGCGCTTGTAGCGCGGGACGCAGTCCAGGTCCGTGGTGAACACCGCGTCGAAGTGGCCCGCCGTGGTGAGGAACGTGTTGAAGTGCACCGGATCCTCCTTGTTCCAGAAGGCGGTGGGCACAGCCCTCTCACGGCACCACCGGAGGATGCCCTCCAGCTCGGGGCCGAACCGATGGACGGTGTTCCACCAGGTCTGGCGGTGCCCGCGCCACGCGGACTCCACGAGCAGCAGGTCCGGCTGCGCCGCCGTCAGCTCGGCGCGCCAGTACTCCATGGTCAGCGGCACCAGGTCCGCCTCGCCCTCGAAGGAGGTGAAGGAGAACTCGTCCAGGATGCAGGCCACGACGAGCTTCCCGGCCCGGCCGGTGCGTCTGCGGACCGGCACCGGATCCGTCTCACGGCGCCGCGACGGGACGTCCTCGGGAACCACAGGTGCGGGGATCCGGGGGCTCATGCCTGCCCACCCTTCTTGTCGGCGCGGATGATCGAGATGAGTCGGGGCACGGCGCGGCGCACGCCGGTCAGGCTCCGGGCCTCCCGCAGCGCCTTGCCCGCCTGGAAGGTGCGCGAGGACCGCACGTGACGCAGCGTGGCCCGCGTCTGCTGGACCGCCTGCAGGGCCGACTCCTTCTCCACCGCGAGGCGTTCCAGGGCGTCCTCCATCTCCTGCAGGCGTTCCTGCGCCGCCTCCCGCTCGGACTGGGCGTGCCGCTGGTTCCAGATGCGGTCCTCGGCCTCCGCCACGAACCCCCGGAGCACGCGGAAGTCCTCCCGGTTCCGGGCGACGAGCGCCTCCAGCTCCTCGACTCGACGGCGCGCCGCGTCCCGGTCCGCCTCCGCCTCCGCCAGGTCGGCTCGCATCTCCGCGCCCTCGCCGGGCTCACCGTCACCGGCCGGCAGCCGCTCCCGGAGGGCCAGCGCGGTCGAGCGCTCGGCGTACATGCGGCGCATGACCGCGTCCATCCCCGCCTCCTGCCGCCCGTCCGCGGATCGCGGGACGAAGAGGACGGTCGGCGAGGAGTTCTCCACGTCGGCCACGCGGTAGCCCAGGGGGCGGAGCCGCTCGACCGCCGCCTCGTAGGCGGGCTCGTCGAGGCACTCGATCCACAGCAGGGGCTGGCTGCGCCGGAGCGTGCGGCGGGCGCCGTCGAGCACGTGCGCCTCGAATCCCTCGACGTCCACCTTGAGCATCGCGACGAGGCGCGAGCCGACGATCTCGTCCACGGTGCGCACCGGCACCCGGTCGCCCTCGGCCTCCGGAGACCGGTCGATCGACCGCGTCCCGAGGTTGGCCGGGTCCCCCTCGCGCAGGACGGCCTCGCCCTCGCCGGCGCCTGCCGCGCAGGCGTGCACCTCCACGGCGTCCTCGACGCCGTTGAGCGCAGCGGAGCGGCGGACGGCGTCGGCGAGCCGTGCATCTGGCTCCACGGCGATCACCCGAGCCCCCACCGTGCAGGCGAGGAACAGGGTGTGGTTGCCCACGTTGGCCCCCACGTCGACGACCACGTCACCCGGCGAGAGCGCCTCCGCCATCTTCTCCAGCATCGCGGACTCGTACACCGTCCCCTCCAGCACCATCCCCTGGATGTAGTCCTCACCCGCATCGGGAACGATCACACTGTACTCTGAGCCGCGCGCCAGCAGGCGTGCGACCGGTTCATCCGAACCGGGCGTGGGCATAGGGCCTCCTCGAGGGGTGGGACGAGACATGGGTCCTCGCGCTGTCGAGAGGACGCGCGACGTGGGTCCTTCACGCGCGGCGCGCGCCGAAATCCACAGGTCACTGTAGCCGCCGCCACCGCCGGGCAGGCGCCGCGGCCTCCCCGGCGCGCCCCGGCGCCCTCACCGCTTCGGCGGCACGTACCGACCGAGACGCCGCTCCTGCGGGATCTCATGCAGGTCGCAGACCGCCAGCCACACCCGCCGCGGGTCCACGCCGGCGGCGAGCGCCGCCGTCGCGGTGGTGTCCAGGCCGGGCAGGTGCAGGGAGTCGGCCACGAGGCCGGCCCGGGCGGGGCCGAACTCCTCGTCCATCAGCCGGCGGAACTCGCTCTCGCGCACGGGAGGTCCTCTCTGTGGTCGGTCGCGGGGTCAGGGACGGGGACGCAGACGGCGCGGGCGCCCCGAGACGGGGCGCCCGCGCCGTGGGGGTGGCGGGGTCAGCGGCCGGCCAGCGAGCCCAGGCTCGGGTCCGTGAGATCGTCCGGCAGGGTGTCCGGGACGACCATGCCCTCCTGCTCCACGAGCCGGTCCGAGACCTCCCGCAGCAGGTAGGACAGCGGGATGTCCAGCGCCTGGCAGATCGAGGCCAGCAGCTCGGAGGAGGCCTCCTTCTGGCCGCGCTCCACCTCTGACAGGTAGCCGAGCGAGACACGGGCGTCGTGCGAGACCTCGCGCAGGGTGCGGCCCTGGAGCTGCCGGACGTCGCGCAGGACGTCGCCGATCTCGTGGCGGAGGAGGGGCATGCTGCGCTCCTTGATGTCGGGGGCGGCCGCGCGGGGACGGGGCTGGTCATCGACCCAGCGCGTGATTCCGTGGGAATGGACGGGATGTCGCATCATGTCTATCGCCTGCTCCTGGACTTTTCCTGAAGGGTGCCGGGCCGCGGGCCTGATCCCGCGAGGCACTCTTCTTGACTCGTTACATTCAACGTCGGGCGGGGTCGCGTTCATTCCCGGGGCACGGCCTCCCCCGCCGTCGGGCCCTCGGCGGCCCCGTCGCCCTCGTGCCGCTCCGAGCGCCGATGCCGTTCCCGCAGGGAGTAGGTGGCGTTCCGGATGCGGTCGGAGTCGTCCAGGCTCGAGCCGACGGCTCCGGCCATCGTGCCCATCGACGCCGCGAGCCACACGAGCCGGACGTAGTCGCCCACGCCGCTGGGCTGCTCGAGCTCCTCCCCCAGATACTCCACGGGGATGATCATGAGCGCGACCAGCAGCAGCGTCACGAAGAGCAGCACGTAGACGACGGTGCAGGCCAGGCCCACGGTGAGCACGGTGGAGAGGTTGTCCAGCCGCGAGCTGTGCCGGTGGGCCGCACCATGCGTCCACAGACCGTTCGTGGTGACCAGCCACGCCACCAGCAGCACCACGGACAGCACGCTGACCGCCGCGAGCCGCCCCGGGGACATCACGCTGGAGAGCACCCAGATGGAGCCGAAGAACACGCCGTAGGCACCGGCCGCGCTGGCCGACGCGATCGTGAACGTCATGTCCCGCGGCATGAGCAGCGGCCGGTTGGCCATCACCATCCCGGCCAGCAGACGCAGCGTGCCCGTCCAGCCCTTCACGTACACCGTGGACGTGCGCCGGGACCCGCCGCCCATCCCGGTGGTCGTGGCCACGTCCGCGTCGACGTCGCCCAGCGGGGCGATGCCCCGCAGGGCGTCCGTGTCGGGCTCGGGGGGCTCGTCCGCCGGGGGCCGGCCGCCGTCCTCCTCCACCTCGCCGGACTCGTCCGAGGACTGCACGTCCAGCTCCCCGTCCGGCGGGTCCACGTGCGGGGCGGTGTCGATGTGCTCGACGATCCGCAGCACCGTCTCCCGCAGCCGGCGGGCCGGGGTGATGACCCCCAGCGCCGGGACGCACACGACGCCGACCCGCAGCTGCGGCACGACGTCCGCCACCACGCCGCGCCGGTCGTCGAACCGGGGCAGGTCGACGACGGCGACCACCGTGTCCCATCCCTGACCGTCCGCGAGGGAGCGGACCGGCTCCTCCAGGACCATGCCCCCGGTCGCACCGACCGGCAGCGACTCCTGACGTGTCTCGACCCGCCAGCCGCCGGGCTGCGGCAGGCGTTCGTCGAGCCGGTCCTCGACGTCCCCGGCGATGCGGCGCACGAGCGCCCACGGGGTGCCCGGGTCGGCCACGAGGCCGATGACGCGGGGGCCCGGGGCGTCGTCGCCGTCCTGCGGTGCACGCTCGGGCGGGGTGGGAGGCGATGCGGTCTCCATCGCGCCGAACCTACGCGGCGGGGCGGGCCGGCACCAGGGACGGGGCGCCGAGGCGGGTCGGTCGAAGCCCCCCGTGCCGCCTCAGTGGCCGCGGCCGGCGAGCAGGCGCGTCAGGGCCTGCAGCGCCGCGGCGACGGTGGCCTCCCGGATCGCGGCCCGGTCGCCGTCGAGCCGGAGGAGGACCGCGGTGGCCGCGCCGTCGCGCTCGCCGCCGACCACGTCCAGCCCGCTCGCGTCCGCGTCGGGCACGGCCAGGCCGAGCCACACGGTGCCCACCGGCTGGCCCTGGTGGGGCTCGGGCCCGGCGACGCCCGTGGTGGCCACGCCGACGTCGGCGCCCAGGGCCGCGCGGGCGCCGAGGGCCATCCGCCGGGCCACGTCCGCGTCCACCGCCCCGACCCGCGCGAGCAGGTCCTCGGGCACGCCCAGCAGGCCGGTCTTCACGGCGTTCTGGTAGGCCACCACGCCGCCGTGCAGCACCGCCGAGGCCCCGGGGACGTCGGCCAGGCGCGCGGCCAGCAGGCCGGCGGTGAGGGACTCCCCCGTCGCCACCGTGAGGCCCGCCTCCGCGAGCGCGTGCACCACGTCCCGGGCCGCCGCCATGGTCATCGCCTCAGGCCCCCCGCTGGGCGGCGAGGGCATCCCGCCGCAGGACCCACGCGTCCTTCACGTACTCCAGGCCGGTCAGCACCGTCAGCACGGTGGCGGCCCCGATGACCACCCAGCCGGCCCACGGCCACCAGCCGCCCACGAGCGGGGCCAGGGGCAGGAGCAGCAGGCCGATGCCCACGGTCTGCAGCACGGTCTTGAGCTTGCCGCCACGGCCGGCCGGCATCACTCCGTAACGGATCACCACGAAGCGCATCAGGGTGATGCCCCATTCGCGCACCAGGATCACGATGGTCACCCACCACCACAGCTCCCCCAGCAGGGAGAACAGCACGAGGGCCGTGCCCGTGAGCAGCTTGTCCGCGATGGGGTCCGCGATCTTGCCGAAGTCGGTGATCAGCCCGCGGGCGCGGGCGATGTCCCCGTCGAGCTTGTCGGTGTACATGGCCGCCGCGAACAGCGCCAGCGCGAGCCAGCGGGCGACGGGCGAGTCGCCGCCCCACGGCCCGCCGCCCCACAGCGCCCAGGCGAAGAAGGGCACCATCAGGATGCGCACCGAGGTCAGGATGTTCGGCAGGTTCCAGGCGGACACGCGCTGCGCCCCGCCCGCCGTGCTCATCTGCCCGTCAGCTGCCACGCGTCCTCCGATCCCTCGTCGTCCTCATCGTTCCAGTCCACGGCGGCCGGGCGCGATTCCAGGTCCTCCTGCACCAGGTCGCGCGGACCGGCCGACGCCGAGGCGTCGCCGTCGCCGGATGCGGCCGAGGGCGGGGTGTCTCCGGAGATGGTGGCGAGCACGTCCGCGAGGTCGTCGGGCTTGACCAGCACGTCGCGGGCCTTGGAGCCCTCGGAGGGGCCCACGACGCCGCGGGACTCCATGAGATCCATGAGGCGGCCGGCCTTCGCGAAGCCCACCCGCAGCTTGCGCTGCAGCATGGACGTGGAGCCGAACTGCGTGGTGACCACGAGTTCGACGGCCTGCAGGAGCAGGTCCAGATCGTCGCCGATGTCCTCGTCGATGACCTTCTCGGTCTTCTCGGGGATCACGTCCTCGCGGTACTGGACCTGCATCTGCGACTTCACGTGCTCCACGACGGCGTGGATCTCGGACTCGTTGACCCACGCCCCCTGCACGCGCATGGGCTTGGACTTGCCCATCGGCAGGAACAGGGCGTCGCCCTGGCCGAGCAGCTTCTCCGCGCCGGGCTGGTCCAGGACCACGCGCGAGTCCGTGACCGACGACGTCGCGAACGCCATACGCGAGGGCACGTTGGCCTTGATCAGGCCCGTGACCACGTCCACGGACGGCCGCTGCGTGGCGAGCACGAGGTGGATGCCTGCCGCACGGGCCAGCTGGGTGATGCGCACGATCGCGTCCTCGACGTCGCGCGGGGCGACCATCATCAGGTCCGCGAGCTCGTCCACGATGACCAGCAGGTACGGGTACGGGCGCAGCACGCGCTTGGAGTCCGGCGGCAGCTTCACCTGGCCGGCCCGGACGGCCTTGTTGAAGTCGTCCACGTGCTTGTAGCCGAACGCCGCGAGGTCGTCGTAGCGGGTGTCCATCTCCTTGACGACCCACTGCAGCGCCTCGGCCGCCTTCTTCGGGCTCGTGATGATCGGGGTGACCAGGTGGGGCACGCCCTCGTACGCGGTGAGCTCGACGCGCTTGGGGTCCACCATCACCATGCGCACCTCGTCCGGGGTGGAGCGCATGAGGATCGAGGTGATCATCGAGTTCACGAACGAGGACTTGCCGGCGCCGGTGGCGCCCGCCACGAGCATGTGGGGCATCTTCGCGAGGTTGGCCACCACGTAGCCGCCCTCCACGTCCTTGCCGACGCCCATCACCATCGGGTGGTCGGTCCGCTGGGCCGCTTGCGAGCGCAGGACGTCGCCGAGGGCCACGACCTCCTTGTCCGTGTTGGGGATCTCGATGCCGATCGCGCGCTTGCCCGGGATGGGGCTGAGGATCCGTACGTCCGAGGAGGCCACCGCGTACGCGATGTTCTTCTCCAGCGCCGTCACCTTCTCCACCTTGGTGCCGGGGGCGACCTCGACCTCGTAGCGCGTCACCGTCGGCCCGCGGGAGAACCCGGTGACCTGGGCGTCCACCTTGAACTCGGTGAACGTGGTGGTCAGCGCGGCGACGACCCGGTCGTTGGCCTCGGAGCGCTCCTTCGGCTGGGGGCCGGCCGGGAGCAGGGCCGACTGCGGCAGCGTGTAGGACACGTCCCCGCCCAGCTCGGACTGGGTGCCGCGGGCCGGCTCGGCGGTCACCGGCGGCACCGGCGCGGGGGTGCGGGCGGGCACGGCGGAGGACGACGACGGCGCGGCGGCCCCGGAGCCCTGACCCGGGGCGTCGTCCAGGGCGAACGGGGTGTCCTCCCCCGCGTCCTCCTCCGGGGCTCCGGCGGCCGGGGCGGCGGCCTCACGCTGGGCGCGGGCGTGCTCGCGGACCTGCTCGAGGGCACGGTCCGCGGCCGTCGGCCGGCGCACTCCGGCGGGCGGCTGCGGCTCGGCGTCCGCGTCCTCGGGCGCGTCGTCCTCGTCCACCCACGGGTCGAAGTCGTCCGAGGCGTCCCGGTCCGTGTCCCGCGGGTCGCGCGCGTCCGCGGCGGCCTGCTCGGCGTCGAACACGCCCTGCTCCCCGCGGGCGGCCCGCCGGGGGGCGGGCCGGGGCAGGACCTGGGTGGTCTCCGCCTCGGGGGCGGCGTGGGAGCCGGCCTCGGCCTCGTGGATCACCGGGGAGTCGTAGGCGGTGCTGGCGGTGCGCTCCGGGGCGGGGTCGGCGGCCTGCTCCTCGCGTGCCCGGCGCCCGCCGAACAGGCGCGCGAACAGGCCGGGGCGGGAGGCTTCTGCGGCGTGGGCGCCGGCGGCCGGGCCGTCCAGGTAGGACTGGTCGTGGTCCGGGTGGGTGCGCCCGGTCTCCGCGTCCACGGAGAGCGGGGTGGCGAGGTCCTCGGCCTCACGGCGCACCTCACGGGCCCGGCGCCGTTCGGCGCGGCGGGCGGCCCGCTGCTCGGAGGCGCCCTCGGGGTCCTGGCCCGTGAGCCAGTCGTAGCCGCCCGCGATCCGCTGCGGGATCGCGCCGACGGGCGTCGCGGTGAGCACGAGCACCGAGAAGAAGGCCAGCAGGATCATGAGGACCCAGACGGGCACGGGTGTCAGCAGGGAGGCCAGCGGCGCCGTCGCCAGGTAGCCGACCATGCCCCCGGCGCCGAGCATGTCCTCGAAGGCCTCGGCGGCCGAGGGCACGCCGCCCACGAGGTGGGCGATGCCGGAGCCCGCGACGGTGGCCATGAGCAGGCCGATGATGATGCGTCCGTTGGCGCGATGGTCTGTGGCGTGGCGGAAGCAGCGCACGGCCACGACGAGCAGGGCGACCGGCACCAGGAGGGCGAACCACCCGACGGTGCCGCCCACCACCCCGTGCACCACGCGGCCGACGGCGGTGCCGCGCAGGCCCCACCACTCCACGGCCGCGATCAGCGCGGCGAGCAGCAGCAGGAGCAGGCCGGTGCCGTCACGGCGTTCCTCGCGGTCGATGCGCACGTCCGGGCCGAGCTTGCGGAAGCCCGCGCCGACCGGTGTGGCCAACCCCATCCACAGGGTGTGCAGGGCGCGCAGGGGCGCGGCGGGCCGGTCGGCCTCGGGGACGGTCGCGGTCGACCCCTTCCGTCCGGAGCCTCGGCGTCCGGCGGAGCCGGAGCGGGACGTGGCGGAGGAGGACGACGAACGCGTGGGGGAAGTACGGGTCGCCATGCCCACCAAACTACCGCGAACCGCGGACACGGCAGGCATGGCGACCCGGAGGGGTCAGGCCTCCAGGACCACCGGGATGATCATCGGGCGGCGGCGCAGCTTGCGGTTGACCCACGTGCCGACGGTCCGGCGGACCACCTGCTGGAGCTGATGGGCGGTGTGGTCCTTGCTGGACTGCACGGCCTCCTCGAGCGCCCGGACGATCTTCGGCTTGATCTCCTCGAACACCTTCTCGTCCTCGGCGACGCCGCGGGCGTGGACGTCCGGGCCGGACACGATCGTGCCGGTCTGCCGGTTGACCACGGTGATGATCGAGATGAAGCCCTCCTCGCCCAGGACACGGCGGTCCTTGAGGTCCGAGTCGGAGATCTCGCCCACGGAGGAGCCGTCCACGTACACGTAGCCGCACTCCACCTCGCCGACGACCTTCACGAGGCCGTCGGTCATGTCCACCACGGTGCCGTTGCCGGCCAGGATGACGTTCTCGGCCGGCACGCCGGTCTTCTCCGCGATCCGGCCGTTGGCGATCAGGTGGCGGGTCTCGCCGTGCACCGGCATCACGAACTCGGGCTCGACGATGTTGTAGCAGTACAGCAGCTCGCCCTCGGAGGCGTGGCCGGAGACGTGCACCTTGGCCATGCCCTTGTGCACCACGGTCGCGCCGAGCTTCATGAGCCCGTTGATCACGCGGAACACGGAGTTCTCGTTGCCCGGGATCAGCGAGGAGGCCAGCACGACGAGGTCGCCCTCCTCCAGCTGCACCTGGTGGTCCCCGTTGGCCATGCGGGACAGGGCCGCCATCGGCTCGCCCTGCGAGCCGGTGACCATGAGCACGATCTCGTCGTCGCGGTACTTGTCCACCTTGCGGATGTCCACGAGGATCCCGTTCGGCACGTTGAGGTAGCCGAGCTTCGCCGCGATGGTCATGTTGCGGATCATGGAGCGCCCGCCGAAGGCGACCTTGCGACCGTGCTTGTGGGCGGCGTCGAGGACCTGCTGGACGCGGTGCACGTGGGAGGAGAACGAGGCCACCACGATGCGGCGCTTCGCCGTGGCGAAGTAGCGCTCGAGGGTGGGGCCGATCTCCGCCTCCGTGGTGGTGAACCCCGGGACCTCGGCGTTCGTGGAGTCGGTCATGAACAGGTCCACGCCCTCCTCGCCGAGTCGGGCGAAGGCGCGCAGGTCCGTGATGCGGCCGTCGAGCGGCAGCTGGTCCATCTTGAAGTCGCCGGTGTGCAGGATGGTGCCGGCGTCCGTGTGGATGGCGACGGCGAGCGCGTCCGGGATCGAGTGGTTCACGGCCACGAACTCGCACTCGAACGGGCCGAACTCGACGATGTCGTCTTCCTTGACCACGCGGGTGCGCGGCTTGATCCGGTGCTCCTCGAGCTTGGCCTCGATCAGGGCGAGCGTCAGCTTGGAGCCGATCACGGGGATGTCGTCGCGCAGGCGCAGCAGGTACGGCACGGCGCCGATGTGGTCCTCGTGGCCGTGGGTCAGGATGATGCCGACGACGTCGTCCACCCGGTCCCGGATGTAGTCGAAGTCCGGCAGGATCAGGTCGACGCCGGGCTGGTGCTCCTCGGGGAAGAGGACGCCGCAGTCGACGATGAGGATCTTGCCGTCGATCTCGAAGGTGACCATGTTGCGGCCGACCTCCTCGAGGCCGCCCAGCTGGACGATGCGGCAGGTGCCCCGCTTGAGCTTGGGCGGGGTGGACAGGCGGGTGCCTGCGGTCATGGAACGGGTCCCTTCTAGAAGGTGATGCCGGCCTCCGCGAGGTCGGCTCGGATGACGGAGAGCTCGTCCGGCGTGGCCTGGACGAGGGGCAGCCGCACGGCTGCGGACGGGATGACGCCCTGGGCGGCGAGGACGGCCTTCGCGGCCACCGCGCCCTGGACGTGGGTCATGATGCCGCGCTGGACGGGGTCCAGCGCGAAGTGGTGATCACGGGCACCGGCCAGGTCGCCGGCGTGGACGGCGTCCACGAGCTGGCGGTACAGCTCGGGGGCCGCGTGCGCGGCCACCGAGACGACCCCGACGGCGCCGAGCGCCATGAGCGGCAGGGTCGCGCCGTCGTCGCCGGAGTAGAGGTCGAGGTCCGTGTGCGCCAGGACGGTGGTGGTGGACTGCAGGTCCCCCTTCGCGTCCTTGAGCGCACGGATGTTGGGGTGCTGCGCGAGCGCGATGATCGTCTCGGGCTCGATCGGCATCACGGAGCGGCCCGGGATGTCGTAGAGCATGATCGGCAGGTCCACGCCGTCGGCCACGGCCTCGAAGTGCGCGCGGATGCCGGCCTGGTTGGGCTTGTTGTAGTACGGGGTGACGAGCAGCAGCCCGTCCACACCCGTCTCGGCCGCGCGGCGGGACAGCTCGAGGGTGTGCGCCGTGTCGTTGGTGCCGGTGCCGGCCACGACCCTGGCGCGGTCCCCCACGGCCTCGACGACGGTGCGGAACATCGCCACGTTCTCGTCGTCCGTGAGCGTGGAGGTCTCGCCGGTGGTGCCGGTGACCACGAGGCCGTCGGCCCCACGGTCCACCAGGTGCTCGGCCAGCGCGGCGGCCGCCTCGAGGTCCACGGCGCCCTCGTCCGTCATGGGGGTGACCATGGCGGGCACGACCGTGCCGAAGAGCAGCTCGGAGGGGATGACGGCGGAACGGACGGCACTCATGGGCCCCACCCTACCTGCGAGACTGGGGGTCCGCGCCGTCCGTGGCCCCTCCGCGACGCGCGGCGACCCGAGAGGAGCCCGCCCTGCGTCCCGCCCCGCCCCCCGCCGCCGTCCGCCCGGACCGGCCCGCGCGTCGTCGGCTGCCCGGCGTCGACGCGGCCCGCGGGATCGCCCTGCTCGGCATGATCACCGTCCACGTCGTCGACCCGGCGACGGCGGACGGGGCGCCGCACCCGGCGTTCCTGTGGTTCGCCGGACGCGCCTCGGTGCTGTTCGTCCTGCTGGCCGGGGTCGGGCTGGCCCTGTCCACGGGGGGCGCGACGCCGGCCACGGGGGTCCGGCGCGCGGCGCTGCGCCGCCGGATCGCCCGACGGGCGGGCCTGCTGCTCGTGCTCGGGCTCGCCTGCGGGACGCTCGGGGTCCCCGTGGCCGTGATCCTGTGCCACTACGCCCTGCTCTTCCTGCTCGCGCTGCCCCTGCTGGGCCTGCGCGCCCGCGCCCTGGGCCTGATCGCGGGGGCGTGGCTCGTGCTCGGGCCGGTGCTGGTGTTCGCGGTGGTCGCGGCCGCGCAGGCCGCCGTGGGGCGCCAGGAGTTCTTCGTGGGCGGGCGGCTCTGGCTCTCCCCCGGCCCCGCGGACCTGCTGCGTCCCGGGCTGCTGCTGGCCGATCTGACGGTCACGGGCTACTACCCCGTCCTGTCCTGGGGCGCGTTCCTCGTGCTGGGGCTGGCCCTGGGGCGGCTGCCGCTGGACCGGCCCCGCGTGGCCGCCGGGATCCTCGGCGGCGGGGCTGCGGCGTGGGCGGCGGCCGGCGCCGTGGGTGCGGCGGTGCTGCGGGCCCCGGGCACGGTCGAGCGGGTCGCTGCGGCGATCGGCACGGACCCGGCCGAGACGGCGCTCACGCTGCGCACGGGCGAGCCGCGGCTCGCGCTGCTGATCCCGGATCCGCTGTGGCTCGCCCTGCCGACCCCGCACTCCGGGTCCGTGGTGGCCGCCGTGCTCGCGGCGGGCTGGGCCTGCGCCGTGCTGGGCGCCTGCCTGCTGGCCCGGCCGCTGGTCGGGCACGCCGCGCTGCGCCCGCTCGTGGGTGCGGGGCGCATCCCGCTCACGCTCTACGTGGGACACCTCGTGGTGCTCGCGCTCGTGGACGCGACCGGGCTCGACCCGGCCGACGGGGCGCTGCTCGCCGTCTTCGTCGTGCTGTGCCTCGCGGCCGGGCTGGCCGCCGAGCTCAGCGGCCGACGGGGTCCGCTCGAGGCCGTGATGGCCCGGCTCTCCCGGGCGGATGGGGAACGGGCCGTCGCAGGGCGCTGAGGGACGCGTGGGCCGCGTCAGCCGGCGCGGTGCAGGCGGACGGCCTCCCGGGCCGCCTCGCGGGCGCGGCGGCGGTCGCCCGAGGCGTCGTAGGCCAGGGCGAGGCGGTAGCGGGCCCGCCAGTCGCGCGGTGCGGCCTCGGCCTCCACGCGGTACAGCTCGAACTGGGCATCGGCGGCCTCCCGGTCGATCCGGCCGCCGGGCGAGCGCGGCAGGTCGTCCTCCGGCAACCCGCCCTCGGCCTCGAGCTGGTCGGCCAGGCGTTCGGTCTGGCGGCCGAACCACACCTCGCGGGCCAGGACGGCCACGGTCACCAGCACCACGAGGATGACGCCCGCGCCGATCGCCTTGGCCAGCGGCTGCGGGGCGCGCACCAGCGCGACGGACGCGTTGAGGGCGAACCCGGCGAACAGCAGCACGAGCAGGCACACGAAGCCGACCCACACCTTGCTCATCAGGGTCGAGCGGCGGGCGCGGGCGGCGTGGTCGGTCGGGCCCACGGCGCCGTCGTCGGGGGTGCGGGAGGGCTCAGCCAAGGTCCAGGTATCCGTCCAGTCCGTAGGTCAGTCCCGGGCGGGAGGCCACGGTCCGCAGGCCGAGGACGACGCCCGGCATGTAGGCGCCGCGGTCGAACGCGTCGTGCCGGACCACGAGCTGCTCGCCCGGCCCGCCCAGCAGCACCTCCTGGTGCGCCTCCAGGCCGCGCAGGCGCACCGCGTGCACGTGCACGCCGTGGACGACGGCGCCGCGCGCGCCGTCCGGGTCGTGCTCGGTGGCGTCCGGGGAGACGGGCACGCCGGCCGCATCCCGGGCCGCGCCGATGAGCTCGGCGGTCCGCACGGCCGTGCCCGACGGGGCGTCCACCTTGTCCGGGTGGTGCAGCTCGACGAGCTCGACGGACTCGAAGTACCGCGCCGCCTGCGCGGCGAACGCCGAGGCCAGCACCGAGCCGACCGAGAAGTTCGGGGCGATCAGCACGCCCACCCCCGGGTGCTCAGCCAGCTGCGCCTCGAGGCGCTCGCGGCGCTCGGGCACCCAGCCCGACGTGCCGACCACGGTGTGCAGCCCGTGCTCCACGGCGAAGGCCACGTTCTCGGGCGAGGCGTCCGGGACCGTGAGGTCCAGGACGTGGGTGGCGCCGGCGTCGAGCACCGCGTCCAGGCGGTCCTGTGAGCCGAGCTCGGCCACGAGCTCCAACCCCTCGGCCGCTCGCACCGCGGGCACCGCGTGGCGGCCCATGCGGCCACGGGCGCCCAGGATCGCGACGCGCGGGACGTCGTCGGGAGCGGACACGGCGGAGGGGGTGCGGGTCTCGGTCATGGCCTCCAGCCTACGCGGCCCGCCCCGGCGGCCGTGGCCGAGGTCAGGCCGGGGCGACGACGACGCGCGCCCGGTCCCCCGCGGCCAGGCGCGCGGCCACGGCCCGGACCTGGCCGGCGTCGACCTCCCGGACCCGGGCGAGGGAGGCCGCCAGGTCCACGTACTCCCCCGTGACCAGCTCGGCCCGTCCCAGCCGGGACATGCGGGCGCCCGTGGACTCCATGCCCAGCACGGTGCCGCCGCAGATCTGCCCGTGGGCGCGCGCGAGCTCCTCCTCGGTGACGTCGGCCTCGGCCATCCGGTCCAGCTCGGCCTCCATCAGCGCGGCCACCTCCTCCACCCGGTCCGGCTGGCAGCCCGCGTACAGGCCCCAGTAGCCGGCGTCGGAGTACCCGGCGGAGAACGAGTAGGTGTTGTAGGCCAGGCCTCGGCGCTCGCGGATCTCCTGGAACAGCCGCGAGGACATGCCCCCGCCCAGGACGGACTGCATGACGCCCAGGGCGAAGCGGTCCGGGTCCGTGGTGGACAGCGAGCGGCCGCCGACGAGGACGTTGGCCTGCTCGACCGCCTTGGTGACGGTGTGCGTGCCGGTCCGCACCCGCGAGGCCGCGGCCCCGGCGGTGTCCACGGCACGACGTGGGGCGGGCAGGGCCCCCGGGGTGAGCTCCCAGCCCGAGGCGCGCAGGGCGGCGAGGACGAGGCGGCAGACCTCGTCGTGGTCGAGGTGGCCGGCGGCGGTGACGACGAGCTCGTCCGGGCGGTACCAGTGCGTGTAGTGCCCGACCACATGGCCGCGGGTGACGGCCCGGATCGTCTCGGGCGTGCCGCCGATCGGCCGGCCGAGGGGGTGGCCGTCCAGCATGACCTCGGCGAGCTTCTCGTGGGCCACGTCCACGGGGTCGTCCGCGTCCATGGCGAGCTCCTCGAGGATCACGCCGCGCTCGGTCTCGAGCTCGTCCGGGTCGATCAGGGAGGAGGTGAGCATGTCCGTGAGGACCTCCACGGCCATCGGCAGGTCCTCGTCCAGCACGCGGGCGTGGTAGACGGTGGACTCCTTGGCCGTGCCGGCGTTGGACTCCCCGCCCACGCGGTCGAAGGCGGCCGCGATGTCCATCGCGGTGCGCGTGGGAGTGCCCTTGAAGAGCAGGTGCTCGAGGAAGTGCGTGGCGCCGTAGCCCTCGGGCGACTCGTCGCGGGACCCGACGGCCACCCAGTAGCCGATGGTCACCGAGCGCTGGTCCGGCATGGCCTCGGTGAGCACGCGGACGCCGCCGGGCAGCACGGAGCGGCGCACCACGGAACCGTTGCCCTCGTCCGCCAGCACGCCGTCGAAGTCCAGGGGGATCTCACGGTGAACACTCATGACGGCCATTCTCGCCCATGCGCGACGACGGCGCCGCACCACTCGCGGGGAGGGTGCGGCGCCGTCGTGGTCACCGGGCCGGGCATGCCCGGCCGGGGCGGATCAGGCCTCGGTCTGCGAGGACTCGATCGCGTCCGCGGTCTCGGCCACGGCGTCGGACTCCGCCACCACCGGGGAGAGGGAGAGCTTGCCGCGGTCGTCGATCTTGGTGATCTCGACCTGGACCTTCTGGCCCACGCCGAGCACGTCCTCGACGTCGTCCACGCGCTTGCCCTCGTTGAGCTTGCGCAGCTCGGAGATGTGCAGCAGGCCGTCCTTGCCCGGGGTGAGCGAGACGAACGCGCCGAACGTGGTCAGCTTCACGACCGTGCCGAGGTAGCGCTCGCCGATCTCGGGGACCTGCGGGTTGGCGATCGCGTTCACCGCGGAGCGCGCGGCCTCGGCCGAGGCGCCGTCGGTGGCGCCGATCAGCACGGTGCCGTCGTCCTCGATGGTGATGTCCGCGCCCGTGTCGTCCTGGATCTGGTTGATCATGGCGCCCTTGGGGCCGATGACCGCGCCGATCTTGTCCACCGGGATGCGCACGGAGATGATCCGCGGGGCGGTGGGGGCCATCTCGTCCGGGGCGTCGATGGCGGCGTTCAGCACGGACAGGATGTGCAGGCGCGCCTCGCGGGCCTGCGTCAGGGCGGCGGCCAGCACGGAGGCCGGGATGCCGTCCAGCTTGGTGTCCAGCTGGATCGCGGTGACGAACTCGGCGGTGCCGGCCACCTTGAAGTCCATGTCGCCGAACGCGTCCTCGGCGCCGAGGATGTCGGTCAGGGCCGCGTACTGGGTCTGGCCGTCCACCTCGGCGGAGACCAGGCCCATGGCGATGCCGGCCACGGGCGCGCGCAGCGGCACGCCCGCGTTCAGCAGGGACAGGGTGGAGGCGCAGACGGAGCCCATCGACGTCGAGCCGTTGGAGCCGAGGGCCTCGGAGACCTGGCGGATCGCGTAGGGGAACTCCTCGCGGGCCGGCAGCACGGGCACCAGGGCGCGCTCGGCGAGGGCGCCGTGGCCGATCTCGCGGCGCTTCGGGGAGCCCACGCGGCCGGTCTCGCCGGTGGAGTACGGCGGGAAGTTGTAGTGGTGCATGTACCGCTTGGCCGTCTCCGGCGCCAGCGAGTCGATCTGCTGCTCCATCTTGAGCATGTTCAGCGTGGTGACGCCCATGATCTGGGTCTCGCCGCGCTCGAAGATGGCGGAGCCGTGCACGCGGGGCAGGACCTCCACCTCCGCGGTCAGCTTGCGGATGTCCGTCAGGCCGCGGCCGTCGATGCGCACCTGGTCGGTGAGGATGCGGCGACGCACGATCTGCTTGGTGAGGGAGCCGTAGGCCTTGGCGATCTCGCCCTTGCGCTCGGCGTAGTCCTTGCCCTCGCCGGCGAGCTCCTCGAGCACCTCGAGCAGGTAGGCGTCCGAGGCCGACTCGCGCTCCTGCTTGTCGCCGATGGAGAAGATCTCGGTCAGGCGGTCCGTGGCGAGCTTCTCGACGGCGGCGTAGGCGTCGTCCTGGTAGTCCTGGAACACGGGGACGTCCACCGGGTCCTTGCCGGCGCGCTTGACCAGGTCGGCCTGAGCCTCGCACAGGGCGCGGATGAAGGGCTTGGCGGCCTCGAGGCCCTCGGCCACGACCTCCTCGGTGGGCGCCTGCGCGCCGCGCTCCTTGACCAGGGTCCAGGAGTCCGGGGTCGCCTCGGCCTCGACCATCATGATGGCGACGTCGTCGCCCACCACACGGCCGGCCACGGCCATGTTGAACACGGCGCCCTCGAGCTGGGAGTGCTTCGGGAACGCGACCCACTGGCGCTGGCCGGAGCCGTCGTCCATGAGGGCCATGCGCACGCCGCCGATGGGGCCGGAGAACGGCAGGCCGGACAGCTGCGTGGACAGGGAGGCGGCGTTGATGGCCACCGTGTCGTAGATCTCGTCCGGGGCGATCGAGGTGACGGTCACGACGACCTGGACCTCGTTGCGGATGCCCTTGACGAACGCCGGGCGAAGCGGGCGGTCGATCAGGCGGCAGGTGAGGATCGCGTCCGTGGACGGGCGGCCCTCGCGGCGGAAGAACGAGCCGGGGATGCGGCCCGCGGCGTACATGCGCTCCTCGACGTCCACGGTCAGCGGGAAGAAGTCGAAGCCCTCGCGGGGGGACTTGCCCACGGTGGTGGCGGACAGCATCGACGTCTCCTCGTCGATGTAGACCATGGCGGCGCCGGCGGCCTGCTGGGCGAGGCGCCCGGTCTCGAAGCGGACGGTGCGCTTGCCGTACGAGCCGTTGTCGATGACGGCCTCGGCGAAGGTGATCTCAGGACCCTCCATGAGGGCCTCCTTTCAGGTGGACGGCGCCGCAGGCGTCCCTGTCCCCCTGGTCTTCGATCGAGGCCCTCGGCATCCCGCCGTGCGGCGGGGTCCGGGAGCCACTGTCGAGGACCGCGAGCGATGGGCGCGGAGCCGTCGGGTGTTTCGATGATGCGGGGATGCGCGCCGTGGCGCGCCGGAGTGCCGCAGGCTGCGGCGGTCTCCCCCGGGACACACTACGTGCGTCCGGGGGCAGACGAAAGGCGGCGCCGGCGCTCGCGGGTCTCCCGCGGGCTCCGGCGCCGCCTCCTCAGGTCACTTGCGCAGGCCGAGGCGCTCGATCAGCGCGCGGTAGCGCTCGATGTCGACCTTCTGCAGGTAGCCCAGCATGCGACGACGGCGACCCACCAAGGCCATCAGGCCGCGACGGGTGTGGTGGTCGTGCTTGTGCTCCTTGAGGTGCTCGGTCAGGTCCTTGATGCGGCGGGACAGGACCGCGATCTGCACCTCGGGGGAACCGGTGTCGCCCTCGTGGGTGGCGTACTCCTTGATGATCTGCTGCTTGACAGCGGGATCCAGGGCCATGGTGGGCCTCCTTCACTTCGGTACCGCGAACACGGGCCGCGCCCCGCCGGGGCGGACGACGCGGGGCCCACCCCACCGCGGACTGCAGGGAGGCCGAGGGTCGAGTCTACCGCATCGCCTACCCTGGCCCGGTGAGCACCCCACCGGTCCCCCACCCCCCGGCCCCGCCGTCGTTCCCCGTCCGGCCGCCCGCGCCGCCCCTGGATCTGCCGCTGATCGGCCACGGCTACCCCGCGCTGCTGCGCACGCCGCGGGCCCGATGGTGGAACCCACTCGCGTCCCTCGGCCTCGTGCTGGCCGGCCTGGTGGGCCTCCTCGTGCTCGGGGGCGTGCTGGGCGCTCTCGCCCTGATCGCCACGTCCGGGCCCGCGCTGCTCGGCGCGGCCGACCCGACGGACGTGACCGACCTCGACCTGTACTCCGCGCCCATGGTGCTGCTGAACAACCTCCTGCTCGCCGCGCTGATCGGGGTCGCGCTGCTGGCCGTGGCGCTGGGCCACCCCGTCGCCGCCCGCTTCGTCCACTCGGTCGAGGGCAGCGTGCGCTGGCGCTGGCTGGCGCGCTGCGTCGTCGCGCTGACGCCGCTGTTCCTCGCCTACGTGCTGGGCGCGTGGGCCCTCGACGGCGCCCCCACGGCCCCGCGCGCGCAGGACTGGGTCTGGCTGCTCGTCATGGCGTTCGTGCTCACCCCGTTCCAGGCCGCGGGCGAGGAGTACCTGTTCCGCGGGTGGCTGCTGCTGGCCGTCGGCACGTGGGTCCGCCGGCCGGTCGTGGCCGTCGCGGTCACCGCGGTGCTCTCGGCGGCGACCTTCTCCCTCGCCCACGGCTCGCTCGACCCGTGGATCCTGCTGGACCTCGCCGCGTTCGCCGTCGCCGCCGTCCTGCTCACGTGGCGCACGGGCGGGCTCGAGGCCGCCGTCGCCCTCCACGTGGTCAACAACGTGGTGATCATCGCCGTCGGCACGCTCGTGGGCACCGTCGAGGACAGCTACGTGGGCGCGGAGACCGCCGGCTCCCCGGCGGCCACGCTGCTCTCGGTGGCGGTGGTCGCGGTGGCCACGGCGCTGCTGCTGTGGCAGGCGCGGCGGGCCGGGATCGCCCGGACGGTCCCGGTCACCGTGGGCGCCCGCCCCTGACCGGCGCCGCCCACCAGGCCACCGTCACGTAGGGCACCTGCAGGACCGCGTCCGCCGCATGGCCCAGGTGCTCGTGCAGGTACCAGTCGAGGTTGGCCGTCATCCGGGACCGGATCCGCTCGTCCGCGCGCAGCCAGTACGAGCGCGAGGCCATGAGCCCGTGCAGCCCCGTCGCGGTCATCGGCTGCGTCCACGCCCAGCGTGCGTGCTCCTCCGCCCCGAACGGGGCGGCGAACCGGCGCTGCTCCGGCCGGGCAGCGTGCACGTCCCCGGCGTGCATGATCCGGGTGAGACGGTGCACCCACGGCACCGCCGTGTCGAGCTGGTTCCACACCGCGGCCAGGCGCCCGCCCGGGCGCAGCACCCGTGCGGCCTCCGCGCTCGCCGCGGCCGGGTCCATCCAGTGCCATGCCTGGGCCGCCACCACGACGTCGGCGCTCGCCGCCGGCAGGCCCGTGGCCTCGCCCGTGCCCGGCACGGCGCGCACCCGCCCGCCCGTGCCGGCCGCGACCTCGCGTTCCAGGACGGCGCGCATCGACGCCGACGGCTCGAGGGCCGTCACCGTCCGCACCCGGTCCGCCGGGCGGGCCGCGAGCAGCCGGGTGAACAGTCCCGTCCCGGCCCCGAGCTCCACCACGTCCGCGCCGTCGGCGGTGCCCGCCAGGACGCGGTCCACCGCGGCGGCCGGGTAGGAGGGGCGGACGGCGTCGTAGTGCTCACCGCCGGTCTCGAAGGGGTTGGGCCCGGCCCGACGGGCCCGGGCCGGGCGCCCCGGCAAGTTCGGCACGACGGTGGGAGCGCCCGGCTCCGGGGCGCTCACCGGTCGGAGGGGGTCGTGGCCAGGATCGCCCGGGCCTCGTCCACGTCCTGCGTGATCTGCGCCACGAGCTTCTCGACGCCCTCGTAGGCGACCATCCCGCGCAGCCGGGCCACGAACTCGACGTCGATGTGCTGGCCGTACAGGTCGAAGTCCTCCACACGCTCGTCGTGGCGGTCGATCACGTGGGCCTCCACCACGCGGGAAACGTCCTCGAACGTGGGGTTCGAGCCGATGGAGATCGCGGCCGGCCACACGCCGCCGTGCGCGTCGTGCACCCAGCCGGCGTAGACGCCGTCGGCCGGGATCATGCCCTGCACATCCGTCTCGAGGTTCGCCGTGGGGAAGCCGAGCTCGCGGCCGCGCGCGAACCCGTGCACCACCTCGCCGGCGAGCACGTGGTGCCGGCCGAGCACGGCCGCGGCCTGGGCGACGTCGCCCGCGGCCAGGGCCTCGCGCACCCACGTCGAGGAGCAGCGGCGCTCCGGCTCGGCCCCGTGCTCGGCGGGGAACTCCTCGACGGCCTCGACGTCGAAGTCGTAGCGGGCCCCCAGGCGCACCATCTCCGCGACGTCGCCGGTGTTGCCCCGGCCGAAGCGCACGTCGTGCCCCACGACCACGACGGCGGCGTGCAGCCCGTGCACGAGCATGCCGCGGACGAACTCCTCCGGGGACTGGTCCGCGAACTCGAGGGTGTAGCGCTGCAGGAGCACCGCGTCCAGACCCGCCTCGTCCAGGAGGACGACCCGCTGCTCGGGGCTGATGATGTCCACGTGGGGCACCTCGGGATGGTGCACGGCGCGCGGGTGCGGGGTGAAGGTCACGGCCACGGCCAGGGCGTCGCGGGCCCGCGCCAGCTCGACGACCCGGCGCAGCACCTCCCGGTGGCCGCGGTGCACGCCGTCGAAGTTGCCCAGGGTGACCACGGTGCGCGGCAGGTCCGTGGGGACCTCGTCCAGGCTGTTCCAGACCCGCATCAGAGCGCCCCCGCCTCGGCCGGGCGGGCGGGGCGGTGCGTCAGCAGCCAGATCAGGCCGACCACCGGCAGCACGAGCGGCACATAGCCGTAGCCCGCGCCGAACCGGGACCACACGGTGTCGTGGGCGAACATCCCCGGATCCAGGACGGTCCACAGGCCCACGCCGACCACGCCGGCCAGCTCCACGAGCACGGCCCCGAGCGCCACGGCCCAGGCGCGCGCGCCGGAGCGGGCGAGCGCGAACGTCGCCACGATGTACACGACCGCCGCGACCGCGGAGAGCGTGTACGCCACGGGGGCGGCGTCGAACTGCGTGAGGATCTGGAAGAGGCTGCGCGCGCTCGCCGAGAGGGCGAACACCGCGTAGACCATGACGATGATCCGGCCGAGACCCTGGTTGCGCGCGGGGGCGCCGTCGCTGGGTGCCATGTCCATCCTCCTCACCACTGCCCGAACCAGATGACCTGCATGCGGTGCAGCATCACGGCGATCGTGGGCCCGACCACGGCCAGCACGAGGTTGGACCACCGGGTCTTGTCCGTGACGGCCCAGCCCACGGCGATCACCGGCACGATCAGGGCGGTGAGGATGTAGCCCCAGAACTCCCAGCCGGGGCCGTTCAGGGTGTCCCCGCCGAGCTGGCGGACGGCAGCGGCCGCCGCGTAGACGAGCGTGAACAGCTCGACGGCGGCCACCGAGAGGATCGAGGCGTCCGCGGGGTGGCGGCGGATCGCCGTCATCACCACGCAGACCACGAACGAGACGGCGCCGATCACCAGTCCCGTCCAGAACCAGGCGTCGAGGATCATGCGGTCCTTCCCTGTCCCGGCCCCTCGGCCGGGGCGAACACGAGCTGGGGCTTGGCGACGTCGGCGCCGCGGCGGCGCACGTCGGAGACGAGGGCGATGACGCGGCCGTCCGGCGCGCGCCCGGCGACGAGCGTCTCACCCGTGCCGGTGGGCGCCACGACCCGCCCGAAGGCGAGCTCGTGGGCCTCGTGCTCCGTCAGCTCGCGCACCGGGAAGAGCCCGGCGGCGGCCTCGGAGAGCTCGGTCATCGCGAAGCGCTCGGCGAGGGCCTCGAGCGTGAGGGCGTCGGCCACGTCGAACGGGCCGACGGCGGTGCGGCGCAGCGCCGTGAGGTGCCCGCCGGTCTCGAGGGCCTCGCCCAGGTCGCGGGCGAGCGCCCGGATGTAGGTCCCGGAGGAGCAGCGCACGGTGACGTCGAGGTCGACCAGCCGGCCGCCGTCGAGCCGGCGCAGCTCGTGCACCGTGAACTCGTGCACGGTGACGGGCCGGGCGTCGAGGGTGACGTCCTCTCCCGCACGGACGCGGTCGTAGGCGCGCCGGCCCGCCACCTTGACGGCGGAGACGGCCGAGGGCGCCTGCAGGATCTCGCCCGTCAGGGCGGCGACCTGCTCGGCGACGCGCTCCGGCGTGACGGCGTTGGCCAGCCGGGTCTGCACGACCTCGCCCTCGGCATCGTCCGTGACGGTCGACTGCCCGAGCCGGATCGTGGCCGTGTACGTCTTGTCCGTGCCCGTGATGGCGGTCAGCAGGCGCGTGGCCTTGTTGACGCCGACCACGAGCAGGCCCGTGGCCATGGGGTCCAAGGTGCCGGCATGGCCCACCTTGCGGGTGCCCGCCAGCCGGCGGACCCGCCCGACGACGTCGTGCGAGGTCCACCCCTGCGGCTTGTCCACGAGGACGACCCCCGACGCCTCCGTTCCCGGCGCGTCGGGGGCCTGTCCCCCGGTGCTGCGTGCGCTCACCGTGCCGCGGGCCTCAGGCGCGCGGGGCGTCGTCGGCGTCGGCGTCCGGCTCCGCGGTGCGGTACGGGTCCGCGTCACCGGCGTACGACGCGCCCTCGCGCGCCTTCGCCAGCTCGGCGTCCCGCTCCTTGGCCGCGCGGAGGACGTCCTCCAGGTGTGCGGCCGCCTCGGGGACGGTGTCCGCCACGAACTCGAGCGTGGGCACCAGACGGATGGTGAGCCCGCGGCCCACCTCGCGGCGCAGGATCCCGCGGTTGTCCTGGATGCCCTCGTGGGCGGCGGCCACCGTGGCCTCGTCGCCCAGGACGGTGTAGTAGACGGTGGCGTGCTGCAGGTCGTTGGTCACGCGGACCTCCGTCACGGTGACGGGCTCCACGCGGTCGTCCTTGACGCCGCGGCGCAGCGCCTCGGCCACGAGGACCTTGATGCGCTGGGCCAGGCGGCCGGCGCGTGCCGGATCGGCCATGGTGCGGTTCCTTCCGGTGGTGATGGTTCAGAGGGTGGGACGCGGAGGGCGGGGGCCCGTGCGGGCCCCCGCCCCGGCCGTCAGACGCGCGGCTTCTCCTGCATCTCGAAGGTCTCGATCACGTCGCCCTCCTTGATGTCGTTGAAGCTGCCCAGGCCGATGCCGCACTCGTAGCCCTCACGGACCTCCGTGGCGTCGTCCTTGAAACGGCGCAGCGACTCGATCTTGAGGTGCTCGGAGACCACCACGCCGTCGCGCACCAGGCGGGCCTGGGCGTTGCGGCGGATGAGGCCCGAGCGCACGAGCGAACCGGCGATGTTGCCCCACTTGGAGGAGCGGAACACCTCGCGGACCTCGGCCGAGCCGAGCTCGACCTCCTCGTACTCCGGCTTCAGCATGCCCTTGAGCGCGTTCTCGATGTCGTCGATCGCGTCGTAGATCACGCTGTAGAAGCGCATGTCCACGCCCTCGCGGTCGGCCAGGTCGGCGACCCGCTCGGCGGGGCGCACGTTGAAGCCGATGATGATGGCGTTGTCCACGGTCGCCAGGTTCACGTCGTTCTGCGTGATGGCGCCGACGCCGCGGTGGATGACGCGCAGCTGCACCTCGTCCTCGCCGACCTCGATCTTGAGCAGCGAGTCCTCGAGCGCCTCGACGGCACCGGACGCGTCGCCCTTGATGATGAGGTTGAGCGTGTCCAGCTTGCCCTCGGCCACGGCCTGGTCGAAGTCCTCCAGGGTGATGCGCTTGCGGCGCTTGGCCAGCTGGGCGTTGCGGTCCGCGGCCTCGCGCTTCTCCGCGATCTGGCGGGCGGTGCGCTCGTCGTCGGTGACGAGGAACGAGTCGCCGGCCCGCGGCACCGCGGACAGGCCGAGCACCTGGACGGGACGCGACGGATCGGCCGCCTCCACGGCGTTGCCGTTCTCGTCGAACATGGCGCGCACACGGCCGTGGGCGGAGCCCACCACCATGGTGTCGCCCACGCGCAGCGTGCCGGTCTGCACCAGCACGGTGACGACGGCGCCGCGGCCCTTGTCGAGGTTGGCCTCGATGGCCACGCCGCGGGCGGCCTTGTCCGGGTTCGCCGTGAGCTCGAGGGCGGCGTCTGCGGTGAGCAGGACCGCCTCGAGCAGCTGGTCGATGTTGATGTTGTTGCGCGCGGAGACGTCCACGAACATCGTGTCGCCGCCGTACTCCTCGGGCACGAGGCCGTACTCGGTGAGCTGACCGCGGATCTTGTCCGGGGCGGCGGTGTCCTTGTCGATCTTGTTGACCGCCACCACGATCGGCACGCCGGCCGACTGGGCGTGGTTGAGCGCCTCGACGGTCTGCGGCATGACGCCGTCGTCGGCCGCCACCACCAGCACGGCGATGTCGGTGACCTTCGCACCGCGGGCACGCATGGCGGTGAACGCCTCGTGACCCGGGGTGTCGATGAAGGTGAGGCGACGCTGCTCGCCCTCGTGCTGCACGGGCACCTGGTAGGCGCCGATGTGCTGGGTGATGCCGCCGGCCTCGCCCTCGATGACGTTCGAGGAGCGGATGGCGTCGAGCAGTCGGGTCTTGCCGTGGTCGACGTGGCCCATGACCGTGACGACCGCGGGGCGCGGCTCGAGGTCGGCCTCGTCCTCGTTGGCCTCCTCGGCCTCGAGGTCGATGTCGAACGCCTCCAGCAGCTCCTTGTCCTCGTCCTCCGGGGACACGATCTGGACCTTGTAGCCCAGCTCGTCGCCGAGCAGCTGGAAGGTGTCCTCGTCGAGGGACTGGTTGGCCGAGGCCATCTCGCCGAGGGTGAAGAGCACCTTCACCAGGTCGGCGACGTCGGCGCGGATCTTCTCGGCGAAGTCGGCCAGGGACGCGCCGCGGCGCAGACGCAGGACGGTGGTGCCGTCGCCCTTGGGGACCTTGACGCCGCCGATCTCACGCGTGTGCTGCTGCTCGAACTCCTGGCGCTTCGCGCGCTTCGACTTGCGTCCCTTGCGCGGGCCGCCGCCGCGCCCGAAGGCGCCCTGGGCGTTGCCGCGACCGCCACGGCCACCCGGGCCGCCGGGACGACCCGGACCGCCGCCGGGGCCGCCGCCCGGACGGCCACGGCCGCGGGCCGGCTGCGGGGCCGGGGTGATCTGCTTGGGCATCATGCCCGGGTTCGGACGGGGCGCGCCGGGGCGGGGGCCGCCGGCACCCGCGGCCGGACGCGGACCGCCCGGACGGGGCCCGCCGGCGCCGGCCGGCGGACGGGGGCCGCCCGGACGCGGCGCACGGTCCTCACGACCGGAGCGCATGCCCTGCGAGGGGGCAAACGGGTTGTTGCCCGGACGCGGAGCGCCGCCACGGCCGCCCGGGCGGGCGCCCGGACGGGGCCCGGCGGGGCCGCCCTTGGGGCTGAACGGGTTGTTGCCGGGGCGCGGGGCGCCCGGCTTGGCCGCGGACGGCTTGGGCGCGGACGCACCCGGCTTGGGCGCAGCCGACCCCGGCGTGGCCGACGGCTGCGGAGCCTTCGGCGCGGGGGCCGGGGCGGCCGGGGCCTGGGCGGCCGGCGTCGGTGCGGCGGGGCCGGGGGTCGGGGCGGCGCCCGGCTTGGGCGCGGCGGTGCGGCCCGCGGCGGGGCCGGGCACCGGGGCTCCGGAGTTCGACGTGGGGGCCGCGGCGCGCGGCGACGGGGCGGCCGCCGGCTTCGGCGCGGCGGGACGGCCCGCGGCCGGGGCGGCGGGCGTGGAACCGGGCTTGGCGGCGGACTTGCCGGCGCCCGGGTAGGCGTTGCGCAGCTTCTTGACCACCGGGGGCTCGATGGTGGACGAAGCCGAGCTGACGAACTCGCCGAGGTCCTTGAGCGTGCTCAAGGCCTCCTTCGAGGTGATGCCGAGCTCCTTGGCGAGCTCATGGACGCGGACCTTGGCCACGGTTCTCCTGTTCTGGCCCCACGGGCCGGAACGGAGCCGCTCGGGCTGTCCGTCTCAGCGCGTCCTGGGACCGTTGACGTTGCTCCAGGCCGTCGCGCGCGCCACCAGGGCACGCGCACCACGGCCTGCCTGATAGCAGGGGGTGAAGTTCATCGCTGGGCACTCATGCTTCAGTGCTCATCGGGTACGCATCAGATCTCTGACCCGCCTTCATCTGTCGGTCTGTCAGCCGGTGCCTCCGCGGTGCGGACCAGCGCGTCGGCGTCGACGGCGGACCGGAAGGCCCGCCCGAACGCGCGGCGGCGCAGGGCGAGGTGGAGGCAGTCCTCGCCGGGGTGCAGCCATGCACCCCGGCCGGGACGGCGTCGTCCCGGGTCCCAGACGACGGATGGGGGTTCCGTCGAGGAGTCCAGGGCGACGCGCACCAGCTCTTGCTGGTCCGCCCTCGATCGGCATCCGATGCAGGTGCGCACGACCGTTCGAGACGTCATGCGTTCACCCCTCACGGGCGTCGGATCGAGAAAGGACCTCATCCATCCTAGCGCGTCCGGGCCCGGATCTGTTCCCGGGGACGGTCAGCGTCCCGGGGCGGAGGTGGTGACCCCGTCGCCGACGATGTCGATCCGCCAGCCCGTGAGCTTGGCCGCGAGGCGGGCGTTCTGGCCCTCCTTGCCGATGGCCAGGGACAGCTGGTACTGCGGCACCACGGCGCGGGCCGAGTGCTGGTCCGCGTCGAGGATCTCCACCGAGACGGTCGTGGCGGGCGAGAGGGCGTTGGCGATCATCGCGGCGGGGTCGTCCACGTGGTCGACGATGTCGATCTTCTCGTCGTTGAGCTCCGTCATGACGGCGCGCACGCGGCTGCCCATCTCGCCGATGGAGGCGCCCTTGGCGTTCACCCCGGGGCGGGTGGCGCGCACGGCCATCTTGGTGCGGTGGCCGGCCTCGCGGGCCAGCGCCGTGATCTCGACCGAGCCGTCCGCGATCTCCGGGACCTCGAGCTCGAAGAGCTTGCGCACGAGGCCGGGGTGCGAGCGGGACACCGTGACGGACGGGCCCTTGGCGCCGCGCGTCGCGGAGACCACGTACGCGCGGATCCGGCGGCCGTGCGCGTAGTCCTCGCCGGGCACCTGCTCGGGCGGCGGGAGGACGGCCTCGAGGGTGCCGAGGTTCACCTGGACCATCTGGCGGTTCAGGCCCTGCTGGATGACGCCGGAGACGAGCTCGCCCTCCTTGTCCTTGAACTCGCCGAGGACCTTGTCGTCGTCCTCCTCGCGCATGCGCTGGATCATCACCTGGCGCGCCGTGGAGGCGGCCACCCGGCCGAAGCCGTTCGGGGTGTCGTCGAACTCGCCGATGGGCGTGTCGTCCTCGTCCAGCTCCGTGGCCCACACGGTGACGTGGCCGGTCGCGCGGTCGATCTCCACGCGGGCGCGCTTCAGAGCCCCCGGGGTGCGGTGGTACGCCATGAGCAGGGCCTGCTCGATGGTGGGGATGAGGCGGTCCATCGGGATCTCCCGCTCCGCCTCCAGCATGCGCAGCGCGCTCATGTCGATGTCCAACTCATGCCTCCGTGTGCTCGGCCGTGTCCTCGCCCGCGGCGGCGTCGGCGTCGCCGGCCTGCTGAGCGGGGCTCCACTCTACCTGCACGATCGCCGGACCGAGGCGGTCGAGGGCGACCCGCTCGGCGGGCAGCTCCTTGGCCTTCATGCCCTTCTTCGCGGGCGGGCGCACCACGGCCAGCTCGACGTCGTCCTCCGTCACGTCCTTCAGGCGCGCGGTCACGGGCGCGGCGCCGTCGACCGAGACCTCGACGAGACGGCCGACGTTGCGGGCGAAGTGGCGGGGCTCGGTGAGCGGGCGGTCCACGCCCGCGGTGGTGACCTCGAGCAGGTACTCCCCGGCGCCGACGCCGGGCACGTGGTCGCCCAGGGCGTCGAGGGCGGCGGAGACCCGGCCGGAGAGGCGGGCGATGTCGTCCAGGCTCAGACCCCGGGTGCCCGAGGCGCGGTCGAGGACCACCTCGACGGTGCGGTGCTCGGCGGTGCCCGTGACGCGCACCTGCTCCACCACCACGTCGTCGGCCGCCAGGGCCTCCTCGACGCGGGTGCGCAGCTCGGCGAGGTCGTCGCGGCGGTCGGTGCTGTCCATGGGGTGCCTCACTCGTCGGGTCGGGGCCGCCGCGCCACGCGGGCGGGGGCCGGGGTCGGGATCCGGGGCCGAGCCTACCGGCGGCCCACGGCGGGGCCGAGTGCTCCCGACCGGGTCGGACGGGGCGAGGTCAGCGCAGCAGCGGGGCGAGGGTGTCCGCGCCGACCTTGACGATGAGCGCGGTCACCACCATGAGGTACACCACGCGGATGAAGCCGGTGCCGCGGGCGATCGCCATGCGGGCCCCCACGTAGCCGCCCACGAGGTTGGCCGCGCCGAGCAGCAGCCCCAGGCCCAGCACCGCGTGCCCCGAGGGCACGAAGTACGCGAGCGCGCCGAGGTTGGTCGCGAGGTTGACCACCTTCGCCTGCGCCGAGGCGTGCAGGAAGTCGAACTTGAGCAG
Organism: Micrococcus sp. 140720015-1; assembly: GCF_053627595.1. Taxonomy (NCBI): domain Bacteria; kingdom Bacillati; phylum Actinomycetota; class Actinomycetes; order Micrococcales; family Micrococcaceae; genus Micrococcus; species Micrococcus sp. 140720015-1. The sequence continues at coordinate 426,205 of NZ_JBSEYC010000002.1, forward strand.
CAGGACCAGCCCCAGGATGAGGAACGTGCCCGTGCCGGGGCCGAGGACGCCGTCGTAGAAGCCCACCGCCGCGCCGAGCGCCACGGCCCGGGCCAGCGCGGTGCGCCGCCGCGGCCCCACGCCGGCGACCTGCCCGAGGCCCGGGCGCACGGCCGTGAACACGGCGACGGCGATCAACGCCGCCAGGATCACGGGCCGGATCACGCCGGCCGGCAGATGCGCGGCCACCACGGCCCCGCCCAGGGCCGCCGCGAAGGCGACGGCGGCCATCGGCAGTGCGGTGGACAGGTCCTGCCGCAGGCGGCGCCGGTAGGTGAGCGCCGACGTCGCCGTGCCGAACACCGAGCCGAGCTTGTTGGTGGCCAGGGCCTGGATCGGGCTCAGCCCGGGCACGAGCAGCAGGGCCGGCAGCTGCAGGAGCCCGCCCCCGCCCACGACGGCGTCGATCCAGCCCGCCGCGAAGCCCGCGGCGAGCACGAGGACGAACAGTCCGGCGGTCAGCTCGACGGCGCCGAACCACTCAGCGCCCGTCGCGCACCTCCGCGAGCACGGCCGCGACGGCCCCGTCCACGGGCACGGGGCGCGCCTCGCCGGTGGCACGGTCCTTGAGCTCGAGCTCGCCGTCGGCCAGGCCGCGGCCGATCACCACGGCGGTGGGCACGCCGATGAGCTCCGCGTCCTTGAACTTCACGCCGGGGCTGACCTTCGGACGGTCGTCCACGAGCACGGTCAGGCCCTCGGCCTCGAGGCCCGCGGCGAGCGTCTCGGCGGCGGCGAGGCCGTCCTCGCCCTTCGTGGCGACGACGACGTGCACGTCCGCCGGGGCCACCGCGCGCGGCCACGCCAGGCCCTTGTCGTCGTGGTAGCGCTCGGCGATCGCGGCGACGGCGCGCGTGATGCCGATGCCGTAGGAGCCCATGGTCACCACGACCTGCTTGCCGTGGACGTCGAGGACCTTCAGGTCGAGGGCCTCGGCGTACTTGCGGCCGAGCTGGAAGATGTGGCCCATCTCCATGCCGCGGCGGGTGTGCAGCGGGCCGGAGCCGTCGGGGGCCTCGTCGCCCTCGCGCACCGCGGTGGCCTCGAGCACGCCGTCCCACGTGAAGTCGCGGCCGGCCACGAGGCCGAACACGTGGCGCTGGTCCGCGTTCGCGCCGGTGATCCACGCGGTGCCGGGGGCGATGCGGGGGTCCACGAAGAAGGGCAGGCCCGAGACGGAGTCCTCCGCGCCGAGGACCGGGGTGCCCTCGACCGCGTCGGCCGCCGCGGGGCCGATGTAGCCCTTGACCAGGGCGGGGTGCGCGGCCAGGTCCGCGGCGGTCGCGGCCTCGAGCGTGGGCTCGCCGACCACGCCGAGCGCCGGGCCCACGGAGGCCTCGAGACGCTTGAGGTCCACCTCACGGTCGCCGGGCACGCCCACGACGAACGGGCGACGCTCACCGCCGTCCACCACCGCGGTGACCACGACGCACTTGAGCGTGTCCGCGGCGGTCCACGGCTCGCCGTCGCGCGGGGCCAGCTGGTTGGCGACGTCCACGAGTGCGGCGATGGTGGTGGAGACCGGGGTGTCCTTGACCTCGGCGGCGGGCAGGGCCGCCATGGCCGCCTCGTCCAGCGGGGCGGGGGCAACCGTGGTGACGGCCTCGACGTTGGCGCGGTAGCCGCCGTCGGACTCGACGAAGGTGTCCTCGCCCACCTCGGTGGGGTGCAGGAACTCCTCGGAGCGGGAGCCGCCCATCGCACCGGAGGTGGCCCGCACCGGCACGACCTCGAGGCCGAGACGGTCGAAGATCCGCAGGTAGGCGGCCCGATGGGCCTCGTACGCGGCGTCCAGGCCGGCGTCGTCCACCGTGAAGGAGTAGGAGTCCTTCATGATGAACTCGCGCCCGCGCAGCAGGCCGGCGCGCGGGCGGGCCTCGTCCCGGTACTTGGTCTGGATCTGGTACAGGTACGCGGGCAGGTCCTTGTACGAGGAGTACAGGTCCTTCACCAGGAGCGTGAACATCTCCTCGTGCGTGGGGGCCAGGAGGTAGTCGTTGCCCCGGCGGTCCTGCAGGCGGAACAGCCCGTCGCCGTACTCGTCCCAGCGGCCCGTGGCCTCGTAGGGCTCCCGCGGCAGCAGCGCCGGGAAGTGCACCTCCTGGGCGCCGATCGCGTCCATCTCCTCGCGCACGATCCGCTCCACCTTGGCCAGCACCTTCAGGCCCAGCGGCAGCCACGAGTAGATGCCCGGGGCCGCGCGACGGATGTAGCCGGCGCGGACGAGGAGCCGGTGGCTCGCCACCTCGGCCTCCGCCGGGTCGTCGCGCAGGGTGCGCAGGAACAGGGTGGACATGCGCAGGGGCATGACGGGGCCTCCTCGGACGGGCTCGCGCGGTCGGGAGCGGCGCGCGGGACGGGACGACGCCGGCACGGGGGTGCCCGGCGTCCTGACCGCCGATCCTATCGCCCGCGCAGGGTCCGCCGGGTCAGTACAGGACGGTCGCGAACGTGCCGCGCCGCTCGAACCCCACGCGCTCGTACGTGCGCAGCGCGGGGGTGTTGTACGCGTTGACGTAGAGGCTGACCACGGGCGCCTGGAGGCGCACGTAGTCCACGACGGCGGCCATTGCCGACGCCGCCAGCCCTCGGCCGCGCGCGGCGGGGGCCATCCACACGCCCTGGATCTGGGCGCACCGGGAGGAGAGCAGCCCGATGTCCGCCTTGAAGCGCAGCGGGCCGCCCGCGTCGCGCGGGCCCGGGTCGATGAAGACGCGTCCCGCGTGGATCAGCCGCTCGACGCGGTCCCGGTACTGGGCCGCGCCGCCGGCGAACGGGGAGAAGCCGAGCTCCTCCTCGAACATCGCCGCGCTGGCGGGCAGGACGCGTGCGAAGTCGCGTGGCTGCGCCTGCACGACGTACGGGTTCGGGTCGACGCCCCCGGCCGCGCCCAGCACGAGCAGCGGCTGGTCGGCGCGCACGGACCGGGACCGGTGACCCGCGGCGGCGAGGGCCTCGCCGGCGGCCAGCACGGGACCGGCCGGGCCGTAGATCGACCCGTACCGGCGGCGCAGCGCGGCGACCGCCGCGCCGAGCGCCTCCGCGTCGCCCGGCGCCCAGCCCGCATCCGGGGCCTCGGACGCGGCGACCGGCACCACGTTCGAGCCGATCCAGACGGCCGCGCGCAGCCCCCCGGAGCCCGGGGCGTCGTCGTCGATCCCGAGGAACAGGGTGCCCGCCGCTCCCCCGCGCGGGCCGGCCAGACGGCCCGCCTCGAGCAGGGAGTCCACGAACACGTTGGACACGGGGGCGCGGGCGGACAGGGCCGCGAGCGCGGCGGTGTCCGCGTCGGTCAGCAGGCGGACGCGGTCACCCGTGGCGGCCCGGACCTCCCGGTCAGTGGACGGAGACCACCGGGGCACCGGCGGCAGCCTGGTCACCGCCGTCCTCCCCCAGGTCCATCTCACCGGCGATCCGGTTGGCCTCCTCGATGAGGGTCTCCACGATCTGGTCCTCGGGCACGGTGCGGATGACCTCGCCCTTGACGAAGATCTGGCCCTTGCCGTTGCCGGAGGCGACGCCGAGGTCGGCCTCGCGGGCCTCGCCCGGCCCGTTGACGACGCAGCCCATGACGGCCACCCGCAGCGGGACCTCGAGGTCCTTGAGGCCCTCGGTGACCTGGTCGGCCAGCGTGTACACGTCCACCTGCGCTCGGCCGCACGAGGGGCAGGAGACGATCTCGAGCTTGCGCTCGCGCAGGTTCAGGGACTGCAGGATCTGCAGGCCCACCTTGACCTCCTCGACCGGCGGCGCGGAGAGGGAGACGCGGATGGTGTCGCCGATGCCCTGACCGAGCAGGTAGCCGAAGGCGGTGGCGGACTTGATGGTGCCCTGGAAGGCCGGGCCGGCCTCGGTGACGCCGAGGTGCAGGGGCCAGTCGCCCTGCTCGGCGAGCAGCTCGTAGGCGCGGGCCATGATCACCGGGTCGTTGTGCTTGACGGAGATCTTGAAGTCCTTGAAGCCGTGCTCCTCGAAGAGGGAGGCCTCCCAGACGGCGGACTCGACGAGGGCCTCCGGGGTGGCCTTGCCGTACTTCTGCAGCAGGCGCGGGTCCAGGGAGCCGGCGTTGACGCCGATGCGGAGGGAGGTGCCGTGGTCCGAGGCGGCCTGCGCGATCTCCTTGACCTTGTCGTCGAACTTCTTGATGTTGCCCGGGTTCACGCGCACGGCGCCGCAGCCGGCCTCGATCGCCGCGAACACGTACTTCGGCTGGAAGTGGATGTCCGCGATCACGGGGATGGTGGACTGCTGGGCGATGACCTTGAGGGCCTCGGCGTCCTTGTCCGTGGGGCAGGCCACGCGGACGATGTCGCAGCCGGCGGCCGTGAGCTCGGCGATCTGCTGCAGGGTCGCGCCGATGTCGTGCGTCTTGGTGGTGGTCATCGACTGCACCGAGACGGGATGCTGCGAGCCGACGCCCACCGAGCCCACCTGGATCTGCCGGGTGGTGCGGCGCGGGGCCAGCACGGGTGGCGGGGCGGACGGCATTCCAAGGCTGACGGGCACGGGGGCGCTCCTCATGGGTTCTCGGGGTCGACGGCGCGGGGCCGCCGGGTTCTCCTGCCCATCCTAGGCGCGCGGACCCCCCGGGGCGCGGGGCGACCGCCCACGGCGAACGGACCGGACTCAGAACAGCCGGACCGGCTCCACGATGTCCGCCACGATCAGGATGACGCCCATGAGCAGCATCGCCGCGCCCACCGCGTAGGTCAGCGGCAGCATGCGGGCCAGGTCGAACGGCCCCGGGTCGGGGCGGCCCGTGATCCGGGCCCAGCCGCGGCGCACCGCCTCCCACAGGGCGCCGACCACGTGGCCGCCGTCGAGCGGGAGCAGCGGGATGAGGTTGAACACCATGAGCGCCACGTTCACGCCCGCCAGCAGGGACAGCAGCAGGGCGGCCTTGTCCGTCAGTGTCGCCTGCTCGAGGGCCGCCGCCTCCCCGGCGATCCGGCCGACTCCCACCACGGACATCGGGCCGTCCGGGTCGCGCTCGGCCGGGGTCACCACGGCGACGGCGGTGTCCCACAGCCGCTGCGGCAGCACGAGGACGACGTCGACGACGCCCCGCACCTGCTGGGCGACGAGCGGGCCGGCGTCGAGCGGGGTGCCGCGGACCGTCTCGAGCTGCGCGCCCATGCCGATGAACCCGACCTCGTGGGTCGCGACGGCCCCGTCCGGGGCCCGCTCAGGCCGGCCCAGCGCGTCCGTCACGGGCCGTTCCGTCAGGCGCGGGGTCAGGGTGGCGCTCATCCGCTCGCCGTCGCGCTCCCACTCGATCCGGGTGGGCTGTCCGGCGCGGTCCCGGATCGCGGCGGAGAGGGCGTCCCAGTCGGAGACCGGCCGCCCGTCGAAGGCGAGCACGGTGTCCCCGGGGCGCAGTCCCGCCTCGTGGGCGGGCCCGGCGGGGTCGCCCGGGCGGCAGTCCTCTGTCCCGCCCGAGGCGGCGCGGGCCTGCTGCTCCTGCGTCGTGACCACGCACCGGTAGACCTCGGCGACGGTGGTGCTCGGCTGCGAGGTGCCCACCGTCGTGACCAGCAGGGCGGTGACGCCCAGCGCGATGAGCAGGTTCATGAACGGCCCGCCGAGCATGATCACCACGCGCTTCCACACCGGCAGGGCGAGGAAGCGGCGGTGCTCGTCGCCGGGGCGGACCTCCTCGGCGGCCTGGGCCCGTGCGTCGTCGGCCATGCGGCCCAGCTGCTGGACGAAGCCCGTGGACGCCGTGCGGGGCGTCTGCCCGGGCCGCGGCGGGGGCAGCATCCCGATCATCGCGACGTAGCCGCCCAGCGGGACGGCCTTGAACCCGTACTCCGTCTCGCCGCGGCGCCACGAGACGAGCGTCGGGCCGAAGCCGATCATGTACTGCGTGACGCGCACGCCGAAGAGCTTGGCCGGGACGAGGTGGCCGACCTCGTGCAGGGCGATCGAGACCGCCAGGCCTAGCGCGACCGCGAGGACGCCCGCGACGTACCAGAGGATCTCCACGACGGTCACCAGCGGGCCCGCGCCGCACGGCGTGCCCAGGCCTCGGCGGCGAGCACGGCGTCCACGGTGAGCGCCGCGGGCGCGGGGTCGTGGCCGGCCGCGGCGATCACGTGCTCGGGGGCGTAGTCGGCGACGACGGCGCGGACCGTGTCCACGATCCCGTCGAAGGGCAGGGCGCCGGCGTGGAAGGCGTCCACCGCCTCCTCGTTGGCGGCGTTGAACACGGCCATGTGGGTGGGCGAGGCGGCTGCCGCCTCCTTCGCGGCCCGCACGGCGGGGAAGGCCTCCTCGTCGAGGGGCTCGAACGTCCAGGTGGCCGCCCGCGTCCAGTCGCAGGCCGGGGCCGCGCCCGGGACCCGGCGCGGCCAGCACAGCCCCAGGGCGATGGGCAGGCGCATGTCCGGCGGGGAGGCCTGGGCGAGCGTGGACCCGTCGACGAACTCGACCATCGAGTGCACCACGGACTGCGGGTGGACCACGACGTCGATCCGGTCCAGGGGCACGTCGAACAGCAGGTGGGCCTCGATCACCTCCAGGGCCTTGTTCACGAGGGAGGCGGAGTTGGTGGTGACGACGCGGCCCATGTCCCATGTGGGATGGGCGAGGGCCTGGGCGGGGGTGACGGCGTGCAGGGCGGCGCGGTCCAGGCCGCGGAACGGCCCGCCCGAGGCCGTGAGCACGAGGCGGCGGACCTCGTCCGCCGTGCCGCCGCGCAGCGCCTGCGCGAGCGCGGAGTGCTCGGAGTCCACCGGCACGAGCTGGCCCGGGCGGGCGGCCGCCTTGACGAGGGCCCCGCCGACGATGAGCGACTCCTTGTTGGCCAGGGCCAGGCGGTGACCGGCGTGCAGGGCGGCGAGGGTGGGCCGCAGCCCGATGGAGCCGGTGATCCCGTTGAGCACGGTGTCGGCGCCGGGCCACGCGGCGATCTGCTCGGCGGCGCGCGGGCCGGTGAACAGCACGGGTCGGGGGGCTGGGCGCCCGAGGCGGGCGGCGGCGTCGGCGAGGGCGGCGCGCAGCTCCTCCTCCCCCGCCGCGGCGGAGCCCACCGCCTCGACCTCGAAGCGCACGGCCTGCTCGGCCAGCAGGGTCGTGTTCGTCCCGCCCGCGAGCGCGACGGCCCGGAGCCGGGCGGGGTCCTGGGCGATCACGTCGAGGCCCTGGGTGCCGATCGAGCCCGTGGAGCCGATCAGGGCGACGGCGCGCGGGGCGCCGTCGTCGTCCGCCGGGGCGGGGGCGGGCAGCGTGTAGTCGGTGAGGGATCCGTGCGTCACCCCGCCATGATGCCAGCCGGGCCTGGACACGGACGGGGGCCGACCGGACGGACGCCGCGCCGCGACGTCCCGCCCCGCCGACCCCCGTGGGACCGGGTCAGCCGCGGATCAGTGCTGCACCGGCTTCTCGGCGCCGATGCCGGTGAGGGAGCGGACCTCCATCTCGGCCTGCTTATCGGGGTCCTCGGCGCGCGACGAGGTCACCGAGCCGAGCCAGCCGAGGAAGAAGGCCAGCGGGATGGAGACGATGCCCGGGTTCTTCAGCGGGAACACCGCGAAGTCCGCGCCCGGGATCATCGAGGTCGGCGTCCCGGACATCACCGGGGACAGGACGATCAGGATGATCGCGGAGAGCAGTCCGCCGTACATCGACCACACCGCGCCGCGGGTGGTGAAGCGCCGCCAGAACAGGGAGTAGAGGATGGTCGGCAGGTTCGCCGAGGCCGCCACCGCGAAGGCGAGCGCCACGAGGAACGCCACGTTCTGGCCCTGGGCGGCGATGCCGCCGACGATCGCCAGGACGCCGATCACCACCACGGTGATCTTGCCGATCCGCACCTCCTCCTGCGGGGTGAGGGGGTGCTTGGCGATCACGGAGCCATACACGTCGTGGGCGAAGGACGCCGCCGCCGTGATGGCCAGGCCCGCGACCACCGCGAGGATGGTGGCGAACGCGACCGCCGAGATCAGGCCCAGCAGGATGGAGCCGCCGAGCTCGAACGCCAGCAGCGGGGCCGCGGAGTTCTGCCCGCCGGGCGCGGCCAGGATGCGCTCGGGGCCGATCAGCGCGCCGGCGCCGTAGCCCAGCACGAGGGTGAACAGGTAGAACGCGCCGATGAGGACGATGGCCCACACCACGGACTTGCGCGCCTCCTTGGCGGTGGGCACCGTGTAGAACCGCATGAGCACGTGCGGCAGGCCGGCGGTGCCGAGCACGAGCGCGATGCCCAGGGACACGAAGTCGAGGCGGGTCAGGGCGCTGGCGCCGTACTGCAGGCCCGGCTCGAGGATCGCCTCGCCCTTCGGGTTCAGCTCGACGGCGGCCCCCAGCATGGCGTTGAAGTCGAAGCCGAACAGCGCCAGCGACCACACCGTCATGATCCCCGCGCCGGCGATCAGCAGGATCGCCTTGATGATCTGCACGTAGGTGGTGCCCTTCATGCCGCCGATCAGCACGTAGACGATCATCAGCACGCCCACGATCACGATCACGAGGGCCTGGCCGGCCCGGTCGTTGATGTTCAGCAGCAGGGACACCAGACCGCCGGCGCCGGCCATCTGGGCCAGGAGGTAGAAGAGGCAGACGGCCATGGTGCCGAAGGCGGCGGCGATGCGCACGGGCTTCTGGCGCAGCCGGAAGGAGAGCACGTCCGCCATGGTGAACTTGCCGGTGTTGCGCAGCAGCTCGGCCACGAGCAGCAGGGCGACGAGCCAGGCGACGAGGAAGCCGATGGAGTAGAGGAAGCCGTCGTAGCCGTAGAGGGCGATCGCGCCCACGATGCCCAGGAACGAGGCCGCGGAGAGGTAGTCGCCCGCGATGGCCGTGCCGTTCTGGGTGCCGGAGAAGCCGCGGCCACCGGCGTAGTAGTCGGCCGACGACGCGTTCGTCTTGGACGCGCGGATCACGATCACGAGGGTGACGACCACGAAGGCGACGAAGATGCCGATGTTCACGGCGGGGTTGCCGACCGTCTGCGGGGCGGCCTGGAGCAGGGGGGTGAGCGCGCTCATCGCGTGGCCTCCGGGTTCTCGTGGGCGCCGGCGGCCTCGCGCTCGAGGCGCTCACGCAGCGCGGTGGCGCGGGGGTCCAGAGTCCGGTTGGAGAAACGGACGTAGGCGAAGGTGATCAGGAACGTGGTGACGAACTGGAACAGGCCGAGGATCAGGCCGAGGGTGATGTTGCCGCCGAGGCGGATCGCCATGAACTCGGGGAAGAACGCTCCGACGATCACGAACACCAGGTACCAGACGAAGAACGCCACGGTCATGGGGAAGGCGAAGGATCGGTGGGTGCGCCGGAGCTCGATGAACTCCTCGGACTGCTGCGCGGCGCGGAACTGCGCGGCCGTGGGGACCGGCGCCGTGGGCTCGCTGGATGACATGGGCCCTCCGGGGTGCGTAGGACGAATCAGTGTGAGACAGATCACTGTGATGACAACCACACTGTGGCGGGTGGAGGGGTGCGCCGTCAAGCGCGCCCCTGGGCCGTGCGGCCATGTGACAACGCCGGTGCGCAGCCGTGCGGACACGGTCGCGCCCCGACGGCACGGGGCCGCCGGGGCGCGGAGCCGCCCAGGAGCCGGTCAGGTGCTGCCCGGCCGGGGCGCGTCCGCGCGGCGCAGGACCGCGCGGGCCTGGGCGAGGACCACCTCGTCGACCATCGCCCCGTCCAGCTCGAAGGCCCCGTGCCGGCCCGCGGCCGCGGCGAGGACGCGCCGGGCGTGCTCGAGGGCCTCCGGGGCGGGCGTGTAGGCGGAGCGCACGACGGGCACCTGGCGCGGGTGCAGGCACACGGTCGCGGTGCAGCCCAGGGCGACGGCGTCCTCGGCCTCGGCGGCCAGCCCGGCCTCGTCGCCGAGGTCCAGGTGGACGGCGTCCCACGCGGCCACCCCGTGGGCGGCCGCCGCCAGGAGCACCGTCGCGCGGGCGTGCTGGACCACGGAGCGGTAGGCGCCCCCGGGGGTGCGGGAGGAGCTGCCGCCCATCGACGCCACGAGGTCCTCGGCACCCCACATCAGCGCGCCCACGTGCGGGTGGGCGGCCAGGTCGGCGGCGGCGAGGATCCCGGCCGCGGTCTCGCACAGGGCGACGACGCGGGTCTGCGGTCCGAGGGCGGCGACGACCCCGTCCACCTGGGCGGCGGACTCGGCCTTGGCGAGCATGAGCGTGCGCCAGCCCGTCCCGGCGAGCATGGCCAGGTCGGCGTCGTGGTCCGCGGTGCCCGCGGGGTTCACGCGCACCACCACGCGGTCCTCGTCCAGCGGGCCGCCGTCGACCCCGCCCGTCGCCCGCCCCGCCCAGGCCGCCGCGACGGCGTCCCGCGCGGCGGGCCGGGCCTCCGGGGTGACGGCGTCCTCGAGGTCGAGGATCACCGCGTCCGCGCGCTCGAGCGCCGTGGCGTACCGCTCGGGGCGGTCCGCCGGAGTGAACATGACGGCCGGTCCGAGGGTCAGCGCGCTCATGCCCGCTCCCCCGTGCCTGCGGCGTCGGCGGCCTTCGCCTTGGCCTCCGCGTGCGCCCGCGCGGTCCACATCAGACAGGTGCGCTGGGCGCGGACGACGACGTCGCCGTGCTGGTTCTCCCCCGTCATCGCGAACGTGACGATCCGCTGCCCCGGCCGCGAGGAGGACTCGCGGATCGCGGTGACCTCGGAGCGCCCGTAGAGCGTGTCCCCATGGAAGACCGGCTTCGGGAACGCGATCTCCCCCAGGCCGAGCTGGGCCACGAGCGTGCCCTGCGTGGTCTGCCCGACGGCGAGGCCCACCAGGGTGGACAGCGTCAGCATCGAGTTGACCAGTGGTCGGCCGAACGGCTGGGCCGCCGCGTACGCGTGGTCCAGGTGCAGGGCCTGCGGGTTCATCGTGAGGGTGGTGAACAGGACGTTGTCCGCCTCGGTGAGCGTGCGGCCGGGCCGGTGCAGGTAGACCTGACCGACCGCCAGCTCGTCCGCGTAGCGGCCCCGCTGCTCGATCTCGACGCGCTCCGCCACGTCAGAGGCCCAGCTCGCGGGCGATCAGCATGAGCTGCACCTCGGTGGTGCCCTCGCCGACCTCGAGGATCTTGGAGTCGCGGTAGTGCCGGGCCACGAGGGTCTCGTTCATGAAGCCGTAGCCGCCGAACACCTGGGTGGCGTCCCGGGCGTTGTCCATGGCGGCCTCGCCGGCGATCAGCTTGGCCATGGCGGCCTCGGTCTTGAACGGCTTGCCGGCCAGCATCTTCTGGGCGGCCTCGTAGTAGGCCAGGCGGGCGGCGTGCGCGCGGGCCTGCATGCGGGCGATCTTGAAGGACACGGCCTGGAACTGCCCGATCTTCTGGCCGAACGAGGTCCGCTGCTTGGCGTAGGCGATCGACTCGTCCACGCAGCCCTGGGCCGCTCCGGTGGCCAGGGCCGCGATGGCGATGCGACCCTCGTCCAGGATCTCGAGGAAGTGGGCGAAGCCGCGGCCGCGGGCGCCCAGCAGGTTCTCCTCCGGCACACGCGCGTCCGTGAAGTGCAGGGCGTGGGTGTCCGAGGAGTTCCAGCCGACCTTGTCGTAGGCCTTGGCCACGGAGAAGCCCTCCGTGCCGGCGGGCACCAGGATCGTGGAGATCTCCTTGGCGGGGCGGCCGTCGTGGCCGGTCTTGCCCTCCACCGTGCCGGTCACGGCGGTGACGGTGACGAGCGAGGTGATGTCCGTGCCGGAGTTGGTGATGAACTCCTTGGCGCCGTTGATGCGCCACTGGCCGTCCTCGAGCGCGGCGGTGGTCTGGGTGCCGCCGGCGTCGGAGCCCGCGCCCGGCTCGGTGAGGCCGAAGCCGGCCAGGTGCGTGCCGGCCACGAGGTCCGGCAGCCAGCGCTGCTTCTGCTCCTCGGTGCCGAACTTCAGCAGCGGCATGGCGCCCAGGGAGACGCCGGCCTCGAGGGTGATGGCCACGGACTGGTTGACGCGGCCGAGCTGCTCGAGGGCCAGGGCCAGGGCGAAGTAGTCGCCGCCCATGCCCCCGTACTCCTCGGGGAACGGCAGGCCGAACAGGCCCATCTCGCCCATCTGGGCCACGATCTCGTACGGGAACTCGTGCTTGGCGTCCAGCTCGGCGGAGACCGGGGCCACGACCTCGTCGGCGAACTCGCGGACGGTGTCGGAGAGGACCTGGTAGTCCTCCTCGAGGGCGGGCAGGGTGCGGTGCTTGGTGCTCATGGTCCTCTCCTGTTCTCAGGCGTTCTCTGCGGGTGCTGCGTGCTCGGTGGGCTCGACGACGGCGATCAACGCCTGCGCGGCCACGGCGTCGCCCTCGGCGACGTGGACGGTCACGATGCCGGCGACGGCGGCCGTGACGGGGTGCTCCATCTTCATGGCCTCGACCACCGCCAGCTCCTGGCCCGCGGCCACGGTGTCCCTGGTGGCCACGGACACGGCGACGACGGTGCCCGGCATGGGCGTGCGGGCCTCGGGGGACGCGGCGCCGGCCGGGGCACGGCGCGCGGCCGCGGCCGCGCGGGCGGCCTCGACCACCTCGGCCCGGGTGAGGCGGCGGACCTGCCACGCGGCGCCGTCGCGGTGCAGCCACGCCGAGCGCGGGTCCCGCGGGTCACCGGCCAGGAGGTTGACGCCCGCCAGGGCTCCGGCGTCCTCGTCCACCTCGGCGTCGGCGGCGGGGGCGGTGAGGATCCGGTGCTCGTCCCCCACCCGGACGCGCATCCCGGGCTGCGGGGCGCCCGCGGCGCGCCAGCCGTCCGCCCGGGCCCACGCGGTGCCGGCCGCGCGATGCTCGGCGACGGCCGCGTCCTCGGACACGTCGGCCAGGGCCTCGGCCGCGAGCGCGGCGAGGTCCTCGGGCAGCGCGGGGGCGGTCCACGCCTCGAGGCCGTCGATCAGCTCGGTGGTGAGCCGGCCGGCCCGCACATCCTCACGGGCGGCGAGCTCGCGCAGCCAGCCCAGGTTGGAGCGGACGCCGAACAGCACGGTGTCCGCGAGCGCGGCGTCGAGCCGGTCCAGGGCCTCGGCGCGGTCGGCGCCACGGGCGATGAGCTTGGCGATCATCGGGTCGTAGAAGCCGGTGATCGCGGGCTGTGCGCCGTCGACGTCCACGGGGTCCACGGCGCCGGCGGCGGGCCGCGCCTGCAGCCCGGAGCCGAACGCGCGCTCCTCGGACGGCCGCGAGGGCAGCAGGAGCGTGTCGACGCGGACGCCCTCGCCGGCGGGCTCGCGCCAGCGCAGCACCGGCCCGGTGGAGGGCAGGAAGCCGTTCGCGGGGTCCTCTGCGTAGACGCGGGCCTCGACGGCGGCGCCGTCGAGGCTCACGTCCGCCTGGGCGAAGCCGAGCGGCTCCCCCGCGGCGATGCGCAGCTGCAGCTCCACGAAGTCCAGGCGCTGTCCGCGCACCCGGACGACCTCCTCGGAGACCGGGTGCTCCACCTGCAGGCGGGTGTTCATCTCCATGAAGAAGAACTCGTCCGGGTTCTCGTCCGAGACGAGGAACTCGACGGTGCCGGCACCGCGGTAGCCCACGGACACGGCCGCGTCCACGGCGGCCCGGCCCAGGCGCTCGCGGAGCTCGGCCCCGTGCGCCAGCCCGGTCAGCAGGGGCGCGGGGGCCTCCTCGATCACCTTCTGGTGGCGGCGCTGCAGGGAGCACTCGCGCTCACCCAGGTGCACGGTGGCGCCGTGGGCGTCCGCGAACACCTGCACCTCGATGTGCCGGGGCGCGGTGATGAGCCGCTCGAGCAGCAGCGTGTCGTCGCCGAACGTCGAGCGCGCCGTGCGCCGGGCCGAGGCGAGGGCGCCGGGCAGCTCCTCGGCGGCGCGCACGGCCACCATGCCCTTGCCGCCGCCGCCCGCCGAGGGCTTGATCAGCAGCGGGAAGCCGACGCGCTCGGCCTCGGCCGTGATCTGCTCGTCGGTGAGCGTGGGGTCCTGGATGCCGGGGACCACCGGCACGTCGTACGCGGCCACGGTCTCCTTCGCGCGGATCTTGTCCGCCATCGCGTCGAGCGAGCCCACAGGAGGGCCCACGAACACGATGCCGGCCGCCTCCAGTGCGCGGGCGAAGTCGGCGTTCTCGGACAGGAAGCCGTAGCCGGGGTGCACGGCCTGGGCGCCGGCGCGGCGCGCGGCGTCGACGACGGCGTCGATGTCCAGGTAGGACTCGCGGGCCGGGGCCGGGCCGAGGCGGACCGCCGTGTCCGCCTCGCGGACGTGCCGCGCGTCGGCGTCGGCGTCGGAGTGCACGGCCACCGAACGGATGCCGAGGCGGCGCAGGGTGCGGATGACGCGCACGGCGATCTCGCCGCGGTTGGCCACCAGCACGGTGTCGAACAGGGGCGTCCCCTGGGCGTGGTTCTCGGTCACGGGTGCCTCACATGCGGAACAGGCCGAACCGGGAGTCCGGCAGCGGGGAACGGGAGATGACGTCGAGGGCCAGGGAGAGCACCCGGCGGGTCTGGCCGGGGGTGATCACACCGTCGTCCCAGAGGCGGGCGGTGGAGTACAGGGGGCTGCCCTGGTCCTCGTACTGCCGGCGGACCGGCGCCTGGAAGGCCTCGACCTCCTCGGGGGACATCGGCTCCTCCCCCGCGGCGGCCCGCTGGTCCTGCTTGATCTGCGTGAGCACGGAGGAGGCCTGCGGGCCGCCCATCACGGAGATGCGCGCGTTCGGCCACATCCACAGGAAGCGGGGTGAGTAGGCGCGGCCGCACATCGCGTAGTTGCCGGCCCCGAACGAGCCGCCGATCACCACGGTCAGCTTGGGCACGCGGGCGGTGGCGACGGCGGTGACCATCTTGGCGCCGTCGCGCGCGATGCCGCCGGCCTCCGCGTCCCGGCCCACCATGAAGCCGGAGATGTTCTGCAGGAACAGAAGCGGGATGCCGCGCTGGTCGCACAGTTCGATGAAGTGCGCACCCTTGCGGGCGGAGTCGCCGAACAGGATGCCGTTGTTGGCGAGGACGCCCACGGGGTGGCCGTCGATCCGCGCGAACGCGGTGACCAGGGTGGTGCCGTGGAGGGGCTTGAACTCGTGGACGGAGCCGCCGTCCACGAGGCGGTCGATCACCTCGCGCACGTCGTAGGGGGTGTTCACGTCCACGGGCACGACGCTGGTCAGCTCGGCCGGGTCCTTCGCGGGCTCCGCGGCGGGGGCGACCTCCCAGGCCGGCGCCTCGGCCGGGGACAGGGTGGCCACGATGTCCCGGAGGATCTGCATGGCGTGCAGATCGTCGTCCGCCAGGTGGTCCGCGACGCCGGAGCGCTCGGCGTGCAGCCGGCCGCCGCCGAGGTCCTCGGGCGAGACGTCCTCCCCGATCGCGGCCTTCACGAGCGGGGGGCCGCCGAGGAAGATGGTGCCCTGCTCGCGCACGATCACGGTCTCGTCCGACATGGCCGGCACGTACGCGCCGCCCGCCGTGGAGGAGCCGCACACCGCGGCCAGCTGCGGGATGCGCCGCGAGGAGAGCAGCGCCTGGTTCCGGAAGATGCGGCCGAAGTGCTCGCGGTCCGGGAAGACCTCGTCCTGGCGGGGCAGGAACGCGCCGCCGGAGTCCACGAGGTAGATGCACGGCAGGCGGTTCTCCAGGGCGATCTCCTGGGCCCGCAGGTGCTTCTTCACCGTCATGGGGTAGTAGGTGCCGCCCTTCACGGTGGCGTCGTTGCCGACCACCATCACGAGGCGGCCGTGGACCAGGCCGATGCCCGCCACGACGCCCGCGGCGGGGCTGTCCCCGTCGTACAGGCCGTGCGCGGCCAGCGCGCCGACCTCAAGGAAGGGCGAGCCCTCGTCGAGCAGCGCGTCGATGCGGTCCCGCACCAGCAGCTTGCCGCGGCCGGTGTGGCGCTCGCGCGAGCGCTCGGACCCGCCGAGCGACGTGCGGGCGACGAGGTCGGCGAGCTCCTGCTCGAGCCGGGCGTGGCCGGCCGCGTTGCGCTCGGCCACGGTGGGCGCGGACTGCGCGGCCGGGGCCGGGGTGCTGGCGGTCATGAGACCCCCTTCAGTGAATGACGACTAACTGAACCGAGCCTCAGTGTAGTGATGATCGTCACTGACGTCGACCGGGCGCCCGGCGCGCCTCGTCCCGTCCTACAGTGGATCCCATGCCCGCCGCCGATCCCGCGTCCCCCGCCGCCCCGGCGACCCCGCCGACCGCCCGGGAGGCCGCCAAGGCCCGACGCCGGGTGGACCTGCTCGCGGCCGCGGCGCGACTGTTCGCGGCCCGGGGCTTCGACGCGGTCCGCCTCGAGGACATCGGCGCCGCCGTCGGGATCAGCGGCCCCGCCATCTACCGCCACTTCGCCGGCAAGGCGGCCGTGCTCACGGCGATCCTCGACACAGCCTCACAGGACCTGCTCGACGGCGGGCTGGCCGCCGAGGCGCAGCACGCGCCGGGGGCGGAGACCCTGCGGGCCCTCATCGGCTTCCAGGCGGACTTCGCCCTCGCCCAGCGCGACGTGATCCGCGTGCAGGACCGCGACATGTCCGCCCTGCCCGACGGCGCGCGCACGGCCATCACGCGCACCCAGCGCGCCTACATCGACGTGTGGGCACGCCAGCTGCAGGTCGTCCACCCCCACGAGGACCAGGCCACCGCCGTGTTCCGCGCCCAGGCCGTGCTGGGCCTGCTCAACTCCACCCCCCGCTCGGTGCGGCGCACCGCGGCCGACCGCGCGGCCCGCCGCGCGACCCTCGTGGCCATGGCCTGGGCCGCGGCCACGGCCCCCGGCCCGCTGTCCGGCGAGGACTGAGCGGGCGGCACCGGCCCGGCGGGTCGGCGTCGTGCCCGGTGGTACGGTGGCCGGTACCCGCGACGGCGGACGCCGTCGAACCCCGCCCCGAGAGGTCCACCGCCGTGCTTCTTCGTGACGTCCGACCCGAGGATCTGGACGAGTTCTTCCTCCACCAGCAGGACGAGCAGGCCAACCTGATGTCCGCCTTCGCCCCCCGCAACCCCCGGGACCGCGGCGTCTTCGACTACCACTGGGCCCACCTGCTCGGGGACGAGGACACCGTCGTGCGGACCATCGAGCACGAGGGTCGCGCCGTGGGCGCGCTTGTGTGCACCCAGCAGGACGGCGTGGGCGAGCTGTCCTTCTGGACCGCGCAGGACTACTGGGGCCTCGGTCTGACGACCGCGGCCGTGGACCGGTTCCTCGAGGAGCACACCGCCCGCCCGCTGCGGGCGCACGTGCCCGAGGACAACGTGGGCTCGGTGAAGGTGCTCTCCCGCCGCGGCTTCGAGACCGTCGGCGAGGAGAAGGTCTTCTCCAACGCCCGCGCCGAGGTCATCACCGAGCTCGTGATGGAGCTGCCCGCCGCCGACTGAGCGCGCCCTGCGGCCCCCGCCGTGTCGGCGGCCGCGCCGGTCTGCCACGACGACGGCCCCGCCTCCCGGTGCCCGGGTGGCGGGGCCGCGGCGCGTCCGGCGCCGTCAGACCATGGTCAGGGTCAGACCCGGGCGACGCAGGATCGCGCCGACGTCCGCGAGGAAGCGCGAGCCCTGCTTGCCGTCCACGAAGCGATGGTCGAACGAGAGGGACAGCGTCATGACGTCCCGCAGGGCGATCTCGCCGCGGTGCTCCCACGGCATCCTCCGGACCTGGCCGATCGCGATGATCGCCCCCTCGCCCGGGTTGATGATCGGGGTGCCCGCGTCCACGCCGAACACACCCACGTTCGTGAGCGTGAAGGTGCCGCCGGCCAGGTCCGCCGGGGACAGCCGCCCCTCGCGGGCGAGGCCCGTGAGATCGCGGATGGCGTCGGCCAGCTCCCTCAGGCTCATCGCCTGGGCGTCCTTGACGTTCGGCACCATCAGGCCGCGGGGGGTGGCGGCGGCGAAGCCGAGGTTGACGAAGTTCTGCTGCACGATCGTGCCGGCGGCCTCGTCCCACCGGGCGTTGACGTCCGGGGTGCGCTCCATCGCCACGAGGCACGCCTTGGCGGCGAGCGTCATGGGCGTGAGCTTGACGTCCCGGAACTCGCGGGAGGCCTTGAGCTCGGCGAGCAGCTCCATGGTCTCGGTGACGTCCACCTGCAGGAACTCGGTCACGTGCGGGGCGGTGAACGCGGACTGCACCATGGCCGCCGCGGTCGCCTTGCGCACGCCCTTGACCGGCACGGCCTCGGTGCGCGGGCGGCCGCCCAGGGTGCGGACGCCCCCGGCCGCAGCCGACTCGGCGCCGGACTGCGGCGGCGCCGCCGCGGCCGCGGGCTGCCCGCCCCCGGCCAGGAACGCCTCGACGTCCGCGCGGGTGATGACCCCGCCCGCGCCGGTGCCGGTGACCTGTTCCAGATCCACGCCCGCGCGGCGCGCGTACAGGCGCACGGGCGGGGTGCAGCGAGGCCGCTCGCCCGGCGCCGCCACGGGGGCCGCGTCCGCGCGGTCCGGCTCGGCGGCCTCGGGCTGCGGGCGCCCGGCGCCGGCCGGGGCCGCCTCCGACGTGGACGGCGCCTGTCCGCGGGCGGGCTCGCCCGCCGGGGCGGCCGACGTCGCCGGGGCCGCGGAGCCGCGCCGCGCACGGCGGCCGGGCTTGCCGGTGTCCGGTGCGGCGCCGTAGCCGACGAGGGTGGGCACGCGACCGTCACCCTCGGCGGGCCCGCCGACGTCGGGCTCGGCGCCCTCGAGGGTGAAGGTCACCAGGGGCGCACCGACCTCGAGGGTCTCGCCCTCGGCGCCGTGCAGGGCCGCGACGACGCCCGCGAACGGGCTCGAGACCTCGACCACGGCCTTGGCCGTCTCGACGTCGGCGAGCACCTGGTTCACGGTCACCGCGTCGCCCTCGGCCACGCGCCACGTCACGATCTCGGACTCGGTCAGGCCCTCGCCGAGGTCGGGCAGGCGGAAGGTCTTCTGGCTCATCGGGTCTCCTCCCCGGCGTTCTGGGCGGCGAGGAACTGCTCGGCGGTCTCGGGGGCGGCGAACGCGTCCACGGAGTCCAGCGAATTCGGCCGGCCCAGAGCACGGTCCAGGCCGTCGAGGATGCGGTCGAGGTCCGGCAGGTGCAGGTGCTCGAGCTTGGACGGCGGGTAGGGCACGTCCATGCCGGTGACGCGCACCGGCGGGGCCTCGAGCCAATGGAACGCGCGCTCGGCCACCGTGGCCACGAGTTCGGCGCCGAGGCCGCCGGTGCGGGAGGCCTCGTGCGCCACGACGAGTCGGCCGGTCCGCCGCACCGAGGACTCGACGAGGCCGGTGTCCAGCGGGGACAGGCTGCGCAGGTCGACCACCTCGACCTCGACGCCCTCCTCGGCTGCCACCTCGGCGGCCTGCAGGGCGGTCTTCACGAGCGGGCCGTAGGCCACGAGCGTGGCGTCCCGGCCCTCGCGCAGGATGCGGGCAGGGCTCATCGGCGGGATTGCGACGTCCAGGTCCACGTCGCCCTTGTCGTGGTAGCGACGCTTGGGCTCGAGGTAGACCACCGGGTCTTCCGAGGCGATCGCGGCGCGGATGAGGTCGTACCCCTCCTGTGGGGAGGACGGGGAGACCACGCGCAGGCCCGCGGTGTGCAGGAAGTAGGCCTCGGGCGACTCGGAGTGGTGCTCCGGGGAGCCGATGCCGCCGCCGAAGGGGATGCGGATGGTGACCGGCATCGGCACGGCGCCGCGGGTGCGGGCGCGCAGCTTGGCCAGGTTCGCCACGATCTGGTCGAACGCCGGGTACACGAAGCCGTCGAACTGGATCTCGACGACGGGCCGGTAGCCGCGCATCGCCAGGCCGATGGCCGTGCCCACGATGCCGGACTCGGCCAGCGGGGTGTCGAGCACCCGGTCCTCGCCGAACTCGGCCTGCAGGCCGTCGGTGATGCGGAACACGCCGCCGAGGGCGCCGATGTCCTCGCCCATGAGCAGGACCTTGGGGTCGTCGGCCAGGGCACGGTGCAGGCCGCGGTTGATCGCCCGGCCGAAGGTCATGCGCTCGCTCACGCGCCCGCCTCCTCGTCGTCGAACTGCTGCAGGTAGAGCGCGTGCTCGCGGCGCTGCCGCTCGAGCTCCTGGTGGGGCTCCGCGTAGATCTCGTCGAAGAGCCTGTCCGCGCCGTCCTCCTCGAGCGCCTCGAGGGCGCGGCGGACCTCGGCCGCCAGCTCGTCGGCCTCGGCCTGGGCCTGTGCGAGCACGGCGTCCACGTCCACATCGAGGGTGCGCAGGTGCGCCTCCACGCGGGTCAGCGGGTCACGGGCCTTCCAGGCCTCGAGCTCGGCGTCGTCCCGGTAGCGGGTGGGGTCGTCCGCGGTGGTGTGCGGGCCCATGCGGTAGGTGACGGCTTCGATGAAGGTGGGACCGCCCCCGTCGGCCGCGCGCTCGACGGCGGCGCGGGTCGCGGCGAGCACGGCCAGGACGTCGTTGCCGTCCACGCGCATCGACGGGATGCCGAAGCCCCACGGGCGGTCCGCGATGCTGCGGCGGGTCTGCAGGCGCACGGGCTCGGAGATGGCCCAGTGGTTGTTCTGGCAGAAGAACACCACGGGCGACTGGTACGAGGCGCTGAAGACCATGGCCTCGTTGACGTCGCCCTGGCTCGTGGCGCCGTCGCCGAAGTAGACGATCGTGGCGACGTCCGCCTGGTCCCGCTGGACGCCCATCGCGTAGCCGACGGCATGCAGGGCCTGCGCGCCGATGATGATCTGCTGGGTGGCCACCCGCGTCTCGTTCGGGTCCCAGCTCGAGAACGTGGAGCCGCGCCACACCCGCAGCAGGTCCAGCGCGGGGACGCCGCGCAACAGGGCCACGCCGTTCTCGCGGTAGGACGGGAAGACGAAGTCGTCCGGGCGCAGCGCGACGGCGGAGCCCACCTGGGCGGCCTCCTGGCCCAGCAGCGGCGGCCACAGGGCCAGCTCGCCCTGACGCTGCAGGTGCGTGGCCTCGACATCGAGGCGACGGACCACGGCCATCTGGCGGTACAGCGCGGCGAGGGCGTCGGCGTCGACGTCCTCGATCCACGGGTCGAGCTCCGGCTGCGGACGGCGGCGGCCCTCCGTGTCGAGCACCTGGAGCATCACGGCCTCGGCCGGGCCCGCCAGGGGCGGAGAGCCGGCGGACTGTCCGCCGGTGGGACGGGTGTGGTCCACGAGGGTCACTGGACTGCCTTCCGATCGACGCCCACGGTGCGGGGCGAGGGAGTTGTACGCATGCGCGAGCAGGGGTGGAGCGCGCGGCGTCTCGGTGGTGTGATTGTAATCACGGTAGTGTGATCTGCGCCACTCTCCCGGGGCCGCCGCGCGAGGGCCGGGTGTCAGGCGCGGCGCAGCAGCACGTCGACGGCGGCGTCGAGGTAGGCGTCGACCTGGCCCTCCTCGTAGCCGGCGGCACCCTCCGCCTCACCGAACGACGCGCGGCGCACGTCGTCCGCGGTCAGCCCGCCCTCGGCGTCGGGATCCGTCGAGCCCTCCGCGCCGGCCAGGGTGACGCGCAGGCGGTCCACGAGCGCGTCCACCTGGTCCACGTCGTAGCTCACGGCGTCCGCGCGGGAGGGGCGGCGGAAGCGCTCCGCCGGGGCCCGGTCGGCGCGGGCCACGAGTTCGGCCACGCGCTCCTCGAGGTCCGCGGCCCAGTCCTCGTCCCCGCGCTCGGCGACGAAGGCCTGACGCTCGGCGGCGGCCAGCTCCTCCTCCAGACGGTCCAGCTCGTCGTCCACCTCGTCGGTGGCGTAGCCGCCGTTGACGGTCGCGAAGCGGACCTGGCGCACCTCCTCCGCCGTCAGCGGGGCACCGCCGTCGCGCGCCTCACGGGCACGCGCCATGAAGGCGTCCACGTGGGTGGTCTCGTAGCCGATCTCGTCCTGCTCGACGAGCTCGAAGACCGGCTCGGCGTCCGGGGTGGTGCGGGGGGTCATGGGCGTCTCCTGCGGTGCGGGTCCCGGCCGTGCCGGGTCGAGGGGTGGATCAGGTCAGAGGCAGCGCCAGCACGGTGTAGGCCACCGGCGAGGCGAACACGAGGGAGTCCAGGCGGTCCATCACGCCGCCGTGGCCGGGCAGGGCGGAGGACATGTCCTTGATGCCGAGCTCACGCTTGACCATGGACTCGGAGAAGTCCCCCGAGGTGGCGGCGGCGACGGTGGTCACGCCGAGGACGGCGCCGATCCACCACGGCTGGCCGACCAGCAGGGGGACGGCGACGACGCCCACCAGCATCGAGCCCGCCAGGGAGCCGGCCAGGCCCTCCCAGGACTTCTTGGGGCTGATGCGCGGGGCGATCGGGGTGCGGCCGAAGCGGTAGCCCACGATGTAGCCGAACGTGTCGTTGGAGACCACCATCAGCAGCAGGATCGCCACCATGAGGTGCCCCAGGGGCTCGTCCAGCAGCGCCACGGCGAAGGAGAGCAGGAACGGCGCCCACAGCACGATGAACACGCCCGCGAGCATGAACTGGCCCGCCGGGCGCCGGCGCGTCAGCGCCGTCCACACGGCCACCAGGGCCAGGCACGCCACGAGGGCGACGAACAGCGCGGGCACCCCCCATCGCCACGCCGTGAGCGGCAGGACCGCCGCGGCCACCCAGAGCGGGGGCCGCGGCACGTCCAGGCCGATGCCGCGCACCGCCGTCGCGATCTCGGACACCGCGCCGACCAGCAGGGCGACCATGAGCACGACCAGCAGCCAGTCGAGCCAGAAGAGGCCGACCAGCGCCGTCGCCAGCAGCCCCACCCCCACGAGGACGGCGGACTTGAGGTCGCGGCCGCCGCGCGGGGGTGCGGGCGAGGTGGACACGGTGGAGGTCATGGAGCGAGCGCGGACGGCGGGAGGCTCAGACCTCCAGCAGCTCCTGCTCCTTGTTCTTGGCCATCTCGTCGATGAGCTCGACGTGGCGCTTGGTGAGCGCGTCCAGCTCCTTCTCGCCGCGGGCGCCCTCGTCCTCGCCGACCTCGCCGTCCTTGACGGCCTTGTCCATGGCCTCCTTGGCCTTGCGGCGGGCGTTGCGCACGGAGATCTTGTGCTCCTCCGCCTTGGACTTGACCAGCTTCACGTACTCCTTGCGGCGCTCCGCGGTCAGCTCCGGCATCACGATGCGGATGACCTTGCCGTCGTTGGACGGGTTCGCGCCGACCTCGGACTCGGACAGGGCCTTCTCGATGTTGCGCAGCGCCGACTGGTCGAACGGCGTGATGAGCAGCGTGCGGGCGTCCGTGGTGGTGAAGGACGCCAGCTGCTGCAACGGGGTGAACGAGCCGTAGTAGTCGACCATCACCTTGGAGTAGAGGCCCGGGTTGGCGCGGCCGGTGCGCACGGAGGCGAAGTCCTCACGCGTGGCCTCGATGGTGCGGTCCATCTGCTCTTCGGCGGACTGCAGGGTCTCCTGGATCACGGTGTCTCCTCGGTGTGGTGGATCAGGTCTGCCGCCATCCTACGCGGCGGGCCTCAGACGGTGACGGTGGTGCCGATCGGCTCGCCGAGCAGGGCGCGGGTCACGTTGCCCGGGCCCTCCATGCCGAACACGCGCATGTCCAGGTCGTTGTCCTTGCACATGGTCATGGCGGTCAGGTCCATCACGCGGATGTTCCGCAGCAGCGCCTCGTCGTAGGTCAGGTGCGTGAGGCGCTCGGCGGTCGGGTCCTTCTTGGGGTCCGCGGTGTAGACGCCGTCCACGCCGGACTTGGCCATCAGGACCTCGTCCGCCCCGACCTCGAGGGCGCGCTGGGCCGCCACGGTGTCCGTGGAGAAGTAGGGCAGGCCGGTGCCGGCGCCGAAGATCACGACGCGGCCCTTCTGCATGTGGCGGATGGCGCGCAGCGGGATGTAGGACTCCGCCACCTGCTCCATGTGGATGGCGGACTGCACGCGCGTGGTGACCCCGGCCTGGATCAGGAAGTCCTGCAGGGCCAGGCAGTTCATCACGGTGCCGAGCATGCCCATGTAGTCGGCCCGACGGCGGTCCATCCCGTTCTCGGACAGCTCCGCGCCACGGAAGAAGTTGCCGCCGCCGACGACGATCGCGATCTCCACCTGGTCCGCCGCGGCGGCGATCTGCTCGGCGATGCCGCGGACGGTCTCCGGGTCCACACCGATCTTGCCGCCGCCGAACACCTCGCCCGAGAGCTTCAGGAGCACGCGACGGCGGCCGGTGTCGTCCGAGGTCTGCGGGGCGTGGGCGATGGTCGGGTCCTCGGGGGCGCGGTTCGTCTCCATGGGAAGCATCTCCTGGTCGGTGGGGGTCGGGCCGGGGGCGGACACGCGGACGGGGTGGCCGCCCGGTCGGGGCGGCCACCCCGTCATGCGATGGTCGTCGGCGCCGTCCGGCGCCGGAGTGGACCTCGGGTCGCTCCCGATCCTACGCCCCCGCGGGGCGCGGACCGGGAGCGGCCGGTCCGGGTGCGGCGGTCAGTTGCCGACGCGGAAGCGGGCGAACCCGGTGACGTTGGTGCCGGCGTCGGAGGCGACCTT
The DNA here is from genome assembly GCF_053627595.1 of Micrococcus sp. 140720015-1. NCBI lineage: Bacteria > Bacillati > Actinomycetota > Actinomycetes > Micrococcales > Micrococcaceae > Micrococcus > Micrococcus sp. 140720015-1. The sequence continues at coordinate 450,560 of NZ_JBSEYC010000002.1, forward strand.
GCCGACGGTCTGCTTCGGGTCCTTCGCGAACGGCTGGTCCACGAGCACGATCTCCTTGAAGAAGCCGGTCAGGCGGCCCTCCACGATCTTCGGCAGGGCCTGCTCCGGCTTGCCCTCGGCACGGGCGGTCTCATCGGCGATGCGACGCTCGTTCTCGACGGTCTCGGCCGGCACGTCCTCACGGGTGAGGTACGTGGGCGAGTAGGCCGCGGTGTGCACGGCGATGTCGTGCGCGGCGGTCTGGGCGTCGGCGGAGTCGGCGTCCACGGCGAGGAGCACGCCCACCTGGGCCGGCAGGTCCTTGGAGGTCTTGTGCAGGTAGGCGTCCACGAAGGCGCCCTCCACGCGGGCCAGGCGGCGCACGGCCACCTTCTCGCCCAGCAGGGCGCCCTCCTCGGTCACGTAGTCGCCCAGGGTGCGGCCCTCGTAGTCGGAGGCCAGCAGGCCGTCGACGTCGGTGGCGCCGGAGGCGACGGCGGCGCGCAGCACCACGTCGCCGAGGGCGATGAACTTGTCGGCCTTGGCCACGAAGTCGGTCTCGCAGTTGAGCTCGATCATGACGCCGACGCCGTTCTCGACGGTCGCGGCCACGAGGCCCTCGGCGGCGGAGCGGCCCTCGCGCTTGGTGGCGCCCTTGAGGCCCTTCACGCGGATGATCTCGATGGCCTTCTCGGCGTCGCCGTCGGCCTCGTCCAGAGCCTTCTTCACGTCCATCATGCCGGCGCCGGTGCGCTCGCGCAGGGCCTTGATGTCAGCAGCGGTGTAGTTCGCCATGCTCGTTCGGTCCTTCCCGTGGTGTGGGTTGTGCGGGATGTTCGGGGTCTGATCCGGTCCGTCGGCCCGGCCGGGTGGGGCCGGGCCGACGGACCGGCCGGGATCACTCGCCCTGCGGGGCGGCCTCGGCGGCGGGGGCCTCGGCCTGCTCGGCCGGCGCCTCGGCGGCGGAGGCCTCGGCCTGCTCGGCCTGCTGGGCGTTGTGCTGCTCGAGCAGCTCGCGCTCCCACTCGGCCATCGGCTCGGCGGCCGCCTGGCCGGACTTGCCGCCCTGGCGGGCGATCAGGCCCTCGGCGACGGCGTCCGCGACCACGCGGGTCAGCAGGTTCACGGAGCGGATGGCGTCGTCGTTGCCCGGGATCGGGTAGGCGACCTCGTCCGGATCGCAGTTGGTGTCCAGGATGGCGACGACCGGGATGCCGAGCTTCTGGGCCTCGTCGACGGCCAGGTGCTCCTTCTTGGTGTCCACGACCCACACGGCGGAGGGGGTCTTGGCCATGTTGCGGATGCCGCCGAGGTTGGCCTGCAGCTTCTCGAGCTCACGGTTGAGCAGCAGCAGCTCCTTCTTGGTGAACTGCGAGCCGGCCACGTCCTCGAAGTCGATCTCCTCGAGCTCCTTCATGCGCTGCACGCGCTTGGAGACGGTGGAGAAGTTGGTCAGCATGCCGCCGAGCCAGCGGTGGTTCACGTAGGGCATGCCCACGCGGCCGGCCTGCTCCGCGATGGCCTCCTGGGCCTGCTTCTTGGTGCCGACGAACAGGATGGTGCCGCCGTGGGCGACGGTCTCCTTGACGAACTCGTAGGCGCGGTCGATGTAGGACAGCGACTGCTGGAGGTCGATGATGTAGATGCCGTTGCGCTCGGTGAAGATGAAGCGCTTCATCTTGGGGTTCCAGCGGCGGGTCTGGTGGCCGAAGTGGACACCGGAGTCGAGGAGCTGGCGCATGGTCACGACGGGCATGACGTTCCCTTCTGTGGCAGCCGTGGCACCCCGCGCTTCACGCGCGGGCGGTCTGCCGGTCGATTTCTTGACGGTTGGCGGCCGGCCCGGTCGGGCGGCCCCTGGCATCACGACGGCGGGCTGCCGGGCCCCACGAGCACCCGCGCCGACGCCCTCTCCAGGAGGACGGCGGGGACGGGACCGAGCGTGGGGGCTGGGCCGCTGGAGCGACCCACCGCGATGCGCGGAGTCGGCGTCCGGGGCACAGCACAGGGCCGGTCACAGGACACCGCTGGGGTGAATCCTACCCCAGGTGGGCGACCGCTCCCATCGCCGACTCCTGCACAGGGGCCGGTGCGGCGGGCGCTCTCCACGATCGGACTGCGGGCCCGCCGCGCGGCCGCCCGGGACGCCAGGCTGACGCCATGACCCCTCGCACTCTCCTCCCCCGTCCGCTCCCGCGCCCGCACATCGCGGGCTGCGTCGCGGCGGCCCTGCTCGCCTGGCTCGTCCTCGCCCTGGGGGTGGGCGGCCTCGTCCCCGTGTCGCGGGCCGCGTCCGGACCGTCGGCACCCGACGCGCGGCTGCTCGTCGCGGCGTCCCCGGCCGGTCCGGGATCGACGGCCGCGCCGGTCGCGTGGCACGCGCCCGTCGCCGGCGCCGCCCCGGATGACGTGCTCCGCGCGTTCGTCGCGCCCGAGCGACCGTGGGGCCGGGGGCACCGGGGCGTGGACTTCGCCGTGCCGTCCGGCGCGGCGATCCGGGCGCCGGCGACGGGCCGGGTCGTGTTCGCCGGGGTCGTGGTCGACCGCCCCGTGCTGACCCTCGAGCACGAGGACGGGACCCGCAGCTCGCTCGAGCCGGTGGAGGCCGACGTCGCGGTGGGGGCCGTCGTCGACGCGGGCGACCCCGTGGGGCGGCTGGCCGGGGCGCCACCCCACTGCCCGCGGGCGTGCGTGCACTGGGGCGTGCGGGAGCCCGACGCCTGGCGGGTGGGGGACGCGGCCTTCGACCGCTACCTCGACCCGCTGGTGCTCATCGGCTGGAGCGGCCCGTCCGTGCTCTGGCCGCACGCCGCTCCGCGCCCAGCGCGGCCGTGAGGTCCAGGAGTCGGCGGGCGGACTCGTCCCAGCTGAACCGGGCCGCCTGGGCGACGCTCGCCCGGGAGGCCACGGCGAACTCGGCGGGGTCCTCGAGCTCCCGCACTCGGGCGGCGAGCGCGGCCGCCCGGTCCCCCTCGAGCGGGACACCCCGGAAGGACGGGGTGCCGGCGCCGGCGATCTCGCGGAAGATCGGCAGGTCCGAACACACCACCGGCGTGCCATGGGCCATCGCCTCGGCCACGGGCAGGCCGAAGCCCTCGGCGTGGGAGAGCGTGACGGCCGCGGTGGCCCGGCGGAGCAGGCGCACGTACTCGGCCTCGTCGGTGCCGTCGTGGAACACCACGTCCGCGCCGGCGGCCCCCGCGGCGGCGCGGCGCTCGGCCAGCCGGGCCTCGAGCTGCCCGCGGCGCTCCGGGCTGATGCGGGAGAGCAGGTGCAGCGCATAGCCCGGCAGCAGGGGCGCGGCGGCCACGAGGGACTCGACGTCCTTGTAGTCCATGAACGAGCCCATGTAGAGCAGCGTGCGGTCCGGGGTCTCGTCCGGGTCCCGCGGCTCCGGGACCGCCTGCGCCGCGTTCGCGATGACGTGGACCCGACGCCGGGTGAGGCGGTGCCGGGCGATGAGCTCCGCCGTCGTCCGGGAGACCGTGGCGACCGCGTCCGCGCGGTCGAGCAGGAGCCGCTGCGGGGTCTTGGTCAGGTGGTAGGCCCGCCAGAGCCAGCGGATCGGCTCGGGCAGGTTCCGTGGCGGGGTGCGGTGCTCGTAGTAGATGAGGTCGTGGAGCGTGAGGATCAGGGCGTAGTCCCGCCCCCATGAACCCATGGTCTGCATGGGCGAGAAGACGACGTCCGGCCGCAGGCGCGCGACCTGACGGGCCACGAACGGCTCGCGTGGGGAGGTGGGGCCGGAGACGAGGTGCCACGGCACGCCGTCCGGGAGCAGGGCCAGCTGTCGTTCGTCCGAGATCAGCATCGCGATCTCGACGTCGGCCCCCTCCGGGCCCGGTGCGGCGGCCCGGCGGGCGACCGCCTCGATGAGGCTCGCGCCGTAGCGGGAGATGCCGTCGTGGAAGTCGGTGCGGGTGTAGCGGGCGTCCATCAGCAGGCGCAGGGGGCGGGAGGGGCTCACCCGGACCACGCTAGCGCCGCGCCGGAGCGGGGCGGGGACGGCCGCGCGCGGAGGGTGCCGAGCGGGGGGGGGTGTCGAGCACCGTGCGGCCACCTGGGCGTCATCCGAATTTCTGATTGCGTTTCGATAACGATCGTGTATCTTGATCACGGATCGGTTACGACCGGTCCGCCACACCGGGGCTTCCTCCGCATTCTCGCGTACCCGGTCATCCGCACTGCTCGTCAACTCGCACCCGCGGTCCGGCCTCGCTCCGGGCACCGCCCCGAGGCACCACCCTCATGGGCCGCAGGTCCTGTCCGGGAAGAAGATCCGATGTCCGTGACCTCCTCGCGCGCCGCTTCGCGTCGCGCCCCCCGCACCGCCGCCGCCTCCGTGGCCCTCGCCCTGGGAGCCGCCGCCCTGACCGGCGTCGGCACCGTGTCCGTCGCCGAGACCGCCCAGGCCGCCGAGACCACCTACACCGTCCGCTCCGGCGACGGCTGGTGGATCATCGCCCAGCGCACCGGCGTCTCCATGTCCACGCTGCAGTCGCTCAACGGCATGACCGCCGCGACCGTGCTGCACCCCGGCATGGTCCTCAAGACCTCCGGCACCGCCACCCCGGCCCCGGCCCCGGCGCCGTCCACCTCGGGATCGACCTACACCGTGCTGGCCGGCGACGGCTGGTGGATCATCTCCTACCGCACGGGGGTGTCCGCCTCGAGCCTGCAGTCCATCAACGGCATGAGCTCCTCGACCATGCTGCACCCGGGGATGGTCCTGAAGACCACCTCGGTCTCCACCTCCACCACCAGCGCCCGCTCCGCTGCCCCCGCGCCGGCGCCCGCGTCCAAGCAGGCCGCCGTCGACTATGTGCGCGCCGCCGTCCGGAACCCGTCCTCCTATTACGCGTGGGGCGGCAACGGCCCCTCCGGCTTCGACTGCTCCGGCCTCACCCAGCAGGCCCTGGCCCAGGCCGGCATCTCCATCCCGCGCCGCGCCGGCGACCAGTACCTCGCCGCGAAGTCCTACGTGCCGATCTCCCAGGCCCAGCCCGGCGACCTCGTGTTCTACGCGAACCAGTCCACCGGCCGCATCTACCACGTGGCGATGTACATGGGCGGCGGCCAGCTCGCGCACGCCCTCAACGAGGACCTGGGCCTGGTGTTCACCTCCACGTCCATGATGAAGTCCGACATGCTCGCGGTGGCCGCGCGCTACTGAGCGCCCGGCACGACGACGGCCCCCGGCCCGCGCCATACCGCGCGGCCGGGGGTCGTTACTCGTAGGGCGTGCGGGACTTGAACCCGCGACCCAGGGATTATGAGTCCCCTGCTCTGACCGACTGAGCTAACGCCCCTCCCCCGCGGCATCGCGCGGGACCCGCCCATCCTACCGACGGGGCTCAGAGCATCGCGCGGACCTCGGCGGCCGTCGCGCCGCGGTAGAGGCGCTCGAAGATGTCCACCGTCTTCTGGGCGGAATGGTGCAGGGCCTTCGCGTGGGATGCCTCGCCCATGGCGGCGCGCTCCGCGTCCGAGAGGTCGAGGATCCGGGCGATCCGCTCGGCCAGGGCCACGTGGTCCCCGGGCGGGAAGAGGTGGCCGTTGACGCCCTCGTCCACGAGGTGGGGCAACGCGAGGGCGTCCGCGAGGACCACCGGGGTGGACGCGCTGAGCGCCTCGAGGGTCACGAGGGACTGCAGCTCCGCCGTGCCCGGCTGGCAGAACACGTCGGCGCGCAGGTAGGCCGCCCGCAGCTCCTCCTCGGAGACGTGGCCGCGCAGCAGGACGCGGTCGGCCGCCCCCTCCTCGTCCACCGTGGCACGGATGCGGTCGCGCTGCTCGCCGTCGCCGACGATCTCGGCGTGCACGTCCAGGTCGGGGCGAGTGCGGGCCAGGTGCGCGATCGCACGGATCAGCACCTCCACGTTCTTCTCCACGGCCAGCCGCCCCACGAAGAGCACGACCGGATGGCCGGGATGGTCCACCCTCTCCCCCGGCTGCAGCTCGTAGGCGCTCGCGTCGATGCCGTTGGAGATCGGGAGGACGTTGTCCAGGCCGGCGTGCTCGGCCATGGCCTGCGCGGCGAGGGCCGTGGGGGTGGTGACCACCGCGCCCTTGCCCATGAGCCGACCCATGTCCTTCCACGACACCCGGGAGACGATGTCCAGGAACCACTGCGGGAACGGCAGGAACGGCTCGAGGTTCTCCGGCATGAAGTGGTTCGTGGAGACGATCCGGATGCGACGCCGCTCGGCCTCGTTGATGGCGGCCTCGCCGATCATGTAATGGCACTGGGCGTGCACGACGTCCGGCTGGACCTCGCGGTAGATGCGGCGGAAGGAGGTCTTGGCATGCCGCGGGAGCACCACGCGGTAGTACTCGTGCGTCGGCGCCGGCAGGGAGCGCAGCAGGTGGACGGTGGCCTCCGGCCGGTGCTCCACGGTGTCCGGGCCGGCCTCGCCGCGCGGCATCACGACGTGGACCTCGTGGCCGCGCGCGTGCAGTGCCGTGGCGAGGCGGTGGCCGAAGGTGGCGGCCCCGTTGACGTGCGGCGGATAGGTGTCTGCGGCGATCAGCACCTTCAGGGGGCGGTCGGCGGCGATCCCGGGACGGTCGGACACGGCGGTCCCTCTCTGTGGTGGCGATGGCACGACGGCGCCCGGCCCGTGCCGTGAGGACCGGCCGCGGGCACGGCGCGCGTCCCACGGTAGCAACCGTCGGCGCCGGCACGAGGATGCGCGAGGGGTCAGCCCCGGCGGGACGGGCCCTCGCGCGGGTACTGACCGTCCGCCCGCAGGCCGCGGGCCTTGCCCACGGCGCGCACGAGGTAGTCCCCCGCGGCGAGGATGTGCAGCAGGCAACCGGCGCCGGCCAGAGCCAGGGCCACGCCGCTCCACGGGCCGCCGTCGACCCCCGGCACGCGGGCGAGCAGCAGCAGGGGCGTGCCCACCAGCAGCAGCGCGGTGCGCACCTTGCCCAGGACCGTGACCGGCAGGTCCGGGCTGCCGCCGAACAGCCACAGGCACACGGCGGCGAGCACGACGTCCGGGATCGCGATGGCCAGGGCGAGCCAGAGCGGGGCGATGCCGGTGGCCACGAACGTCACGGCCACCACCAGCAGGGAGAGGCGGTCCGCCACCGGATCGAGCCACCGCCCGACCGTGGAGATCATGTCGAACCGGCGCGCCACGTAGCCGTCCACCCAGTCCGTGCCGGAGAGCACCGCGAGGATCACGAACGCGTCCAGGTGCCGGCCGTCGACGGTGAGCCACACGAACACCGGCACCAGGGCGAAGCGGGCCAGGGTGATGAGGTTCGGCACGGTCAGCCAGGTGTCGCGGACGCGGTACTCGTGGCCCTCGCGCAGGCCGACGTCGATCACACGCATGGGTCGCTCCTCCAGGGTCCGCGGTCGGACGCCCCCGCCGGGCGCCCCACACGCCCAGCCTACCGACGCCGTCGCCCCTCCCCGCAGACGACGAGGCCCCGATCCGTGGGGATCGGGGCCTCGGGGGCTGGCGAGGGCGGGCGCCCCCCGGGTCAGCGGCGGCGCAGGCGGCCGGCGAGCGCCACGAACGCGGCGGAGGAGGCGCCGAGCAGCGCGAGCGGCTGCCAGTTGTCCTTCACGTAGTCCTCGGCCTCGGCGGTCCGCTCCCCCGCGCGGGCGGCACCGGTGAACGGCGCGGTCTGCTCGGTGGCGTGCGCGGTCTCGGGGGTGACGCCGCGACCCTTGCGCTGGGCGGCGAAGGCCGCGAGCTGGCCCTTCACGCTGGTCTTCTCGTCCAGGCCGGAGCGGATGTCGCCCAGGTGGCGGCGGCGCAGATCGGCACGGCGACGGATCTCCGCCTCGGAGGCGTCGTCGCGGTCCGGGTGGGGAGCGGCCTCGCCGTTCTTGCGGGCCTTCTTGTTCTCCTCATTCTCCACCTTCTTCCGCTCGGCCTCGCGGGCGGCCTCGACACGCTTGGCCTCGGCGCGCTCCGCCTTGAGGCGGTCGTACTCGGCCGGGTCGAAGGCGTTGCCCTCCTTGAGGTAGCCGAGGTCGTACTCGAGGTTGCGCACGGTCTCCTGCGGCACGAGCGGCATGGCGCCCTTGACCATCACGAGGCCGACGCCGGCGAAGATCAGGCCGAGCACGAGGAACGCCAGCGCCACCATGAGCGCCGGGAACCAGAAGGTCGGGTCGGCGAAGGCGCCGATCAGCGTCACCACGAGGGCGACCACCATGAGCGCGAGGAAGAACAGGCCCACCACCGCGACGCCGGCGCCGATGCCGGCCTTCTTGCCCTTCGCGGCCACGTGTCCCTTGGCGAGCGCGAGCTCGTCCTTCATCTGCAGGGGCAGCAGGCGCACGACGGCGCCGAGCAGGTCGGTCAGCGAGCTCGCGCGGGTCTGCGGGGTCACCGGGACGGCGGTCCGCGGCGCGCGGGCCTTCGACGCATCGGCGGGGGGAGCCTGGTGGGACATGGTGCATGCCTTCCGTGGAGTGCCTGGACAGATGCGCCCGGGCGGCGCGGCGGCCACCGGGCATTCTCGAGCAAAACTATCACCGGCCCGCCCCCAGGGGGACGGGCCGGGTGCGCGCGGTGGCGCCTGGATCAGAAGTCGATGACCGCCGGGTCGGGGCCGAGGCGGCCGTCCTCGCGGTCGAGGGCGTCGATCCGGGCGACGTCGTCGGCGGTCAGATCCACCCCCGCGGCCTCGAGGTTCGAGACGATGCGCTCGGGCGTCACGGACTTGGGGATGACCACGAAGCCCTTCGCGAGGTGCCACGCGATGACCACCTGGGCCGGCGTCGCGCCGCGGGCCTCGGCGATCTCCGTGACCACGGGGTCGGCGAGGAGGTCGCCGCCCTGACCGAGCGGGGACCAGGACTCGTGGACGATGCCGTGGCAGCCCTCGACCTCGCGCAGCTCGCGCTGCTGCCAGTACGGGTGGGTCTCGACCTGGTGGATCACGGGCACCACGCCGGTGGCCTCGATGATCTCCTCGAGCTGGGCGGCCGGGAAGTTGGAGACGCCGATCGAGCGCACCTTGCCCCGCTTCTGCGCCTCGATCAGGGCCTTCCAGGTGTCCAGGTACTTCCCCTGCGCCGGCTTGGCCCAGTGGATGAGGTAGAGGTCGACGTAGTCGGTGCCGAGCTTGTCGAGCGAGACGTCGAGGGCTGCGAGCGCCTCCTCGTAGCCCTGGTCCGAGTTCCACACCTTGGTGGTGAGGAACAGCTCCTCGCGGGCGACGCCGGACGCGGCGATGCCGCGGCCCACGCCCTCCTCGTTCCCGTAGATCGCGGCGGTGTCGATGTGGCGGTAGCCGGCGCGGATCGCCTGCTCGACGACGTCGGCCGCGACGTCGTCCTCGACCTTCCACACGCCGAGCCCGAGCTGCGGGATCTGCTGGCCATCGTGGAAGGGGACGGTGGACACGCTGGTCATGAGGGAGCTCCTGGAAGGTCGGGGTCGGGCGGATGCGTCGGGTGCAACCTCGCGCGGGCGGCCGGCATTCCCGACGGCGGTCACCAGGCCGGGGCACCGCCGTCGGGCGTGCGCTCCCCCGCGACGACGGCGCCCACCGCGCGGGCGAAGGCCGCGAACACCTCCGCGGGGTCGTTGGCCGTGACGAGCCGGGCGTTGGGGCGCCTGCCCCAGATGTCCCGCGCGTCGTGGACGGTCGTGCCGCGCAGCAGCTCCGAGTCCGCCTCGACGTCGACGACGGTGGCCCGCGTGGCGATGCGGGCCTGCCCCGCGGCCACCTGGGCGGCGAAGAGGTCGTGCAGGTGCGCGATGTAGCCCTGGTCGTAGTCGAGGTGGAACTCGAAGTAGAAGCGCAGCGCGTCGGCGAGCACGTCCAGGACGGGGCTGCCGGTCGCGGCGTCCGGCCCGGCGACCCGCGGACGGTCCGCAGACCAGCCGACGGGGCGGGCCCCGGCGTCGGCCAGGAGTCCGTCCAGCAGGGCCGGCGTGTACTCGATCCGCTCCGTGGTCTCGAGCGCGCAGACGATCGGCAGGCGGTCCTCGGGCAGGCCCTCGAAGGCCGCGAACACCTCCTTCGCGGCGTCCGGGTCCACCCAGGTGTTCCACTCGGCGGTGGGCGTGGTGTTGCCCGGATGATAGAAGGAGCCGCCCATGATCACGATGCCACGGGCGAGGAACGGCAGGCGCGGCTCGGCGCGCAGGGCGAGGGCCAGGTTCGTCAGCGGCGCGGTGCAGAGGATCGTCGTCTCCCCGGGGTGGGCCCGCAGCTCGTCCAGCCACACGTCCACGGCGGGCCGGGGCGAGAGCCGCTCGGGGCGGCGATCGATCCGGGCATGGCCGAGACCGCCGTCGCCGTGGGTCTCCGGGGTGGTGACCGCGGGGCGGCGCAGCGGGGTCTCGGCACCGACGGCCACCTCGACGTCGGCCCGGCCGGCCAGGTCCAGCACCGCGGCCGTGTTCAGGGCGCAGTCCCGGGCGGTCGCGTTGCCGCCCGTGGTGGTGACGGCCGCGAGCTCGGGGCCGGCACCCAGGCGGTGGGCGCCCACGAGGTGGAGCAGGGCGCAGGCGTCGTCGATGCCGGTGTCGACGTCGGCGAGGAGGCGGGCGGTCACGGCGGCCACTGTAGTGCCGTCGCGACCGCCCGACCGATCAGGCGCGGTCCTCCCCGGGTCCGCGGCCGCCGGGCGTCACGGCGTGGGCGTGCCGCCGTTGGCGTTGAGGGTCTCGCCGTTGACGTAGCTGGACTCGCCCGAGGCCAGGAACACGTAGGCGGGCGCCATCTCCACGGGCTGGCCGGCGCGGCCGAGCGGGGTGCTGTGGCCGAACTCGGGCAGCTTCTCGTCGGGCTCACCGTAGGACACGTGCTGCACCGTCCAGATCGGCCCGGGCGCCACCGCGTTGACGCGGATGCCCTTCGGGCCGACCTGCTCGGCCAGGCCCTTGGTGAAGTTGTTGATGGCGCCCTTGGTGGCGGCGTAGTCGAGGAGCTTCGGGTTGGGGTTGTAGGCCTGCACCGAGGTGGTGTTCACGATCGTGCTGCCCGGGCCCATGTGCTTCAGCGCGGCGCGGCTGAGCGTGAACATGGACATGATGTTGATCTGGAACGTCTCGTGGACCTGCTCGTCCGTGAGATCGGCCAGGTCATCGGAGATGAACTGCTTGCCCGCGTTGTTCACGAGGATGTCCAGACCACCGAGGCGCTGCGCGGCCTCGTCCACGAGGGAGGCGCGGTAGTCGGCGTCCATCAGGTCGCCCGGCAGCGCGACGGCGGTGCGCCCGGCCGCCTCGATCGCCGCCAGGACGCGGTCGGCGTCGGGCTGCTCCTGAGGCAGGTAGGCGATGGCGACGTCCGCGCCCTCACGGGCGTAGGCGATGGCGACCGCGGCGCCGATGCCGGAGTCGCCGCCGGTGATCAGGGCCTTGCGGCCGGTCAGCCGGCCCGCCCCCCGGTACGAGTCCAGACCGATGTCCGGGACGGGATCCGTCTTCACGTCCAGGCCCGGCTCGGGCTGGCGCTGCTTGGTGATGTGGAGCTTCGGGTGGCGGGTGCGCGGGTCGTCGTGGGCCAGCTGGGAGTCCTGCACGGGGATCGCGGGGGCGTCGTCCTTCTTCTCTGGAGTGGTCATGGGCCCGATGCTACGCGGCGCGCGTCAGAGGGTGACAAGGGACGGGGCGCGGCGTCGTCGGCGTGGCCCTGGCGGCGGCGGCTAGGCGTCAGCGGGGCCCGCTGAGGCCGCGCAGGGCGCCACGGTGCTGGAGCACGTGCAGGTCCCAGCGCGAGCTGAGCCCCTCGAACAACCCGATGCCACGCCGGGAGTTACCTTGCTCGTCCAGGCGGGGCGACCACGCGGCGAGGCCCAGGGCCCCGGGCACGGCACCGAGCAGCGCGCCCGAGACGCCGGACTTCGCGGGCACGCCGACCTCGGCCACCCACTGGCCGCTGGCGTCGTACATGCCGCAGGTGAGCATCACGGACATCGTCTGCTGCGCCACCCACTCGTCCAGCACCCGCTCCCCCGTCACGGGGTTCGTGCCGCCAGCGGCGAGGGTGGCGCCCATGACGGCCAGCTGGGGTGCGGTGACCAGGACCGAGCACTGCGCGAGGTACCCGGCCACGGCCTCGCGGGCCGAGATGGGCAGCCGGCCGGCGTCGGCGAGCAGGTGGGCCAGGCCCAGGTTGCGGTCGGCGCGGGTGCGTTCGGCGTCGAGGACGTCCTCGCAGACCTCCAGCTCGACGCCGGCCAGCGCGCTGTAGCGGCGCAGCAGCAGGGCCGTCCGCTCGTCCTCGTCCCCGGCGGGCAGGAGGGAGTGGACCAGGATGGCGCCGGCGTTGATCAGCGGGTTGCACGGCCGGCCGTCGTCGTGCAGGGACAGGTGGTTGAACGACTCACCGGAGGGCTCGACGCCCACGTCCTCCAGCACGTGGTCCAGGCCGATCTCCTGCAGCACCACCGCGTAGGTGAGGGCCTTGGAGACCGACTGCAGCGCGAAGGCGTGCTCGGTCTCCCCGGCGGCGGCCTGGTGGCCGTCCACCGTGCACACCGCCACGGCGAGGCCGTCCACATGCTGGCCGGCGACGTCCTCGAGGTAGTCGGAGGGCTCGCCGCGGCGGTCGGACTCCACCTCGCCGAGCATCGCGCGCAGGTCGTCGTCGAATCGCGTCGTGTCCATTCCTGTCACAGTAGTGGACGGGCGCCCGGGTCGCGGGCGGGCGCCGGGCCGGTCACGGCGCGTACTGGACCGGGCGTTCGGGCCCGGCGGCAGGCCCAGCCACCTCCAGCCGATGACCATGCCGGTCCACGCGGGCAGGAAGGCGATCGAGGACGGGAGCATCGTGGCGATCAGGGAGCCGATGCCCATCTTCCGGTCGTACCTCTGAGCCACCGCGATGATCAGCGGGACGCTACGCGGGCGACGGAGGGTGAAGGCAAGACCCGGGAACCCGGGCCGGGGCTATCGTCGGGGGATGGACGTGCGGATCGGGACCTCCGGCTGGACCTACAAGCACTGGCGCGGGACCTTCTACCCGCAGGGGCTGCGGATCGCCGATCAGCTCGACCACTACACGGAGCGCTTCCGGACGGTCGAGCTCAACGGCTCCCACTACCGCTGGCCGGCGGACAGCACCGTCGAGGCATGGCGCGAGCGCCTGTCCGCCGGCTTCGAGATGGCCGTCAAGGCCTCCCGCTACCTCACCCACTACCGCAAGCTCAACGAGCCGCAGGACTGGGTGGAGCGCATCGTGCACACCCTGGACCTGCTCGGTGACCACGCCGGGCCGCTGCTGCTGCAGCTGCCGGCCAACCTGCACCGCGACGACGACCGACTCGCCGGGTTCCTCGGCCTGCTGCCCGAGCGGGTGCGCGTGGCGGTGGAGGTCCAGCACGAGTCCTGGCTGGACGAGGACGTGTTCGACCTCCTCGACCGGCACGGGGCGGGGTTCGTGGTCTCGGTGATCGCTGGGCGGGAGCCGGTCCTGCGCGCGACCGGGCGCCTCGCCTACGTGCGCTTCCACAACGCGGACCCGGACTGGCGCTACGGCGGCTCGTTCTCCGACGCCGAGCTCGCCCCCTGGGTGGGGCGGCTGCGGGGGCTGACCGGCGCGGACGACGGCGGCCCGGCCGGGGACGCGGCGGGCGCGCGGCCCGCCTACGTCTACTTCAACAACGACAACCACGGCCACGCCGCGTTCAACGCGCTGACGCTGCGCAGGATGGCGGAGACCGAAGCCTGACACGCGCCGAGCGCGTGCCTAGCGTGAAGAGGAAGCGGTGGCTGAGCGCCGCCGTCGTCCCCCGAGAGCACAGGAAGGCAGACGCACATGACCCTCATGCAGATCCCCACGGACCACGGCACGATCGGGCTGAACGTGGAGGAGGCCGGCCACGGACGTCCCGTGGTCCTCATCCACGGCTGGCCGCTGACCCTCGACTCGTGGAAGGACCAGGTCGCAGCCCTGTCCCCGCACTACCGCGTGATCACCTATGACCGGCGGGGCTTCGGCGCCTCGGAGAAGCCCGCCGGCGGGTACGACTACGACACGATGACCGCCGACCTGCACGGTCTGCTCACCGAGCTCGACCTGCGTGACGTGACGCTCGTGGGCTTCTCGATGGGCGGTGGCGAGGTGGCGCGCTACATGTCCCGGTTCGGCGCGGACCGGATCCACTCGGTGGTGTTCGCCGGCGCGGTGCCCCCGTACCTGATGAAGACCGAGGACAACCCCGACGGCCCGCTGACCGAGAAGCAGGCCGCCGAGATGCGGGCGGGTCTCGAGGAGGACCGTGAGTCGTTCTTCGACGACTTCACGACGACGTTCTTCTCTACCCCCAAGCTGGCCGGTCTGACCAGCAGCCTCAAGGTCACCGAGGAGCAGCGCCAGGAGGCCATCCGGATGGCGCTGCAGTCCGACCAGACGGCGGCGCTGGCCTGCATGGACGCGTTCGGAGCCACCGACTTCCGCCGCGACCTGCCGGCGGTGACCGTGCCGACCCTGGTCCTGCACGGCGACGCCGACCAGATCGTGCCGTTCAAGGGCTCCGGCAAGCGGACCCACAAGGCGATCGACGGCAGCCGCGTCGAACTCGTCAAGGATGCCCCGCACGGCTTCAGCATCAGCCACTCCGAGGAGTTCAACCGGATCCTGCTGGAGTTCCTGGCGGAGTGAGGGCGCGGGCGGGCGCATCCGAGTGCTGGACGCGACACGGCGCTCGTGGGGGTGGTGCATGCCGTCCACCGCGGCGCCGACGCTGACCTGTCAGGTTCGATCCGACGCCGTGATCACCCGGAGGGTGGGATCAGGCCGCCCGGCCGGCAGAACCGCGCGTCAGCACGTGCAGGATGAAGCCGATGCGCGCGGCTGCCCCCAGATGGAGACCCACGGCCCGGAACGGGTCGATTCCAGGCGGCAGGGCGGTGAGCGCACTGAGCCAGATGCTCCCGAAGACCGTCGTCGACGCGGCTCCCTCCACAGCGACGCGCACCTGCCGAAGCCGAGCAGATCCCAAGCCTGCTCTCCCACGAACGGCCCGGCTACGGGAAGGCACGCCTTCTCCTGCGCCTCCGACGTCACCGACGGCGTCGTGTCCCGGTTCCGTCCGATGCCAGCCAGGCGGCTCGATCCACCTGGCACCTGATCGCACACCAGTCCCCCAGCTGTTCTCCCGGAACTGGCCTCGATCGCGGGGTGGCTCGACATCACCCTAGCTGAGCTGTTCGGCCCGGTCGTCCTCCAGGCACGAAGAAGCCCCCACACCGACATGGTCGGTGCAGGGGCCTCTGCTCGGCTCCCCCGGTTGGATTCGAACCAACAGCCCTTCGATTGACCGGGTGGGATTCCGGCGGCCTCGGGCGTCGTCCCATCCTCCGCGCGATTCCGCCAGACCTGCGGGGACGAAGGGTGGCCGAGCTCCGCTTCGATCCGGTTGTTTCGCGTCGTTTCCGGTGGGTAAACGGTGGGTCTCTACGAGGTCAACGCCCCGGGACGACGGCCTTACATTCGGCGCGCCTCATCTGCTCGCCGCTGGCCGTCGGCTGGGACCGGACGCGGATCAACGGGTCCGGGGCGCCTTCCTGCGAGATGGTGCACTCCACCGAACCCGGCGTCGATGTGATCGTCGTGACGCTCATGGAGACCTCCATCCCCGGCGTCGCGCCGTTCGCGGTGACGAGGTAGTAGTCGACGCCCCCGTGCCGCGACGGGAGCCGCGCCTTCCGCTCGTTGTCGATGGTCCGACCGTTGGCCCACACGTTCACGATGCCCTCGGTCGCTCGGGTGTCCGAGGTGTCCTCCGGGACCCATCGGGCCATGAAGACGAGGGGCGGCGTCGTAGATGACGCGGCCGTAGAGGCGGCCGCGCGGGGCGTCGCGGACGCGGTGACGGTCTCCGTGGCCGTCGCGGTGACGGTCGGGGCGGAGGACGTGGACGCGGAAGAGCACGCGGTCAGGGCGAGGGCGCCGATCGCGGCGAAGGTCGGCGCGACGAATCGGGCGGGGTGGATCATGAGGCTGAGCGTAGCCTGAGTGGCGGCTAAGGAAAGTGAACCCGTGGAAAGGGAACAGCCAGAAGGTCCGGCCGGGGCCCCGGCGGGCGCTGGCGTCGTCCAGCAACCCCGGGAGAGCCACAGCTAAGGAGCTTCTCCACCGCCATTAGACGTCAGCCCCGTCATCCTCGATTCTCTTGCCAGCGACGGAACTTCCCCTATTTCCATTTCGTCCACCAAGGAATGCCGTTGCAGAATTAAACAGAGGGGCGGCCAAAAAGGCGGCACTTAGGAGAATGCTATGGAATAAAGCGAAAGTCAGGATGGCACCGAACATCCCGCTGATGAGCAGAATGAAAGACATCCATCGGCCACCCTTCATCTCGGCGATACTGGCGTTGACGATTCGGTCTCGCCTCGCCGACTCGTCCGTAGACCCAGCCTCAGACATGCGGAGGATCCGCTCCCGATCCTCAGGCTCGTACTTGTAGAACTCAGCAGAATCGGGGATGGGCCCACTATAGGAGGCAGAAATCGACTGGAAAGCGGCAACAGCTACTTCTGTCGCAACGGTCGCGATTCTGTCAACTTCTTGATCTCTTAGCGGGAATTCACCTTCATGGACTTCAGGCCGGACGAGATTGCCTGCGTCGTCGAGACACGCCTCGTCGGGCGAATGACTCGTATCTGAGTCCTCTGAAGTTCGGACATGAGTCGGTTCATGTTCGACGTCTGGTCGAGGCGCATTGACGCCCCGGTCCGAGGCATCTGCGGGAGCTTCGGGAAGGTGGTGATCGACATGGGGTGCTCCTCTCTCATCCTGGGGGGTCGAGGAACCAGATGCCGGAGCATCGGTTCGGTTCGGGTGGGAGCCTCCAGGTGCCGCAAAGGTAGCACCTGTAGCTGGGAACGGGGTCGACGTGGGCTCCGGCCCATCATGGTCACGTACGTCATCCATCGCCGCTGTTCCCTTCTCATGACTTCATCGACGTGCCTAGGCAATTGAGGCGGCTCTGCGGTGGGCTCGCAGACAAGCCGCCTCACCGAACGAAGGGTAGCCGTTCCGTAAAGTGTCAGGACATCCGAGTGCCGCCCTGTGAATAAACTCAGCGACCCCGCCAGGGACGGTTAGACGCCCCGCCCCCTCGAAAGGGGAACGGGGCGCCGTGGGTGCCCTGGGGCCGGGTCAGAGCCCCCGCATGAGCTCGGCCTCGAGTTGGCGGTCCTCGGCGTCCAGCTCGGGGGCCGGGAGCCCTTCGAGGAGGGCGGCCGTCTCGGCGTTCATGGCGGCGATGGTCTCCTCGAGCCACGCGTTCCGCGCCTCGTCCTCCGAGGTCCTGGCGGTGCGGTGGTCCGACGTGGACCTCGGCGCCGGGACGGTGGACATCAACGGCGCCGTGGTGCCCGTGCGCGGGGCCGGGGTCGTCCGGCAGGCTCACGCAAAGTCAGCGAGCTCTCACCTCGTGAAGACGCTCGAGTCGGGCTCGGTGTCGCTCCTCCGGGAGCGGTGGGACGCGATCACGGCCCTCGGTATCGTCCCGGAGATGGTGTTCCCCTCGGCGACGGGGACCCTCCGGGACCCGTCCAACTTCCATCGTCAGTGGCGAACGGCGATGAAGGCGATCGGCTTCGAGTGGGTCCATCCGCACGTGCTCCGGAAGTCGGCGGCGTCGTGGATCGCGGACGCCCACGGTCTCGCGGCGGCGTCGGCGTAGATCGGTCACGCGAACGAGGCGGTGACCCGGGCGCACTACGTCGCGCGGTCAGCCGAGGCGGCGGACCGGACGGACGTCCTCTCGGGATTCTGGAGGACGGAGGGCGCGGCGGCGTCCTGATTGAAAGCGGTAGGTTTCCGGTGGATCGCGGCCGTTGTCGCGGTACGAGAAAGGCCCTGACTCGGCATCGTGCCTAGTCAGGGCCTTGTTTTTGCTCCCCCGGTTGGATTCGAACCAACAACCCTTCGATTATTTGTCCCCAATACTGCTTAATGAGACCGTGAAGGCCACGCTGGCCCTTGTGTTCTCCCTAACGCGTCCGCGCCGTCCCGCACGCTGATCCCATCACTCACCAGGAAGGCACCCGCCATGTGGCTCTTCATCGGCATCGCAGTCATGGCCGTCATCGGCTTCATCCTCCGACCCCTCAGCTCGCTGCTGGCGATGGCCAAGTTCCTCGCGTTCGCCGTCGCCGCGGTCGCCGGCTTCGTCTGGTACATGGGTGGCCCCGCAGACCTCTACGCTGCCCCCACCATCCTCGGCGCACTGGCTTGGATCGGCCTCATGTTCGTTCCCCAGCCACGCTTCGGCTAAAAACGCGCCTCCAGGGTTCACGTCGCTCTCACGCCGAAGTTGCCGAACGATTTTCCCGATAGCACTACCCCGCCTCGGCGCTTAGGGTTTACAACATGATCGACAGCATCGATGTCCACACTGTAAAAAACGGCATCCTGGAATACGAGGTATCCACCTTCGAGCTTGGGGAACCCCCATCCAAGTTCGTACACGTTTCCACTCCGTCCGACGGCTGGTCGCTCGGCGCACTCGAAGATCTCACCGAGGAACTGCGTCACGAGCTGGGGTGGACATCCGGCGCTTTCGAGGAGTACTCAAAAAACGCTGGCGGAGTAGGGGCCGACGGCATCACCACAATCATGGTCGCGTTGCAAGTAGTGCAAACCCTCCCCACAGTCCAGTTCTTGCTTGACAAACTGCAGCGGAGCCAGCCCGGACGCGATGACCGTGACTCTGCTCGCCGCCGCGCAGAGAGTGCAATTCTCTCGAAGTACCCCTCGGAGTCTCGCTCTAGCCTCAAGCTCAGGAAAGAAAGCGAATCAACGACTCACTGGTCCTTCGACTTTGACTCAATAGCCGGTGACACCTACACGGTGCAGGTCTATGGCACCAGCGGGCGAACTGCAGCCGAGTTCGTCACATGGGAGTCAGCTCCCCGCGCGTAGAGATCGTCAACCTTTCCGACTGTCAAAGTCCTGCCACCCTTACGCAGACTTGCAGTGCTGGAGCGCCAGCGTGCTCCTGCACAGCCACCCACACCGGAGGGGCTGCCCACATGTGGGCAGCCCCTCCGTTTTTGCCCACGCAGCTTCTGTCACCATCACTGAATCCAACCCGATGGCAGGAGGCTCCCATGTCGCACCCGAGGCACATCTCCCCAGACGTCACGGCGTTCGAGTCCTGGCTCAGCGTCTTTCGACGTCCCCGCACCGTGGCCAACCGCCTCCACTACGCCACCCGCCTCACCACCTGGGCCGCGGCCGCCGGCCAGACCCCGTGGACCCTCGACGCTCCGATGATCACCGCCTGGCTGGGCACCGTCGGCAAGTCCCCCGCAACCCGCAAGAACGCCCTCGACGCAATCCGCAGCTACTACCGCTGGGCGCAGCAAGCCGGCCGCACCACGATGGACCCCACCCTCGATCTGCCCCACATCCAGGTCCCCCGCGGCCTGCCCCGGCCGACCCCTGACCACGTCCTGCGCGCCGCCGTCGCCCGCTGCACCCGCCCCACCGACATCCTCATGCTCCTTCTCGGCTCCCTCAGCGGACTCCGCGTGGGAGAGATGGCAGCCCTACGCGCCGAGGACATCAACGACGACCTGATCCGCGTGACCGGCAAGGGCGGACACATCCGCCACGTCCCCGTCCACCCGCTCCTGGCCGAAGCCCTCCAGCTCGTGCCCTCTACCGGCTGGCTCTTCCCCTCCGACCGCAACCCCACCGGCCACTACCTGCCCGCCTCCATCGCCCAACGCATCAACGACCTGCTCGAGCCCGGATGGTCCGCCCACACCCTGCGCCACCGCTTCGCCACCCACGTCTACTCCGCCTCGCTGGACATCCTCGCCCTGCGCGATCTACTCGGCCACGCCGACGTGTCCACGACGATGGTCTACACCCGCGTGGCAGCCGCCAAGCTCGCCCGCGACGTCGCCGCGATCACCACCCTGCCCGGCGTGACCGACCGCATCCACGCCCTCGCCTCTTGATCCCGCGGACACACCACCACCACCGCCCCGCGCGAATCCCGTTCGACCACACCGTCCGACGAAGGATCATCATGGCGATCAAGACCAAGCTCCCCATCGAGTTCAGCTGCGGCCACACCGAGACCGTGGACCTCGCCCGCGTCCCCGCTGGCCGGCGCAAGGCTCACGCCTTCGGTCTGGGCAAGAACCGCGTCTGTACCTCCTGCTTCCGCAAGAAGAGCGCTGAGGACCTCGAGCTGCAGAACCGGCAGACACTCCTGGACGCCGACCAGTTCGCGCATGAACATGACCTGCCCGACCTCACCGGCTCGGACAAGCAGGTCAACTGGGCCACCCGCGTGCGCTACCAGGTGCTCTCCGACGTCCTCGGCTCCGACGAGACCCCGGACCAGCACCAGCAGATCACCGACGTCCTGGCGGCCGCCCAGACCCTGACCCGCGCCGGATGGTGGCTGGACAACGCCACGGACAAGGACCTCACCGTCGAGGACATCTGCGAGCTGATCCTCACCGCCGAGGAGCTGGCCGACGACGTCGAGCGCATCGAGACCGAGAACCCGTTCTGATGCAGGAGGACACCATGACCACCCCCATCACCCTCTACGGCCAACCGCGCTGCGATCCCTGCCGCCTGGCCCGGAAGGTACTCGACCGCGCGCAGGTCCCGTACACCTACGTCGACCTCACCGAGCGCCCTGACCTCGTGGACGCTTTCCGCCAGGCCGGCCACCTCCAGACCCCGATCCTGCAAACCCCGACCACGACCACCAGCGGATTCAACCCCGGCGCCTACACCCGAGCCATTGCCGAGGCCCGCGCCCTGGAGTCCACGACCGCCCCGACCCCAGCCGTCGCCGGACCCAGCCTCTAGGCACCTCCCGACCGGCGACGACGCAGCCAAGGCCCCCACCCGCCCGGGTGGGGGCCTTGCTCATGCTCAGCCCTGCCACACATCCCCACCCCCTGCACGCGAATCCAGGACGACCCCAGACAAGACGCGGCCACCCCGGCCACCGTTCCAGGAGGAACCGACCATGAGCACCACCCTGCATCTGACCGGACAGGTCATCCTGACCGACTCCACCGGCACCCGCCTGCCGGCCACCGACCTGGCCACCGCCCTGGACACCGTGACCACCTCCCGGAGCGGCCACACCCCCACCATCGCGGTCACGGACACCTACAACGCCCTGCCGGTGGACCCTGCCACCTTCACCGTCCACGAGGACGGGCAGCTCACGCCCGCCCCGGACACCACGGCCCGGCCCGCCTACACGTTCTCCTACACGGCCTTCACCCTGACCGACCCCACTGGCGTCGCCTCACCCGTGCAGCCCTCGGCCCTGGCCACCATCGGCCAGTCCGCCGCCGACCGGCTCGGCCACGAGGTCACGATCACCTCCGACCTGCCCGGCATCACCGACCAGCACTTCACCCCCACCGCGCCCATGACCCCCGCGGCCCCGGTCTCGACCGCCGAAACGTTCGCCACCCGCACCCGCCCCGAGCGCCGCCGTAAGGCCCCTGCCCGCGAAGGCTGGCGCGGCGCACTCAACGAGGCTTTCGGTTGGCACCTGGCCCCTTCCGCCGACGAGCTGCACGCCCGCGAGCTGATCACCACCATCCAGCGCGGACTGCCCGGGCACCGCACCGCCGTCGTCGTGAACATCAAGGGCGGCGCGTCCAAGACCACCGCGACCTACCTGCTCTCGGCCACCCTCGGCCGCGTCCGTGGTGGCACCGTCCTGGCCTGGGACAACAACGAGAACGCAGGCAACCTGGCCGACCGCGCCATGCCGGCCTCCCACCACCACACCGCCCTGGACCTGCTGGCCAACATCGACCAGTTCCGCACCCCCGAGCACGTCGATAAGCTCACCGGCTACGTCCGCGCCCAGGGCGACAACCGCTTCCACGTCCTGGCCTCCCAGGACCACGCGGGCGACCGCGAGGTCATCGACGCCGACGCCTTCCGTCAAATGCACGCAGTCCTGCGCCAGCACTACAACCTGGCCATCGTGGACACCGGCAACGCCTCCACCGCCGCCACCTGGCAAGCAGCCGTGGACGTGGCCGACACCGTCGTCGTGGCCATCACGAACAAGGAGGACGCCGCCCGCCGTGCCTTCGTGACCATCGACGCCCTGCGCAAGGCCGGCCACGCCGACAAGCTCTCCCGCTCCATCGCCCTGATCACCCAGCCCGCCGAAGCCTCCACCGAACGCTTGGACAAGGTCCGCGAGCTGCTGGCCCAGCACGTCGCCGCCGTCATCGTCATCCCCTTCGACCCCGCTCTGGACGAGGGCGACGAGATCGACTGGGACCGCCTGCACAAGAAGACCCGCCGCGCCTACCTCGAGGCCACCGCTGCCCTCATCGAGGGGCTGGCGTGAAGCGCGCAGGACTGGCCCTCGTTGTCCTGTTCCTGCTGATCCTGGGCGCGACCCTCGTCCTGCTCCCGTTTGTGGCCGCGGCGACCTTCCACGCCTCCAAGACCTCCCAGACCGGCGGCGGCGTCGCGGAAATCTGCGCCGCTGGTGAGGCCGGCCAAGCCCAGATCCCCGAGGAGTACCGCGAGGACGTGGCCAAGGCCGCCCAGGTCTCCGGCTTCAGCCAGGAGGTGATCGCCTCCCAGATCTTCCAGGAGTCCCGCTGGGACCCCACCGTCACCTCACCCTCCGGGGCGCGTGGACTCGGCCAGTTCAAGGACGACACCTGGCCGACCTTCGGCGAGGGCGGGGACCCCTACAACGGCCACGACTCCATCGCCGCGCAGGGCCGGTTCCTGAAGTGGCTCAAGGACCAGTATCGGCACCTGGCCAAGGGCGACGAAGAGCTGCTCGTGCGCATGGTCCTCTCCGGCTACCGGTTGGGCCACAACACCGTCCTGGAGGTCGGCGGTCTGCCCGAGGCCCCCGAGGCCACGGCCTACCACACCGAAATCCTGGCCCGCACCGCGATCTACACCACCGAGTGCAAGCCCGTCATAGGCGGCGATGATGTCGTCGTCGCCGGTGACTGGACCCATCCCCTGCCCGGCTCCTATTTCACCTCGGGCTACGGCTGGCGTGACTGCGTGTCCGGCGTCAGTTGCTCCGACGTCATCCGCAACCACAACGGGATCGACTTCGCCAACCCGGACGGCTCCCCTGGCACCGTCGTGGCCGCCACGGCCATGACCATCACCCAGATCAACCTCGACGCGGACTCGGGCATCTTCGTGCGCGGCCGCCAGATCGCCGAACCTGGGTACGTGATGACCTACCTGCACTGCGCCGAGGGCAGCGTCCGCGTGGCCGTGGGAGATTCCGTCCCGGCAGGCAAGGCCCTGTGCACCGAGGGCGACACCGGCCTGGCCGAGAAGCACCACCTGCACTTCATGATCAACATGCCCGACTCCCCCGGCGGCATGTTCGAGCAGTCCCGCACCGTAGACCCCCGCCCCATCCTCGAAGCCAACGGCGTGGCCGCCTGCCCGCACGGCCGCGACGTCACCGACGCCTGCGCATCCTGACCCGAAAGGCATCCGATGAACCGCCAACGTCTCATGGCCCTGACCAGCCTGGCCCTGCTGTGCCTGGCTGCACTGGCCGGCGCTCTGCTGCTCTGGACCTTCACCCGCCCTACGGCGACACCCGAGGGCCAAGCCGCCGCAGCTACCACCCCGGCCCCGGCCACGATGAGCACGAGCACCCCCACGCCCACGGCTGGACCCCTGAGCTACGCGCCCGCCAGCAAGGCCGAAGAAGTCGCCGTCGAGGCGGCGCGCATCATGACCACCTGGAAGCCGGCCGAGGACCTGGACGAGTCCGCGTCGGCCCCGCGCGCGGCGCATCTGATGACGCCAGCACGGGCCAAGAAGATCATCGTCTCCGATCGCGGAACCTCCACCCCGGAGTGGGTCGCCGCAGCCGAAGGGAACTGGACCAGCGAACCGGACGCGGCCATCGTCCCCGACAGCGACCCGAACGCGATCTACGTCAACGTCACCTGGACCTGGCGCGAACCGGGGGGCAAGACCCACGACGGCCAGACCCGCCGTCTGTTCGTCTTCCAGATGAGCGACGACCAGGAGAAACCACAGATCAGCGACTACACCTGGCAGAACCTGTTCTGACCGATACGCTGAACCCGCGCGGTCGCAGGCCCATCCCCCCTCCGGGCCTCCCGCGAAGGCCCCTCCAGCCCATCCCGTTTCAGGTTGGAGGGGCCGCCACTTCCCCAGCATCGACTTACGTGGCGCTTTGCACACCTTGACCACGACAGCCCCGGCCCTGGCCGCTTCTATCGGCTGGGTTCCGCCACCCCCGCGCACATGTCCAAGAGCAACGTCCAACACGGCCACACGCGCCTTGGTGAACATTTAGAGCCACCATACTGGGCGCCATGTGTTGAGACTGCGCAGAAAGAGGCTGTGGCTTCGACACGGTTAAGGTCCACTTTCATGGATCCTTCATCGCCCCAGGGCTGGCTCCCGGTACTCTCGTTGGTCGTTGCCTCGCTATCCCTCGGGGTGGCGGGCTTGTCCCTGACATGGCAAATAGCTCAATGGGTGCTGTCGTCAGCTCGGGCCCGTGTGACGCTGATGCATGGGCTGCAAGCCGCAGATGGCATCTACATGGGTGCAATCTCCAGAAAACGTTCCGCGCCTTCCAGCCTTGAACTGTTGCGGAGTCGCGATATCCAAGGCCGAGAAGTACATGGCGTCGCAGTAGCCAATGTCGGGCGTGCTTCGCTGACGGTCCAGCGAGTCGCGATGAGGGTGCATCGGTGGGATGTCACCTACATCGCGCTGAGCGCACCTGAACTGCTTGGGCCATCACTGCCTCGTAGAATCGATCCGGGGGAAAACGCGTCGTGGTACATCGACACCGAAGTCGCCCGGGGCCTCGCCCAACTGGCTCGCGAGTCCGGGGGCCCACAGACCCCCAAGATCTACATGAGCGTGGCGCTGGGTACTGGTAAGACCATCCGGACACGACCAATCCTTGTTTCCTAAAGACGCTGCGCTCACCTGTTCTTCCTGGAAGCCCGTTGCCTGCCCCATTGCCTGAACTACCCGCGCATATGGCCTCAGGCACGCGCGGCGCCTTACACGCTGATCCATGCGCGACCTCTTCATGCCCGCCCCTCATCTCTCAAAGAACTCAGGCTGACTCTGACGCGCTGGCCTCGTGCCCGCATCTACTTCACCCACCTATCAGGCGTTCGCCGATGCACGGGCCCTCAGCAGCACCTTGGGCGCCGCCATCCCCACGATGAAAGCCCCACCGCCTACCTGGCGCTAAAGACCGGCCGCTGTGGCTGGCAGACCCAGGCCACACCACACAGGGCCCGGCACTGGTCAGGGCCGTCCCCTGGGCCAGCGGAGGCTCAAGCCCTCAACCGACGGTGCAGAAGCCGCGCAAGTCACAAAGTTGAGTCCCTGATAGTGGTGTAACCCTCCCCGGCCGCCAACACCGTCCCCAGCATGGACGCGGTCACCGTGGGAGCCTTCGAGTGAACCTTCC